>QEVT01000325.1 GCA_003576755.1 bacterium | reverse complement strand
GCTGGCCGGCGCGGCATCCGCCGGCGCCGCCGTCGGCGGCTGCGGCCCGACCGCGGCGCCGCCCGCGCCGCGCGTCCGCGACAAGGTCCAGCTGGTGTACCAGGACTGGCGCACCGACTGGTTCCCGCCGATGGCCCAGGAGCTGCTCGAGCAGTTCCACGCCCAGCACCCCAACATCCGGGTGTTCTACACGCCCGACCCCGAGAACGTCGGCGAGAAGACCGGCGCGGCGATGGAGGCCGGCAGCGCGCCGGACGTGTTCGCCGGGTGCTGCGACTACTTCCCGATCTGGGCGCAGCGCGACTACTGCCTCGACCTGCGGCGCTTCGTGGCGGCGGACCTCGACGCGGCCACGATCGCGGAATGGGACGCCGCCCAGTACCGCAGCTTCTTCGCCCGCGACGGGCGGCAGTTCGGGCTGCCGAAGTACCACGGCGCCCTGGCGCTGTACTTCAACAAGGACGTGTTCGACGCGGCCCGGGTGGCCTACCCGACCGCCGACTGGACCTACGACGACTACCGGACCGCCATGGGCGCCGTGACGTCCGGGCACGACGCCGACGGGCGGCCGGCGGTGTGGGGCAGCATGCTCGACGTGTTCTGGGACCGCATCCAGATCCACGTCAACGGCTTCGGCGGCCACCTCGTGGACCCCGACGACCCGGCGCGCTGCCGGATGGCCGACCCGCCGGCGATCGAGGCGCTCGAATGGCTGCGCGCGCGGATCTGGGACGACCGCGTGATGGCGGGCTTCCTCGACGTCGAGAACATGCCGACGCGCGACGCGTTCGCCGCCGGGCGGCTGGCGATGGTCGAGGACGGCTCGTGGGCGCTCAAGGACATCCTGACCAACGCGCGCTTCCGGGTCGGCGTGGCGCCCTTCCCGGCCGGCCCGCGCCGGCGCGTGACGCTGGCCACCACCGACGGCTTCGGGATCTACGCCGGCACGCGCCACCCCGAGGCCGCCTGGGAGCTGCTGAAGTTCCTGATCGGCGCCGACTACGGCCGGGCGATGGCGCGCGCCAACTTCCTGCAGCCGGCACGGGTGTCGCTGGTGGCGGACTGGATCCGCTACATCCGCGACGAGTTCCCGGAGCAGACCCGCGACATGGACCTCGACGCGTTCGCGCACGGCCAGCGCAACGGCTACTCGGTGACGGCGGAGATCTTCGCCAACATGGGCGAGGCGGCCCGTCTGGCGGAAGCGGCATGGGACCGGGTGCTCACGCTCGGCCAGGCCCCCGTGGCGGCCACGATGGCCGAGACGTGCCGGGCGATCGACGCCGCCCAGCGCGGGTCGGCGTGAGCCCGCCGCCGCGGTCGCAACCCGCCGCATGAGCCCCCCGCGCCGCGCCGGTCTCGCCGTCCAGATCGTGGCGTGGTCGTTCGTCCCCACCGCCATCATCCTGATCGCGGTGGCGCTGGTGTCGTTCATGGCGTACCGTCAGGTGACGGCGGACCTGGCGGTGGCGCGCGAGGAGGAGGTGACGCGCCTGTCGGCCAGCCAGCTCGCCGCCGGCCTGACCGACTTCGTCGGGACGCTCGACGCGGTGGCGCGCGCGCTGACGGCGGCGGGCCCGAGCGCGGTCGAGCGCCGCGCCACGCTCGACCGGGCGCGCAACCGCCTGGTGGTCTTCGACGCCGGCGTGGTGCTGCTCGACAGCCACGGGGTGGTGACGCACGCGCTGCCGAGGCGGAGCGACCTCGTGGGGCAGGCGTGGTCGGGGCAGCCGTTCTTCCAGGAGCTGGTCCGCCGGGCCGAGCCGGTGTTCTCCGACGCGCTGACCATCGGCGGCGTGCCGGTGATCGCGCTGGGCGTGCCGGTGCTGGGCGAGCAGGGGCAGCTGGCGGGCGTGCTGGCCGGGATGTTCCGGCTGGGCGCCACCGAGGTGAGCGCGTTCTACGGCAGCATCGTCCGGCTGCGGCTGGGCGAGAGCGGCGCGCTGTACGTGGTCGACCAGGCCGGGCGCGTGCTCTACCACTCCGACAGCGACCGCATCGGCGCGGACTACGCGGGCCTGGCCGCGGTTCGGTCGGTCGTCGGCGGCGAGGCGGGCGCGCTGCGCACGCGGGACGTCGAGGGCCGCGACATCGTGGCGGGGTTCGCGCCGGTGCCGGGCACGCCGTGGGGGCTGGTCAACGAGGAGCAGTGGTCGACGCTGCTCGAGCCGAGCCGGCGCTGGCGCGAGTTCCTGATCGGGCTCCTGGCGCTCGGCGTGCTGGTGCCGGCGCTGGTGACGGCCGTCGGCGTGCGGCGCATCACGCGGCCGATCCGCGACCTGACCAACGCGGCGCGCGCGGTGGCCGGCGGCGACTTCGACCAGTCGCTGACGGTGCGGACGGGCAACGAGATCGAGGACCTGGCCGCGCAGTTCAACGACATGGCGCGCCAGCTCGCCGCCTCGTACGGCGAGCTCGAGCAGCGTGTGGCGCTCCTGCTGGCGGACGCACAGCGCACGGCGGCCATCGTGGAGCGCCAGCGGCTGGCGCGCGAGCTGCACGACTCGGTGACGCAGTCGCTGTACAGCTTGACGCTGCTGGCGGCGGCCGGCCAGCGCCTGGCGACCTCGGGCGACGGCGCGGCGGACCGGCTGCCGGCGACGCTCGAACGGCTGTCGGCGACGGCGCAGCAGGCGCTGAAGGAGATGCGGCTCTTGGTGTTCGAGCTGCGCCCGCTCGAGCTCGAGACCGAGGGCTTCGTCGGCGCGGTCCGCCGCCGGCTCGAGGCGGTCGAGCAGCGGGCGGGGCTGCGCGCCGAGCTGGTGGCGCCGGCGGGCTGCGACATCGACGAAGCGATCGAGGGCGACCTGTACCGCATCGTGCAGGAGCTGCTCAACAACACGCTCAAGCACGCCGGGGCGACGGCGGTCTCGGTGCGTCTGACGTGCGGTAGAGACGCCACCACGGTCGAGGTGGCCGACGACGGCCGCGGGTTCGACCCGGCGGCGGTCGCCGGCCGCGGCGGGCTGGGCCTGACGAGCATCCGCGAGCGGGCGGCGGCGCTCGGCGCCGAGCTGGTGATGGACGCCGCGCCCCGAGGCGGGACGCGGGTGCGGGTGACGGTGCCGCGGGTGCGCGACGGGGGAGGCTAGGGCGCCCCTTCCGCGTACGCGGCGGCCGCGGCGTCGAGCAGCGTCATGGCCTCGCCGGCGTCCTGCCAGCCCAGCGCCTCGAACACGCCGGGCCCCTTGTAGTTGAGGAACCAGGTGTCGACGATGGCGACGACGCCGCCGAACGACGCCTCGAGCTCGGGCAGCCCGTCGACGTCCGCGAACGGCGTGCCCGGGCGGACGGCGACGAGCTTGTCGTCGCGCTCGCCGTCGTCGGTGTACCGCGCCACCGCGACCACCCGGACCGGCACGACGGTGCCGCGCGGGAGGGCGTCGCCGAGCACGAGGATGTCCAGCGGGTCGCCGTCGCCGCCCATCGACTCGGCGAGCTTGGTGCGCGGCACCATGCCGTAGTTGAGCGGGTAGCCGAGGTACTGGACCATGCGGGGCTGGCCGTCCTCGACGTCCCAGTGCAGGTTGCCGTCGTCGTCGGTGACCTCCCACTTGGCGGTCGTGCCGGCGGGGATCTCGACCACGGCGTTCACCGTCCCGTCGGGGTTGCGGGGCGCGTACCCGTCGAGGAAGCTTTCGGGGCCGACCATGGTCATGCGGTCAACCATCACGACGTCGGGCGCGACGTTGGTGGGGGCGGGCGCCGGGGCCGGTCCGTCGCCCGCGTCGGCGGCGGTGGGCACGACGGCCTCGGTGGCCGCCGTTCCGGCGGCCGAAGCGGGTCCGGAGGCGCCGACGTCGCCCGGTGTCGCGACGACGGCCAGGGCGGTCGGGGCGCTGGCGGCGCCGGTCGCGGCACCGTCGGGCCCGCCCGCGCACCCCG
>QEVT01000324.1 GCA_003576755.1 bacterium | reverse complement strand
GGCGGGCGCCGCTCCGGTCCGCGGCCACCGTCGGTTCCCGAACGCCGTGAGCCAGACGGCGCCCGACAGCCAGGCAAGGACGAGCAGGCCGAGGCCGACGACGAGACAGAGCAACGGCCAGCCGCGAAAGCCCACCATCAGCGCCGCCGCAGCGGCCAGCGCGCCTGCGCCCCCGCCCACCGCCGCCTGGGTCGCCGGTGCGCGCCCCGGGGCCAGCGCCGCACCGACGCCGGTGCCGAGCGCCACCGCGCCGAAGCACGCCGCGGCCAGCCAGACCACGCCGAGCACACCAAGAAGCGGCGCCATGACCACCCACAGCGATGCCATGACGACGGCCGGCAAGGCGAGCATGACGGCCACCGGCACGATCAGAAGCACGACGAGGGTGCCGGCGGCGAGCGACATGCCGGCATGTCGGGCCAGGGCCGCGCGGACCGTGGCCAGCGCGCCGGGAGCGACCGTGGCCATGAGGCCCGTGAAAAGGGCGCCGAACAGCACCATCGACAACACGAGCAGCGTCTTGAACGCCATGGACGCCCAGCGCGGGAACGCCCCTGGCGTGCCACTGCCGGCGGCCGGCCCGAGCACCTGTGCCCCCGCTGCCCGGCGCACCTCGCCGCCGGCCTGGAAGCCGCCGCCGACCACGGCGGACTCGGCGAGCGTCAGACCGCCACTCACCCGCACGTCGCCGCCGACGGCGCCCGCGATCGTCGCCCCACCGGCAAAGGACTCGACGTCGCCGGCGGCGCGGCCGCTGACGTCGATGTCGCCGTTGGCCGACACGTCGCCGTCGACGGTGCCGCGGACCACGAGGTCGCCGGCGGTGAACGCGGTGCCGCGCACCGTCCCGTCGACGGTCGCGTCGCCGCCGGCGTAGAGGTCGCCGCCGACGACCCCGGCCACATGGGCGTCGCCGAACGGGACGTTGACGCTCCCCGCGACCTCGCCGCCGGCCGCCACGTCGAGTCGGCCGCCGACGACGTTGAGGTTGCAGGCCAGCACCTCGCCGCGCGCGACGACGACGTCGCCGAACCGCGTGCAGCTCTCCAGCGCCGGCTGTGCCGCGACCGGCGGCGCGACCATGGCCGTCAGCGCCAGCGCCAGCGCCAGCGGCACGCGGGCGGACCAGAGCGCGCGGGCGGTGGACTGGGCGCGGACAACCAGCCGCCGCGCGCCGGCGTGCCGGCGCGCGGTTGCAGCCGGCCGGCCATGCCTGCGCCGATGCATGCGCGTGCGCGGGCTCATCGCCGACCGGCCGTCACGTGTCGTGCGACCGGCGGTCGGCCAGCGCCGTGCGCGGCACCACCAGCGCCCCGAACCAGATCGCGGCGATGGCGATCGCCAGCCCACCGTACACCAGCCACAGGGCGGCGCCACCGGCGCCGGAATGGCTGGCGTCCACCCACCGCCAGGCGGCCCGTGCCATGTCCATGACCCAGGCCCCGAGCACCACGGCGTGTGTGCGCACCGGGAGGTCGAAGAAGACGATGGCGCCCCCCAGCGCGAGGGCGGTGACGCCGGCCAGGATCGCCCCGATCTGGAGCAGGCTGCGTCGCCAGGCCTCGAGGGCGGCGCCTGCGGCGTCGAGCTCGAGGCGGTGCATGACCCGGTGCGCCAGGTGCGCCGGCGGCTCGTCGAGGGACTGTGCCTCGAGCCAGGCTTCGAGCGACCCCAGCGCGCGCCACTCGGCAGCGCAGTCGGGGCACGTGGCCAGGTGCGGCACGAGCGGCCCGTCGTCGGCCCCGTCGAGAACCTCCGCCATCAGATGGCGGGCATCGTTGCAGTGCATGCGTGCACTCCTCCTGACTGGATGGGCGTGGCGGAAGCCCGCGGGTCGTCGGCGCCGTCGGGCGCCAGCGGGCCGCGGCCGCCGCCGAGCACCATGATCTCCGCGAGCTGGCGGCGCGCCCGGTGCAGGCGGCTCTTGACCGCCGACACCGTCTGGCCCGTCATCTCGCCGATCTCCTCGTAGCCGAGATCGTGCCAGTAGCGCAACACCAGCGCCAGGCGGTAGTCTTCCGGCAGCTTGAGCAAGAGGCCGCCGATGTGATCGGTCAGCTCGCCCGCCTCGGCCGCGGCCTCGGGGTCGACGGCGTCGCCCGGCATCCAGCGCCACGTCGGCAAGCCGTCGAGCGACACCTCGCGCAGCCGCTGGCGGCGCAGGCGGTCGATGCAGTGGTGCGCCACGATGGACAGGAGCCACGTCGAGAACGGCCTTCGGCGGTCGTAGCTGCCCAGCGCCCGGTAGCAGCGCACGAACGATTCCTGCGCCGCGTCCTCGGCGTCGCGCGCGTTGCCGAGCATGCGGTAGGCCAAGCTGTAGACCGGCTTCTGGTAGGCGATCACGAGCCGTTCGAACGCACGCTTGTCGCCCGCGCCGGCGGCTTCGATCCAGGCAGCTTCACCTTCCATGGACTCCTCCCCGCTCCGCGTTCGTATACGCCCGATGTCGGTCCGGGTTGCGCCTGCGCGGCGCGCTCCCTACAATCGCGAACACGGCGATCGCAGCGCACGCCTGACCATCGCGCGATCGGCGCACGCCATCACGACCCGCCACGGAGCCCGCCATGCAACCCGATCGCCTGCTGATGGATTATACAGGTACTTACGGCGGACGCGCCTCCCGGGGCGAGATCCTTCGCATGCTCAAGGAGTCGCTGGCGTTGGTGGAAAGCACGGCGCGCGACGCGCAGCTGGCCTGCGGCGGCATTCGGATCGAGGTGCTCGACCCCGGCACGCCCGACGACGACCGGTGACAGCGGGCGCGCCGTCACCGGGACGTCCCTTGTGTGGCGCGCGCGAAGTCTTGCTGGTACAGCTGAAAGAGCTGCTCCCAATCCGCGATGCGGATGGCTCCTTGGGTCTTGCGCCCGTTGATGAGGTAGGTCGGCGTGCCCTCGAACGCTTGCGCGCGCGCGGCGGCCGCGGAGGCATCGATCCGCGCGCGGTGCGTCGCGGCGGACATGCAGGCGTCGAACGCGCCGGTGTCGAGACCCGCCGCGGCGGCCAGCGTGCGCAGCCGCTCGCCGCCGAAGGCGCCGGTGTTCTCCCCCGACTGAGCCTCGAACAACCGGTCGTGCATCTCCCAATAGCGGCCCTGGTCGCCGGCGCACTGGGCGGCCAGCGCCGCGTCGATCGACTCGGGGCCGCGGACGGGGAAGTCGCGGAAGACCACGCGCACCGTGCCGCGGGCGATCCATGTCTGGCGGAGCCACGGCAGGACCTCCAGGGCGAACTGGCGGCAGTTGGGGCACTGGTAGTCCGAGTACGCGACGATGGTGACCGGCGCCGAAGCGCTGCCGATGAACGGATCGCCCTCGGCGGTGCGGCCGGACGGGACGGCCGTCGCGCCGGCAGGCACGGCCTGGGCCATCGCGGTCGGGCTGCCCGCGGGCGCACCGGACGGGGCTGCCCGCCCGCGCACGAGCCAGACGGCGCCGGCCGCGAGGAGGCCGGCGACGGCCAGGATGGCGACGACTCCGCCGGCGCCGATCTCGATCTGGGTGCCCGCCGCGCCGTGGGCGGGTCGCGCACGGGGCGCGGGGTTGCGCTTGGCCAAGGGTCTACGCCTTTCAGTGGCGGCGGAAGCCGCGGGCGGCTACCGGCGGTCCCGGCAGACCGTCGTTCGGGTGACCGGGGTCGAATGCGCCGGGCGCGGGCGGCGGCCACGATCCCGCGAGGGCGATGGGCAGGATGATGCGCGCCGCAGGCGGTGCGGGGCTGGTGGGGCCGAGGGTCGGCGTGGGCGTCGCCGCGCCGGCGGTCGCGTCGGCCGTGGGCGGCGCGTTGGGAGGCGCCGACGGCGTGACCGACGGCACCGACGGCACGGTCGCCGTCGGGTCGCGGGGGGGCGGCGGCGTGTCCGTCGCGGGCTCCGGGGTCGGCGCCGG
>QEVT01000323.1 GCA_003576755.1 bacterium | reverse complement strand
CAGCCCGTCCAGCGCCCCCGCCCGGATCAGCCGCTCGACCACCGGCCGCGGCGCGCGCGTGCGGCGCGCGAAGTCCCACAGGCTGCCGAACGGCCCGCCGGCCGCGCGCGCCGCGACGATCGCCGCCGCCACCCCCGCCGACATGCCCTTCAGCCGGCCCAGCGGCACCCGCAGCGCGCCGTCCTCCACCGCCCACGCCGCGCCCGAGCGGTTGACGTCGAGCGGCAAGAGCGCCAGGCCGTGCCGGCGCGCATCCTCGACCACCACGCGCGTCGCGTAGAAGCCCATCGGCTGGTGGTTGAGCAGCGCGCAGTAGAACGCCGCCGGGTGGTGGCGCTTGAGCCACGCCGTCACGTAGGCCAGCCGGGCAAAGGCTGCCGCGTGGCTCTTGCAGAAGCCGTAGCCCGCGAACCCCAGCAGCCGGTCGAAGACGCCGCCCGCCGCGGCGGCGTCCACGCCGCGCGCCCCGGCCCCGGCCACGAAGTCCGCCCGCAGCGCCTCCATCGCCGCGCGCGAGCGCTTGCGGCTCATCGCCCGCCGCAGCCCGTCGGCCTGGCTGCCGCTGAAGCCGGCCAGCGCCATCGCCACCCGCAGCACCTGCTCCTGGAACACCAGCACCCCGAGCGTCTCGGCCAGGACGGGCGCCAGGTCCGGGTGCCAGTACGTCACCGGCGCCTCGCCGTCGCGCCGGGCCAGGTAGGCCTTGGCCATCCCGCCCTGCACCGGCCCGGGGCGGATGAGGGCGACCTCGACGATGAGGTCGTGCATCCCGGTCGGGCGCAGGCGCGGCAGGAGGCCCATCTGGGCGCGGCTCTCGACCTGGAAGCAGCCCAGGCTGTCGGCCGCGCCGAGCATCGCCCAGACCTCGGGGTCGTCGGCCGGGACGGTGTCGACCGACAGGTCGGGGCCGCCGGCGGCGCGGACGCGGTCGAAGCACTCGGCGACCATGCCCAGCGTGCGCAGGCTGAGCACGTCGATCTTGATCAGCCCGGCGTCCTCGACGTCGTCCTTGTCCCACTGCACGACGACGCGGCCCGGCATCGTCGCCGGCTCGAGCGGCACGAGCTCGGCCAGCGGGCGCGCCGTCACCAGCATGCCGCCGACGTGGATCGACAGGTGGCGCGGGCACCCGTCGATGGCGGCGCACAGCTCCCCGAGCAGCCGCCACGGCCGGTGGTCGGCGCGCCCGGCGAAGCGCTCGGCGGCGCCGAGGTCGGCGGCCACGCCCGCCGCGCCGCGGGCGTGGACGTGCGCGCCGATCTCGGCCAGGTCGTCGGCCCCGAAGCCCAGCGCCCGCCCGACGTCGGCCAGGGCCGAGCGCGCCTGGAACGTGACGACGTTGGCCACCATGGCGGCGTGGTCGCGGCCCCAGCGGTCGTAGACGTATTGGATCACCTCCTCGCGCCGGTCGCCGGCGAAGTCGATGTCGATGTCCGGCGTGGCGTGCGAGTCCTCGGCCAGGAACCGCTCGAACAAGAGGTCGTGGGCCAGCGGGTCGACCGGCGTGATGCCCAGGACGTACGCCACCAGGCTGCCGGCGGCCGAGCCGCGGCCCTGGCACAGGATGCCGCGGCCGCGCGCGAAGGCGACGAGGTCGTGGACGACCAGGAAGTAGTCGGCGAGCCCGCGCGCCTCGATGACGGCCAGCTCGCGGGCGAGCTGCGCGGCCGCGGCGGGCGTGACGGGGTCGAACCGGGCGCGCAGGCCGGCGTGGCACAGCGCGTGGAGGTGGCTGAAGGCGGTCTCGCCCGGCGGCACCGGGAACGCCGGCAGGCGCGCGGCCGCCAGGTCGAGCGTGAACGCGCAGCGCTCGGCGATGTGCACGGTGTTGGCGACGGCCTCCGGCACGTCGGCGAAGAGGTCGGCCATGGCCGCGCCGCCCTTGAGGTACCGGTGCGGGGTGGCGTAGAGGTGGGCGCCGGCGGTCGCCAGCGTGGTGCGGGTGCGGATGCAGGCCAGCACGTGCTGCAGCCGGAAGCCGTCGGGCGTGGCGTAGTGGACGTTGTTGGTGGCGACGAGCGGGAGCCCGAGGTGGCGCGCCACGCCGACGAGGGTGGCGCCCAGCCGGCGGTCGCCGGCGTCGAGGTGGCGCTGGAGCTCGACGTAGCAGCGGTCCGGCCCGAAGATCCCGGCCAGGCGCCGGGCGGCGGCGAGCGTGGCGGCGCGGTCGCCGCGGCGGGCGGGCGCGGCGACGACGCCGTCGCGGCAGCCGGTGAGGCACACCAACCCGTCGGCATGGCGCGCGAGGAGGTCCCACGTGACGGGCCGGTCGCGCTTGGTGCCGGCCAGCCCGGCCGCCGAGAGCATGCGGCACAGGTTGGCCCAGCCGGCGGCGGAGGCGACCAGCAGCGTCAGGTGGCCGGCGGGGAGCGGCGCGGAGCCTGTCCCGGTGCCCCTCCCCGCCGCCGCGCCGCCCGCGACCGTGCGCCCCGCACCCCCCGTGCCCGCCGCATTCCCCATGCCGCCCGCGCCGCCCGCATCCTCTGCATTTCCCGCGCCGCCCGCATCCCCCGCGTTCCCCGCGCCGCCCGCCACCGTGACCTCGGCGCCGTAGATCGGCCGGATGCCGTGCGCGCGGCAGGCGTTGCGGAACTTGACGGCGCCGTAGAGGCCCTGGTGGTCGGTGACCGCCAGCGCCGGCATCCCGAGCGCTGCCGCGCGTGCGGCGAGGTCGTCGGGCGCGCTCGCGCCGTCGAGGAACGAGTAGTGGGTGTGGAGGTGCAGCTCGACATAATTGGACATGGTGGATGGTGGAAGTGGCGGATGGGGTCGGGTCGGGGCTTGCGTAGTAAACGGGAAATTTCGCACGCTAAGGCCCGGAGGTGGCCTGCTCGGCGGTCGAGGTAGTCGTACAGGGTCGGCTTTGAGATCTTCAGCGGTGCGAAATCAGAGTGGGAACGTCTTTCTTATCGGAAGCGGCGCACCGCCCATACCGCGAGAACGCCAAGCGCGCTCATAAGCGTCGCGAGAACCAACGGTCGACTCGTCTCCGGGCGTTCCGCTTGGCGCATGTCTTCGCTGGCCATCTGGCTGCCGGATAGGTCGGGATCGAAGTCGCTGTCTTCGTAGCGATCGACAACCGCTGTCTGATAATCTGCCAGGCTCAGCGGGTCGGGGTGCAAAGCAAGCGCCGCGGTGTTCAAGCCGGTGACGGTCGTGCCGTTCAGCTTGAACCAGGCGCTTTGCGGCCATTCGTTGAACAGGATATCACTGCTTCCCATCTGGGAGATTGCTGTCCCGATTTCCGCCCCGTCTCCAATTCCGGCCAAGACACAGCTCGATCCGTCGGCCAAGTAGGTGATGGTTTCGACGATGGATCCGTTCTGACTTATCGGCGCCAGCCACGAGCTGGTAGCCACGATCTGGGCAGCTCCAGATGTGTTGCCCAAGACGAAGTCCTCGGTCATCGAGTGTGCATTGGCAAACTGCCCGATGGAGATGTTCGAGGTCGTTGGCTCCTGGGAGAAGCCGAAATCGCTGTAGTCGCCGCCTATCATCGCTATGACGTCCAGTGGCATCGTAACCTGTGTGGGCGGGCAGGGGCTTTGTGCCGATACCACGTGCGATGTCGCTGGTATTAGCAGCGTAATGAGAGCGCCAAGCGCCAACACTTCGATTCTCATGTCGAACTCCTCATTGGAGCACCATCCCTTCATGGCGGCCGAGTGACCGCATCCACATCATGCAGCTTGCACAACTACGGTGTTGCGTAAGTCAGGATTAAATTACTATATCACACATACTACCGAATCGTCAAGACCCGCCCCGCGTCATGCACGATTCCCTCAGACATATCGGTGTAAGCGTTCAGCAGGGGCTGGGTCGGCAGTCCGCTGCAAGGCGCATCCTGTTGAGCCGCTCCGGACTGTGCCCCGCGGACGACGCTGATCACCGTCTC
>QEVT01000322.1 GCA_003576755.1 bacterium | reverse complement strand
GTTACGTCGACGCCTGGAGCGCGGGCGCGCGCGTGTCGGCGCCGGGCGCGCCCGAGGCCGACCGCCCGGCGGTCGCCGGCGGCCCTGCCGGCTCGGCGCTGGTCGTGTGGCACGCCGCCAGCCCCGGGGGGTCCACCCTCTGGTGCGCCGCCTGGCGCGCCCCGGGTTGGGGACCACCGGCCCGCATCGACGAATCGCCCGTGGCCGCCGCGAGCCGCAACGCGGCCGCCGCCATCGACGCCGCAGGGCAGGCGCACGTCCTTTGGTTCGGCGACGACCGAGACCGCCAGAAGGAGGTCTTCCACGCCGTCGGCGACGTCGCCCGCCTGGACCTGCCCGCGGTCGAGGCCGTGGGCCGGCTGGAGCACCGCGTCGCCGACCCCGCCGCGGGCGATGCCTGCCCGGGCGACGGGTTCGTGGTCGCGGGGTGCGACGGGTCGACGAGCGCGCCGCTGACCGGCGCCGATCCGGTCGAGCTCGACGCCTGGCTCGGCCGGCCGGTCCGCGTGACGGGCCGGCGGCTGGTCGCGGGCGACGGCTGCCCGCGCCTGATCGACGTCGCGGTCGCGGCCGCGGCGCCGACGGATTGCTTCGGGCCCGCGGGGATGGCCGCCGGTCGCCTCGACGCGCCGCCGCTCGCCGCGCCGATCGGGGCGACCGTGTCGCTGGACGGACGCACGGCGGCCGTCGGCGCCGACGGCCGCTACTTCTTCCGCGGCGTCGCGGCCGGCGCCCGCCGCCTGGCGGCCACGGCCCGCTGCGGGCTCGCGGCGTCGACGGCGATCACCGTCCCGGCCGGCGGAGCGCTCACCCGTGTGCCCGACGCCAGCCTGCGGCTCGGCGACGTCGTGACGGACTGCGCGATCGACGCGCGCGACCTCGCCGCCGTGACGGCCCGCTACGGCGCGGCGCCGCCGCTCGACCTGCCGTGCGCGGATGTCAACGGCGACGGCGCGGTCGACCTCTTCGACGTCGTGGCGGTGGCGGTGAACCAGGGCGCCACGTGCCCGGCGCCGTGGCGCCGCGCCGGGTGGGTCGGCACGCCGGGATCGGCCGCGCTCGAAGGCGGCGGCACGGCATCGGACGCCGCGCCCGCCCCGGCCGCCACCCGCGCGCCGGCCGAAGCAGCCGACGCCCCGGACCCGATCGTACGGCTGGTCGACGCCCCGGCGCGCGGGCCCATCGCGGCCGACGGCGCGACGGTCGTCGACGTCCCGCTCACGGTGCGAGGGGCGCGCGGCGTGTACGGCTTCGCGGTGTCGGTGCGCTTCGACGCCGCATCCACGGCGATCGCCGACGCCGACCCCGCGGCCGCCGGCGTGCAGGCGGCGGCGTTGGACGACCTGCCGCCCGGCGCGTGGGTCATCGCCAACACCGTCGACCCGGTGGCCGGCCAGGCGCACGTCGCGGCGACGCTCCTTGCCCCGCATCCGCCGCTCGCCGGCGACGCCAGGTTGGCCAGCCTGCGGTTCCGCCGCCTGACAGCGACCGGCCGGCGCCCGCGCGTCACGTTCATGCAGCTCAGCGACGCCCACGGCCGGCCCGTGGACTTCCGCCTCGACGTCGGCGGCCTCGTCGTGGCCACGGCCTACCACCTGTGGCTGCCGTGGGCGCGGCCGTAGCCTGACATCCCGCCCGACCCGCCCGGACCATCGGGTTGACAGGTATGGTAGGATATGTCAGATTCTCGAGCGCGGACGTCGCCCGCCGCCGGCTCCCCACCCCCCGCCGCGCCGTGCCGTCCGACGGCACCGCCGGTCGGGCTCCGGCGTGCGGCGCGCCACCGACCCACGCGGGTCACCCGTGGCGCGGGCGGCCGCGCATGCCAGCCAGGAGGAGGCGCAAGCATGTTCACCTCGCGCAAGCGCGCCGTGTGTCTCGCCGCCGTGTTCGCGGCGGCCGTGTCGATCGGCAGCCTCGGCGGGCTGGCGTCGACCAGCCGGGCCGCCCCGGCGCGCCAGCCGGGCGGCGGGAGCGAAAGCCCGTGCTCGTGCACCGCGGACCGCGCCGTCGGCCCCAGCGTGCTCCAGGCGTGCCAGACCACCGCCGTGACGGTCAGCCTGCGTCCCGGCTGTCCGGGGACGCCGGTGCACATCGTCATCATCATCGACGAGGTGTACAAGCCGAGCTACTCCGAGCCCAAGGACCGCACGAGCGCGCTGCGCAACGCGGTCAACCAGCTCGACCTGCGCGAGAACCCGCACGTCAAGGTCGGCGTGGTGTGGATGCAGCGCGGCAGCGCGGTGCGCAAGGAGGCGCTGACCAACGAGGAGCAGCGCGTCGTCTCGGTCCTCGACATCCCCGTCGTGTCGCGTTTCGACGCGCAGGTGCAGTGTTTCGACTGCGGGTTCAAGGAGGCCGTGCGCATCCTCGACGACGGCGCCCGCGCCTGGCCGCGCAACACCGACATCCACGAGATCGTGATCCTCGCGCCGCTGGGGATCTACACGGCCGAGGCCGTGCCGGGCGTGCTGCGCGGCGCTCAGCGCGCCAAGTCGCGCGGCGCCACCGTGATCTCGACGTGCTATGCCTGGACGCACTGCGATCCCGTCCTGCGCCAGGCGGCCAGCGAGCCGCGCCTCTACCTCGGCTTCGGCGAGGGCGCCCGGCTGGCGGCGATCCTCAGCGACGTCGTCCGCCAGACGGCGTCGACGTTCCTGCGGTCGGTGACGGTGGTGGACGCGCTGCCGCCCGGCCTCGACCTCGTGCCGGGGTCGGCCAACCCCGTGCCCGACGACGTCGGGCCGGACGGTCGGACCCTGCGGTGGAACCTCGCCGGCCCGTTCGACCACCCCTATACCGTCACGTATCGGGTGCAGCCGACGGGGCTGGGGGTGAACACGCTGGGCGGCGGGCGGGTGGAGCTCACCGACAGCCTGCACCGCGACTTCGGCGTCGTCGTGCCGACGCGCTGGATCACCGTGCCCGAGCCGTGTGCCGTGCCGCCGACGCCGACGCCCGAGCCCCCGACGTCGACCCCGCCGCCGACCGACACGCCGGAGCCGACCCCGACCCCGACGCCGACGTCGACGCCGGCACCGCCCACGCCGACGCCCCCGCCGCCTACGCCGCTGCCGACCGCGACCCCCAAGCCGGCGCCGATCTACCTGCCGCTCGTCGTGCGCGAGCAGTGCCGGCCCGACAAGGCGCGAGCCGACATCGTGCTGGTGCTCGACGCCTCGTCGAGCATGCTCGAGCCGACGCGCAGCGGCCGCCCGAAGCTCGCCGCGGCGGCCGAGGCCGCCCGGCTGTTCGTCGACCGCCTGGACTTCGCGCCGGACGCCGCCGGGAAGGCCGATCAGGCGGCGCTGGTGGTGTTCAACCGGGCGGCGACGACGCTCGTCCCGCTCGGCCGCGACCGTGCGGCCCTGGCCGCGGCGCTCGGCGCGATCGAGGTCGACCTGACGACGCGTCTGGACCTCGGCATCGCGGCCGGCGCCGACGCCCTCTTCGGGGCGGCGCGGGACGCGCGCAACACGGCCGTGCTGATCGTGCTCACCGACGGCCGGGCCAACCCGGTGCCGGTGTCGGCGGCCATCGCCGCCGCCGACGCGGCCCGGGCCCGCGGGGCGCAGCTCTACACCGTCGGCCTCGGCAACGACGTCGACGACGCGGCGTTGCGCGCGATGGCCACCCGGCCCGGCATGTACCGCAATGCGCCGGACGGCGAGGACCTGTCGGCCGTGTACCAGGACTTCACCGCGGACATCGCGTGCCGCGCGGATCCCTTCTGGCCCCAATGAGCCGTGTCGTCGGCCGGCCGGCAAGTCGCCCCGCGGGCGCGCCGGCCGGCCGACGCTTCGGCGCCGTCGCCAGGGCTGCAGGCGCTGCGCTCGCCGTGGCGCTCGCCGTCGCCGCGCCTCCCTCCGGCGTGGCAGGGCAACCCCCGCCGCCCGGCCCCGCCCCGCGCT
>QEVT01000321.1 GCA_003576755.1 bacterium | reverse complement strand
CGCCGCGTCGGCGAGCCGGTCGCCGGCCGCGTCGGCGGCGCTGTCCGTGTCGGCCGCGTCGGCCGCGTGCCAGCGGTGCGGGAACCCGTCCGCCGCCCAGCCGCGGGCCGCCAGCCAGGCGTCCACCGCCATCGCCAGGGCGGCCGCGGTGACCGGCGTTCCGCCCAGCCAGCGGTCGATCCGCTCGGTTGCCACGGCGGCCTCGACGCGCGCCCGGGCCGTCGCGCTCGGGAAGGTGAGCGCGGCCCAGCCGAAAGTGCGGAACGGCGCGCCCGAGACGGTTGGCGCATCGGCGGCGTCCAGCGCGTCGTCGACCCTGCCCATGAGGTGCAGCACCACGCCTTCGGCCGCGGCGACGACGGGATCGGGCAAGCGCCAGCCCGAGCGTGCCGTGTCGCCGATCACGCAGCACCCGCCGGCGACCGACGGCCCGACGGCTCGGCCATGGCCGGTGCACAGCGCGGCCACGCGCCCGAGGAGGTCGCCGGCGCGGGCCCGCGCGGTCGGGTCGTCCACCGCGTCGGCCGGCGGCAGCACGAGCAGCACGGTCACCTGCGGCACCAGGGCCGGGCGGGCGGCGGCGATGGCGTGCAGGCGTGCCGCGACGGCGGGGATGCCGGCCGCGTCCGGCTCCCCCGCGCCGGCCACCAACCACACGGCGAGCGGGTCGGCCTGGACGGTCTCGAACCGCATGCGCCTGGCTTCCGGCGCCCGCGCGGCCGTCGGCCCGTCGGCCGTTCCGGCGCGCAGGCCGTGTCGAACCGCGTCGCGCAGCGGCAGGGGGCCAGCCGAGGGCATGGCGGCCGACAGGGCGGCGAGGATGTCGGGGTCGGCGAGGGCCTGCCGGCGGCCGGCGCGCGCGGCCGGCGCCGGGCCGCCGTCGACGTCCGCCGCATCGCCGCCGTCTGCCGTGCCGCCACCGTCCGCCTCATCGCGAGCCGCTTCCGCATCGCCGCCGTCGGTCAGAAACACCACGTTGTCCGTCTTGCCCCAGCGCTCCGCGATCCGCCGCCGCGCTTCGTCGACCACCGCGCTGCCGAAGGGGCCGATCCCGATCACCAGGGCGCCCGGGTGCGCCCGCTCGGACGCGCGGGGCGGGCGGTTGGGGCGCATGGGGTCGCTGTCGCGCATGTCATCAGCCCCCGGCTCGCAGCCGGTCGTTCTGGCGCAGCAGGTCGGTGTAGCCGCGCACCTGCCGCTTGATGTCGCGCGCCAGGTCGTCGTCGCCGGCGGCGGGAGCACACCAGGCGTCCAGCGCCGCCAGCGCCTGCTCGGTGCCGATGCGGTCGATGTGGGCCTCGACCCGCTGGAGGATCTCGGCCGTGCGCGCGTCCTCGCGCGCGAGGGTCTGCCCGGCGTTTTCGGCGCCTTGGCCGAGCCGATGCGGCTCGGCCAGCGGGTCGGCCGGGCGGTAGTAGAACCAGGTCCCGCGGGTGTCGATGAACCCGAAGGCGAGCCCGAGCGCGAGCGCCAGGCGGTGCTCGGCGCCGCGGGACTGGAAGCCGGGGAGGGTGTGCAACGGGCGGGCGCGCCGTGCCAGCCCGTACGCGGCCGCGTAGGCGGGCCATGCCTGCAGCGCGGTGTACGGCAGCCCGACGGTGACCGACAGCGCCAGGATGGCATGGGGGTCGTGCAGCGAGACGACGTGCGGCGCCTCGGCGCGCAGGATCGAGGTGGCCTGATGCGGCACGCCGACGACGTCGATGCGCTGCAGCGCGGCGTCGCCGCCGGGCAGGCGGGTGAGGTCGAGGTTGACGGCCGGCAGCGCGGCCTGCCTCAACGCGCCGAGCCGCGCCCGCGGCGAGTAGTCGGCGCGGTCTTGCATCGCCTGCTCGACGGTCATGGCGGCGATGCCGGCGAACGCCCCGGCGCAGGCGGCCTGGAGGCAGGCCAGCACGCCGCCGGCGCCGTCGTCGGCGACGATGCGGGCAGGCGCCAGGGCACGGCGCAGCCGATCAAGGGTCGCGGCGGGCTCCGGCGCCGCCGCGGCATAGAGCTGGTCGAGGTAGGGGGCGTCGACCAGCGACAACGCGGGGTGCCCCGTGTGCGTGGTCAGGCGGTCGCGGGCCTCCGACCACGCTTGCGCCGCGCGCGTCATCTCGCCGGCCAACCGGGTCTCGAGGCGATGGAGCTGCCGCCGCTGGCCGGCGATGTCCTCGGCGACGAGCGCCAGGATCGCCTGGCACTGCTCGGCCACCCATACGTCGATCGCGGCGCGGGCGGCGTCGGCAGCCGCGTTGAACGTGCCGTCGAGCGCGCGCTGGACGCGGGCTCCGCGCCCGAGCCACGGGCCGGCGGCGGCGCGCTGGAGCGCATCGAGGTGCTGCGCCACGTCTTGGCGGCGGCCCTCGCGGTCGGAGCGTGCGGTGCCGAGCCAGAGCGCCAGGGCGCTTTGGCGCCCGTCGACCTCGGTCTGCAAGGTCTCGAGCAGGCCGCGTGCGACGGCGGCGCCGCCCTCGGGATGGTCGACGATGTCGGCCACCTTCGCCCGCACGTCCAGCCGCAGGCGCTCGGCCTGGGCGTGGCCGTTGAGCGCGATCCAGCCGCGCGCGTCGGTCTCGAGCTGGACGCGGTCCCACGCGGACAGGTACTGCGCGGCGAGGGTGGGGACATCGGCAGGCGGCGCCTGCTTGATGTGCGGCGGGACGTCGGGCGCGACCAGCAGCGGCGCGCGGTTGTCGTCCTTGGCCAGCGCGCCGGCGAGTCGGTCGGGGTCGAGGCCGAGGCGTTCGACCCACTGGCGGGCCGCGGCACGGTCGGCTTCCGTCTCCGGGCGCAGCAGCGTGGCGGCGATGACGGCGTGCGCGTGGCGATCGGCACACGCGCTGGCCACCGCCGGCGCGGGGAATGCCAGGACGCCGAGGCCGAGGCTGCCGAAGAACCGCCCGTGCCCGTCGGCGGTGCGCCCGGCGAGCACCTCGTCGAGGTTGTCGAGCTCGACGTCGCCTTCGTCCCCCAGGGCGGTGCACGCCAGCAGCATGAGCGCGCGGGCGACCATCTCGCACAGGTCGTCGCGGCTGTTCCACACCCGGCCGCCCTCGTCGACGGCGTCGACCAGGAGGTACATGTCGAACGGCGGCTGGGCGGGGGCGATGACGGCCCCGTTGCGGTAGGCCGCGGGCGCGTCGGGCTGCAGCATCACGGCCTCGATCTCGTGCAGCGCGGCGGCGGTGTTGGGGCCGAGGTTGGGGCTGTTGGCGCCGCGGAAGGCGCCGGGGAGCAGCCCGATGCCGATGCTGACGCACGCGTCGCCGAGGGTGCCGAGGTCTTCGAGCTCGGCCCTGAGCAGGCGGCCGAGCTCGATGAAGATCCCGGAGTTGGTGCCGCCGCAAAGCGAGCCGACCTGGACGACCTTGATGCCGCGGCCGGGGTCGACGGCCAGGGCGGCGTCGCCGTGGGCGTCGCGGCCGGCCTGCGCCCAGATGGCGCGCTGGACGATGGACCGGATGTGCGGGAACTGCCACTGGAACGCCAGCGACCCGAGCGGGCGCAGGGCCTTGGCGGCGCGCGCGGTGGCGATGGGCGGCAGGTCGCGCAGGCACGGCAGGCGTTCGGCGATGGTGGGCAGGTTGTCGAGGTTGCGCCGGATGCGGGCGACGGGGATCGGCCCGAGGCAGAACCGCTCGCTGTCGGGCTCGAGCTGCACCATGCGGTGGCCGACGGGCACGGCGAGGTGCTCGTCGTCGATGTCGAACACGAGCAGCCGGATGCCGGCGGGCACGTGGCCGTGGATCTCGACGAGGGCGGCCTTGAGGGCCAGGACGATGCGGTGCCCGATGCCGCCGGCGCCGACGACCAGCGTGGGCTGGGCGACGAAGGTGCGGCCTGGCGGGGGGGCGGGTGTCGGCGCGGGTGTCGGCGCGGGCGTCGCGGCGGGCGCGGCGCGGGGCGCGGCGGGCGCACCGCCCATGGCGGGAC
>QEVT01000320.1 GCA_003576755.1 bacterium | reverse complement strand
GCGCCCGCCTCGAGGGCTGAGCCCGGCGCGCCGCGCCGCTGGCCCGCCCACGGCAGCCAAGCCGTGCGGCCGTCGGGCGGGTCGGTCGGCCGGACCCGCCGGGCGCCGGTCACGTCCAGCGGGCGCAACGGCGCCAGGTCGGCGCCGAGCAGCGCCGCCGTGAACGACTCGCGCCCGTCGCCGAGGAACGTCTGCGCCACCTCGAGGCCGTGCGCGTCGCCCAGCGGCGGGTCGAAGAGCACCCAGAAGCGCTCGTTCCAGTTGTGGCGCAGCGCGTCGTAGACCAGGTGCGCGTCGTCGTCGACCGTGCGCCGCCCCGCGGCCAGGTCGACCTCGGCCGCCACGAGGTCCGCCCACAGGTAGCCCGCCCAGAACCCCCCGCCCGCGCCCTTGCGCAGGTGCAGCACCGCCCGCTGGCCGCCCGCCAGGTCGACCTCGAGCCGTTCGGGGTCGAGGTGCGCCAGCCCGCACGGCGCGAGGTACTGCGGCGCCTCGCCCGCGCCCGCCGACACCGACGCCGCCACGCCCGTCGTCAGGAACTCGGCGTCGACCCGCGCCACGTTGAGCTCGCCCGACACCACCCGCGTGGCGCGCAGCGTCACCGTCAGCGGCGCGCCGGCGAGCGCGTAGCGCTGCTCGAGCGCGACGTCGTACGCCGGGGGGTCGCCGCCGGCGGGCGTCAGGCGCACGGCGGGCGCGCCCTCGGGCAGCGCCTCGACCGCGTCCGGCCCGTGGCGCAGCGGTGGGAACAGCCCCGCGGGGCCCACCGGCGCGCGGAGGTCGACCGTCCACTCGCCCGCCCCGAGCCCGAGCCGCACCTGCTCGGCGTGCTCGCGCGCGATGGGGTGGGCGATCCGCCACATCGAGCACAGCGCGATCGGCGCCGGGACGTCGATGCGCAGCGCCGACGCCCCGCCCGGGCCGTCGCGGCCGCCCGACAGGAACGGGCGGATCTGCTTGAGGATGAGCTGGTCGTCGCCCTTGCGCAGCTTGAACTCGGCGTCGAGCATGACGACGGCGCCCGGCGGGGCGCCGGCCTCGACCGGGAACCGCTCGCGCGCCAGCGTCAGCACGTCGCCGAGCTCGCGCAGCTCGGTGTCGGACATCACGTGCGTGCCGGGCGGCACGAGGCTCGACGGGCGCACGCGGCGGACGCCCACCACCCGTCCCGCCGCGTCGACGTCGAGCACGTCGCGCTCCGGCAGGACGCCCGGGTCGGGCAGCACCACGCTGGTGTCGCCGAGCTGGACGTTGACGACGTACTCCGGCGCCGTCGGGCGGAGCGGGTTGCCCGAGAACGCCACGCCGTTGGCGCGCTCGTCGGGGAACGCCGGCGTCACGAGGATCGCCATGCCCGCCGCCAGGTGGTCGACCCCGTAGTACGCGCGCTCCTCCCAGGCCCGGAAGTTCCACAGGCTGGCCCACACCCGGCGCAGGCCGCGCTCGATGGTCCGCTCGGACGGCTGGTTCGGGTCGCAGCGCGACGGCCCGGCCGCGTCGCCGTCCAGCGAGTCCGCGGCGCACACCGACGTCGAGTCGTACAGGCCCGCACCGTTGAACGCCAGCCCATCTTCGGCGTTGGACGACGACCGGAAGCGCACCATCGTCGTGGTGTCGCCGTGCACCGCGCGGATGCGGTCGGCCAGGCGCTGCACCAGCGGCGCCGGGACCGCGCCGGCGGCCCGGACGCGGTCGCGCACGCCGTCCAGGCGGCCGGCGCGGTAGGCGGCGTCGGTGAGGAAGCGGTCGTCGCGGTGCAGGTCCGCAAGGTAGGCGCCCAGCGGCCGCTCGACCGGCGGCGCCGACCGGTCGTCGGCGATCGTGGTGGCCGCCAGGAGGTCGGCGTAGGGCGCGAACGGGACCGCGAAGCCCGGCACCTGGTGGCGCGCCGGCAGGAACGCGTAGAGCCGGGCGAGGTTCGCCGCCTTGGCCCCGAAGCGCGTGGCGGCCCGGCCGCCCGCGTCGCCCTCCGCGATCGCCGCCAGGTCGTCGAGGGCGGCGTGGGCGGCGTCGACGGGCGGGATGGCCACCGGCGCCGGCCGGCGCGCCGCCCAGAAGGCTTCGGCCTCGGCCGGCGTGACGCCCGTGCGCACGGCGTAGCCGCCACGCGTCACGGTCAGCCGGACGAGCTGTCCCTCGAAGGGCGCGAACGCCGCGAGGCTGCCGGCGACGAACGCGTTGGGCGTGCCGCGCCGCGCGGCGCGCACGTTGAGGTGGCTGAGGTCGCCCTGGCGCTCGCCGGTGACGATGCCGCTGACCACGCCCTCGATGTCCGTCGGCGCGCGGTCGAGCACCAGGATGTCCTGCCAGCTGATGCGGCCGTTGCCCTCGGCCGCGGCCAGGTCCTCGAGCGTCATGCGGCGGACGGTGCCGTAGCCGTCGCCGGTGGTGTAGGCCTCGAAGCCCGGCGCCGGCGGGGGCGCCGGGAACGCCAGCGGCACCGTCGCCGGGTCCCAGCCGAGCGCCGCCGCCAGCGCGCCGGGCTGTGTCGGCGCGTAGACCAGCGGTCGGCGGAACGCCCGGGCGAGGCGCCGGTAGAGCCCCGCGGTCTCGGCCGCGGTGAGCAGGTCGGGCGCGGCGTCGCTGTCGACGAAGACGTCGAAGCCCGTGACGCGGTCGCCGCCCGCGGTCGTGAAGGTCCGCAGGCCGCCCGCCAGCCACGTGCGCGTGGCGCGCGGGCTGACCATGGCCGTGTAGTCGGCGGGCGTCAGCGTCCCGAAGCGCTCGGGGAACGCGGCGCGGAGGAAGTCGTAGTGCAGCGCGTGCCGGTGGACGTCCTGGAACGCCACGCCGACCGGCGCGTCGGGCGCCGCCCCGTCGAGGGGGAGGATGAACTTGCCCACCCGCTCCACCCCCGGGCTGGCGCTGGCGACCGTCACGGCCGCCAGGTCCGCCGACGACCGGATCTCGGCGCGGTAGAGGTCGGGCACCGGGCGGGGATCGGCATCCCGCACGCAGCGCGCGAAGCCCGGCCGCGACTTCGGCGGCTGGAAGTCCGGCGCCACGTGGTGGCGCGCGTACGGGAGCCCGGTCTCGACGAACCACGCGGCCTCGCCCGCCCGCGCGCCCGGCTTGTCGACGGCGGCCGTCGTCGACGACCACCAGACGTTGGCCACGTCGCCGCCGCGCGGCGCCGCGGCGAACGCGGCCGGGTCGTGCGGCACGTCGTCGCGGCCCGGCTGGGCGATCGAGACCAGCTCCTGGATGTTCGGGAGCCGCCAGTCGGCATGCCCTGCGTAGTCCAGCCCGTTGCAGCGCGCGATCGCCGCCTGCCAGTCCACCGCCGCGCGCAGGTCCTGGTTCCCGCCGACGCCCGTCGCCCCGCCCAGGCCGTCGAGCTTGCGCGGGTCGCGCAGCCATGCCAGGCCGGTGTTGAGGTCGACGACGACGTTCTCGGCCGCCGTGTCGACCGCCCCGTCGTCGGACCACGCGTAGCGCGGCGCGAGGCCGCGGCGCAGGTCGCCGTCGTCGCCGTTGCCGGCGCCCGGGGCGTCGCCGCGGTAGCCCGCGGCCTGGCCGGTGCGGAGCACCGCCACGGGGTCGTCGGCGCCGGCGTCGCGCACCGGGCGCACCGCGAAGGCCGCGCCCTTGGTCCACCGGTAGACGTGGCCGTCGCGGACGTTGACGTAGAGCGCCATCCCGGGCAGGGCCGCGTGCGTCGTCGAGGTCCAGAAGTACGGGCTCGGCAGCGCCGCGAAGGCCTCGGGGAACGCCCCCGGGTCGAGTGCCGGGGCGGACCGGCCGAAGTCGACCAGCGTCTGGAGCTCGTTGACGTTCGGCAGCCGCCAGTCATCGAAGCCGGCGTAGACCAGGGCGTTGGCAGCCTCGACCGCCGCCTGCCAGGCCAGCGGCCGGCTGAGCGTCACGCTCCCGCGCACGCCCTGGCCGTCGTCGCCGTCGAGCAGGCCGACGCTGCGCACCCAC
>QEVT01000025.1 GCA_003576755.1 bacterium | reverse complement strand
GCCCGCACTGGCCGACCTGATCACCGAACGGGCTGCTACGCTCAACCTCGGAACATCCTGGGCTGGCTCATGACCGCCCCGGATTGTTGAGAAGATACGACGCGGTCGAGTACCGGCTGGGCCGAGTCGCGGAGTGGAGTCAGCCGCGCTACCGACTGGACGAACGGTTCGTCGCCCTGTCGCTGCTCGTCGATGCCGGCGAGGACGCCGCGGCCGGGCGGTGGCAGATGCAGGCGAAGCGCTACGACGACCTTGCTTCGCTCCTGGAGGACATCGGCGCGCCCGCCATCGTGTTGCTGGGGCCGCCCGGGAGCGGTAAGAGCACGATCCTGCGCCACTACGAGCTCGAACGGGCCGTCGAAGGGCTGCGCGCCACCGGCGAGGTGTTCACGTTCTTCATCCAGTTGAACCGGTATGCGGCGGGCGACGGCGACGCAGCCGATCCTGAGGGTTGGCTGGCCGCGGCGTGGGCGGACCGTTACCCAGTCCTGCCGCCGTTGCCTGAGCTCGTGCGGGCGGGGCGGATGGTGCTGTTGCTCGACGCCCTCAACGAGATGCCGGCGCGATCGACGGGCGAGTACCGCGAGCGAATCCTGGCGTGGCGGGCCTACGTGCAGCGGGTGGCCGGCACGGGGAGCCGGGTGGTGTTCAGCTGCCGCAGCCTGGACTACTCGGCCCCGCTGTCGACGCCGGAGCTGCGTGTGCCGCAAGTCCAGATCGAGGCGTTGGACGAGGGTCAGGTGCGGCGCTTCTTCGAGGCATACGCCCCGGGGATGGCCGATGGGCTGTGGGAGGCGGTCGCCGGAACCCATCAGTTGGAGCTGATCCGGGTGCCGTACTTCCTGAAGCTGTTCGTCGAGCACGCCTGGGCGCAAGGCACGATGCCCGAGAGTCGGGTGGGGTTGTTCACGAGCTTCGTGCGACGTGCGCTGGCGCGGGAGATCGAGCGCGACAACCGGTTGTTCCGGCCGGGCGTGCTGATCGCCGAACGCGACTACGAGCGGGTGGTGCAGGCGTCGCGCTGGGAGAGCGAGCACGCGCTGCCCGAGCGCGGGCGGCTCTTCGGGTTGCTTGCGCGCCTGGCGTACGGCATGCAGGCGGGGCGGACCGCGGGCGAAGGGACGCAGGTTCGGGTGCGCTACGACGAGGCGCTCGGGCTGGCGGGCGGCGAAGACGCCGAGGACGTGCTGCGGGCGGGGGCGGCGCTGGGGGTGGTGGACGAAGACCGCGGGCAGGACGAGGTGCTGTTCGCCCACCAGCTCATGCAGGAGTACTTCGCGGCGCGTGCGCTGGCGAAGGCCCCGAACCCCGAGCTGGTGCGAGCGCCGTGGCGGGCGGCGGAGATCGTGCCGGGCGTGCGGGAGCTGATCGATAGCCTGCCCCCGGCGGAGGAGCTGCCGGCGCTGGCGGCAACGGGCTGGGAGGAGACGACGGTCCTGGCAGCCGCGATGGCGGCGGAGCCGGAGGGCTTTCTGCGCGGCGTGATGGAGACGAACGTGGTGCTCGCCGGGCGGGCGGCGGCGGAGCCGGGCGTCCGAGAACGACTGCCGGACGGATTCCTCGACGAGCTCCGCTGGGCGCTGGTCGAGCGCAGCCGCGACCGCGATGCGGACCTGCGCGCACGGATCGCGGCAGGCTTGGCGCTGGGCTGGCTGGGCGACCCCCGGTTCGAGCGGCGCGTGGGTCCGTTTGGGGAGTACCTCGTGCCGCCGATGGTGGAGATTCCGGGCGGGGTGTATCCGATTGGGGACGATGAGCCGATCTTCGATCCGGAGACCGGCGAGGACGAGCGCGCCCACATCCCGCGGCATGAAGTCGCCATCGGGGCCTTCGCGATAGGGCGGTACGCGGTGACGAATGCGGAGTACGCGTGCTTCATGGCGGCGGGGGGGTACGACGACGAGCGCTGGTGGGACACCGAGGCCGGCCGTGCCTGGCGACGGGGCGAGGGCACGGCGGAAGGACCAAAGCAAAGCGCGCGTGACGTTCTGCATGGCATTCGGGACAACCCACAGGCTCTGGAGGGCTGGCATGACAGCGGGCAGATCGATGACGAGACCTACGAGCGCTGGCTGCGGCGGCTGGCGATGACGCCAGTGGAGTTCGAAGCCCACCTGGCAGAGCTGTATCCGGGAGGGCGGGAGACGGAGCCGCGCTGCTGGCAGGACGGGCAGTTCAACAACCCGTCTCAGCCGGTGGTCGGGATCTCGTGGTACGAGGCGCGGGCGTACGCGGCGTGGCTCAGCGCCCAGACGGGAAAGACGTATCGGCTGCCGACGGAGGCGGAGTGGGAGGCGGCGGCGCGCGGTGCGGCCGGGTGGCGCTACACATATGGTGAGGCGTTCGACGCAGCGCGGGGCAACACGCTGGAGACGCGCATCAAGAGACCGACGCCGGTTGGGGTATTCGCCGAGGGAGATACGCCGGACGGCACTTCCGACATGGCGGGAAACGTCGCGATGTGGACGTCGAGCCTGTGGGGCGAGGGTCTCGACGAACCGGACTTCCAGTATCCCTACGATGCCCCCGACGGGCGCGAGGAACCGGATGCGGGCCCGAGAATCCGCCGGGTGGTGCGGGGCGGGTCGTGGTACTACCCATCGAATAACGCGAGCGCCGCGTACCGCTCCTGGTTCTTCCCCGACAACCGTGACTGCAGCGTCGGGGTGCGGCTCGCGCGATCCGCCCCCATCTCGAGACACTGATCACTGGTGCCGGGTGCGGCGCCGAGACGCAAATGTGTTTTCGGAGCAGAGGCGCATGACGACTTCACGTCCCACGCCGCTCCGCCCCGGTGCCATCATCTCGCCCCTCCCCACGCTACCCGCAGCGCATCCAGCCCGTCGAACACCCCGTCGGGCCGCACCGGCCCGCGCACGGCCGCCTCGGCGTCGTCGACGCCCGTCGTCACGAGCGCCGACCACATCCCGGCCCTCCGCGCGCCGAGGATATCGGTGTCGAGCCGATCGCCGATCGCCAGCGTACGGTCCGGGGCGACGCCCAAGACCGCGCACGCCGCCGCGAACAGGTGCGGCTCCGGCTTGCCGACGATGATCGGCGCTTGCCCCGCGGCCGCCTCGATGGCCGCCAGGATGCTCCCGGCGCCCGGCGACAGGCCGTCCTCGGCCGGATACGTCCGGTCGGGATTGGTGCCGACGAAGCGGGCGCCGCGCGCGAGGTGGCGGGTGGCGTCGCGCAAGCGCACGTACGTCAGGTGCATGTCGAAGCCGGCGACCACCACGTCCGCCGGCGGCTCGAGGCCGTCGACGAGCGTGCACCCGGCGCCGCGCACCGCGGCGCGCAAGGCCTCCCCGCCGACGACGTAAGCGCGGGACCCGCGCGCCACATGGTGGGTCAGCCACGCGCCGGTCGCCACCGACGACGTGAGGATGCGATCGACGGGCACTGCGACGCCGAAGCCCGCCAGCTTGTCGACGTAGTGCGCCGGCGCCCAGTAGCTGTTGTTGGTGGCCAAGACGTAGGCGATCCCACGGTCGGCGAGGAACGCGAACCACGCCGCGAGCCCCGGCAGCGGCTCGCGGCCGCGCCACAGCGTGCCGTCCATGTCGAGGACGACGGCACGAAGGCGAGCGAAGGGGATGGCAGGCAGAGGAGTCATCGGCGCGGGCGGGGCAAGTATCGCGCTCGCGTGCCGCAGGGTCAAACGAGCGGTCAGTCGACGCGGCTCCGCCTCTCGACAGCATCTGCCGGGCTCGATAGACGCCACCACCGTGACGCGCCGCCCACGATCTCAAGAGCAGCAGCACCGACTCCTACTGCGATCCGCGACCAAGATGCCAGGGGGATGCCACCAAGTCCGCATGGGATCTCGCGGACATCGTCCTCCACGCGGTACCGCCGATTCCACGGCGCGCCCGGCCATCGTCGCCCGCCCCGCGCCGACATCCCCCAACGCGCACGCCGACACCCCCGCCAACGGTCGAGGCGGGTTTGAAACCCGCCCCTACCCCATCCCGGCCGCCGGCGACCATGCCCACCGCACGCCCGCCACCCCCAGCCTACGCCACCGCCATCCGCTGGCAGGGACCCCGCCCCGCCCTCCGGATAGACATGGGATCGCTTTAGGGGGTCTGGGGGGGGAACCCCCCCAGCGTGGGGGTCCAGGGGGGGGCGCCCCCCCTGGGAGCCACCCCACGGATCGTCTCCATCCCCACCCGCATCCCACGAACAGCCGCCATCCCCACCTGCATCCCGCGAACAGCCGCCATCCCCATCCGCATCCCACGAACAGCCGCCATCCCCACCCGCATCCAGCAATCCCACCACCCGCCGCCCGCCCCGCACCGCCCCGAACACCACCTCCACCCGCACCCCGAAGCCCGCAAGCACGTCGCGCACCCACCGATCGACCGCCAGCCTACAGCCCCGGTCGATGCCGTCGATCACCAGCGCCGGCCGGCCGCGAGCGTCCAGCGCCCGCCGCAGCGTCAAGTCACAGCCTTTCACCCGGACCGTGGCAGCCGCCGCATCGTCATCATCCCCGCCACCCCCACCGCCACCACCACCACCACCACTGCCCTTCCCCACAGCATCTCCGGTCGCCCCACCCAACACCACCCGCCCCAGCAGCGGCGCCATCGACACCGACCGGTGCCGCAACCCCCGCAGCCGCGGCGCCACCACCGCCTGCACCCGACTCTTCCCCAGCGGCACCCCCAGCACCCCCAGCGCACGGCTCACGTCGCGAAACGAGAGGCCAAGCAAGTGCAACGCCGCCGCGAACCGCTTGATCCCCACCGCCACGTCCCCGCGATCCACACCCCCCGGGTACACCCGGAACGTCCGCCCGCACGCGCGACAGACGTACCGATGCACGGTCACCGTCCGCACCGCCGCCAGACCCCTTGCCCTGCCGAACGGACACGCGGGCACACCGTCCAAGCCAGACGACGACAGCCCCGACACCCCGCCCGTCCGCGACCTGCCCAGTCCACCCAACCGCTCGCCGCCATCCGCGGCGCATCCGCGCACCGGCTTCGCCACCGCCTGGAGGAGCCGCGGGCGCCGCCCGCCACAACCCGCGTATGGGCACGCCGCGGGCGGCCGAACATTCCGATTCACTTCCGTGCCGGGCACCAGCCAGAGCTGCATGGCGATCGATCCTGTGGTTCGCGTGGTCGCGTGAAAGCCAACCCAACGTCCGTCGACGCCGAGCTGAACAGCCCAGACGTTCCCCGCCGGGAAAAGGTTCCGTGGTTTGCCAGCAGCAATCCGCTCCCGTCGGCCGACCCCGCACCACCACGCTCCCGCGCATCCGGCGAGCGCCGAAGCGCACGCACGTCGGCTCCCTTATCCGCCCCTTCCGCCACCACCCCCCAAACCCGCCTCACGCGCCTTGATGATCGCTTGCGCGCGGTCGGCCACCTGGAGCTTGCCGAAGATGTTCGACGTGTAGTTGCGCACCGTCTTCGGGCTGTAGCCCAGCCGCGCCGCGATCGCGTCGTTGTTCGCGCCCGTGGCCAGCAGGCGCAGCACCGCGTGCTCGCTCTCGGTGAGCTCCGGAAACACGTCGTCCGCCGCCGCCGTCCGCACCGAGAAGAACCGCATCATCCGCGTCGCGATCGCCGGGCTGAAGATCGCCTCGCCGTTGCCGACCGCCAGGATCGCGCGCCGGATGTCGTCGTCCCCCGCGTCCTTGAGCACGTAGCCGCGCGCACCGGCGCGCATGGCCGCGAACACGCTGTCGTCGTCCTGGAACATCGTCACCACCAGGATCCGGATGTGCGGGCTCGTCCGCACGATCGCACGGATCGCCGGCAGCCCGCCGCCCTGGGGCATCTGCAGGTCCAGCAGCACCACGTCCGGCTGGAGCTGCTCTGCCAGCCGCTCCACCTGCGCGCCGTCCGCCGCCTCGCCCACCAGCGCCACCTCCGGCATCGTCGCCAGGAGCGCGCGCAGACCCGTGCGGAAGAGCGGATGGTCGTCCGCGATCAACACCGTCAAGCGGTCCATGGATCCCTTCCCCCCGCGATCGCCCCGCCCTCGGCTGGGCGCAGCGGCAGCCGCGCCACCAACCGCGCGCCGCCGCCGTCCGAGTTCCCCAAGACGACCGTCCCGCCCACCTCTGCCGCCCGCTCGCGCATCGAAGCCGTGCCGACCCCGGCCGGCCACTCGGCCGGGAGGCCCGCACCGTCGTCGCGCACCTCGAGCCGCAGCTCGCCGGCCGCCATCTCGAACCGCACCGTACAGCGCGACGCGCCCGAGTGCCGCATCGCGTTGTGCACCGCCTCGCTGGCGATGCGGTACGCCGCCACTTCCACCGCCGCCGGCAGCGGCGGCAGCGGATCCGGCGCCTGCACGTCGAACGCGATCCCGATGCTGTCCCCCTCCTCGCAGAGCTGCCGCACCGCCCCCACCAGGCCGAACACGTCGAGCGCCGGCGGGCGGAGGTCGTGGACGAGGCGGCGAATCTCCGCCGTGGCCTCCCGCAGCCCCGTGCGCAGCCCCTGCGCCAGCGCCTCGGCCTCGTCCGGGCGCTCCCGCATCAGCCGCACCACCGTGCCGAGCTGGAGCTGCAGCGACGCCAGCGCTGGACCGAGCCCGTCGTGCAGGTCGTTGCGGATGCGCCGCCGCTCCTCTTCCCGCGCCGCCACGAGGCGCTCGCGCGACGCCCGCAGATCGACCGTAAGCGCGGCCGCGTGGAGCGCAGTCCCGAGCTGGCGTGCGGCGCCGGCCAGGAGCGCCAGGTCTTGCCGCGCCAGGGGCCGGCCCCGCGTCCGCGCCCCAGCGACCAGCGTGCCCATCGGTCGTTCGAGGTACGCGATCGGCAGACGGTGGACGGGTGCGTCCGCGACCGGAGCGCCGAACCCGAACGCGGCCGGCGGCGGGAGCGCGACATCGATGTCGGGCGCGTCGTCACGCGCGGGCCGCGCGCGCCCCGGGCGCTCGCCCCCAGGCGCGGGCCGCCCGTCCGCGCTCGGCGCGCGGGTCTCGACGACGACGTACGGCAATCGCAGCTCCGTGGCGATCAGCCGCGCCGCACCCGGAAGGGAGGCCGCCGGGCTCTCCATCGCTTGCAGCTCGGCGTCAAGCTTGCCGATCAGCAGGTACCCGGCGTCCGGCCGAGCGCTCACGACCTCGTCGACCCCCGCGCGGACCCAACGCCCCACCGGGACGACCGTTGCGGCGAACACCGCCGACGCGGCGACGAAGACCCACCACGGCGGCCGCGCCGCGACCGACGCGTCGCCCGTGAGCCAAAGCCCCGCTGCGATCGCCCCGATGTAGACCAGCAGGGCGTGGCAGAGCATGAGCAGGACCACCAAGACGCCGCCGAGCACGGCAGCGCCGTTCGGACGCCAAGTCACTCGGGTCGCGGGCCGGGAGGGTTCCCATGCGGGGCCCGTCCCGACCCAAGGATCCGTGGCCGTGCCTTCCCCGACCGGCGCGTCGCGCGGCCGACGCGGGCCGGCCGCGCCGCCCACCATGCGCCCGGTCAAGCGGCGGCCGGCGCCGCCTCGCGCCACAGGACGAGGGCGATCACGGTCACGTAGCCCGCCACGGCCGCGGCAAAGACCGTCGTCATCGCCGCGTCGCCCAACAAGATCCCTCCGACCAAGTCGCCCGCACCGAACACCGCGTTGACCGCGCACGTCACAAGCGCGACGACCTTGCCCCAACGCTGGCCGCTCCACAGCCCGTAAGCGCTGAACAGGCTGGCGACGGCCAGGGCGAAGAACATCAGCCCGGCCCAGAACGGCGGGCCGCCCATCGCCTCAGCTCCCGCCGGCGGTGGCAGGCCCTCGCTGCCCGCCGCGAGGATCCGGACAGCGGAGAACACCCCCGCGATGCCCGCGATGACCTGCAAGCCGGCCGCGGCCCGCAGGCGCTTCTGCGCGTTCATGACCCATCCTTTCCCGTGTGCGCGAATCGATGCACCGAGTGTACGGGGCCGGCGTCCCGGGCGACAGGGTCAAACGTCACCGCCGCGACGGGACACGGGCGGGCGGCTCACCCCACGCGCACCGGCAGCCGCGCCAGCCCGCGCACGACCAGCCCCGGCCGCCAGCGCAACCGGTCGCGCGGCACGGCCAGCCGCACGGCCCCGAAGCGCGCCACCAGCGACCCGATCGCGATCTGGCCCTCGAGCCGCGCCAGCGGGGCGCCGAGGCAGTAGTGCACGCCGTGGCCGAACGCCACGTGGCGGTTCGGCTCGCGCGCGAGGTCCAGCGTGTCGGCGTCCGGGAACTGCCGCGGGTCGCGGTTGGCCGACGCCAGCACCGCCAGCACCAGCTCCCCGCGCGGGATCGTCACGCCCGCCACCTCGACCGCCTCGCGCGCAAAGCGCTCCGTCGCCATCTCGACCGGGCTGTAGAACCGCAGAAGCTCCTCCACCCCCGTCCGCACGAGCTCCGGCTCGGCGCGCAGCCGGGCATAGGCCTCCGGGTGCTCGAGCAACGCCAGCGTGCCGTTGCCGATGAGGTTGACCGTCGTCTCGTGCCCCGCCACCAAGAGCAGGAACACCATCGCCACCAGCTCGTCCTCCGACATCTGGTCGCCCGACTCCTCGGCCGCCACCAGCGCCGAGAGCAGGTCGTCGCCCAGCGCCCGCCGGCGATCGGCGATCAGGCGCCGAATGTAGCGCAGGAAGAAGTAGAGGTGCGGCAGCGCCGGGAGCATGCCCCAGCGCGACGCCGTCGCCTGCACGATGCCGCTCGACCAGCGCCGGAACCGCGGCTGGTCGCCGGCCGGCACCGCCAGCATGTCGGCGATGATCGCCGTCGGGATCGGCTCCGCATAGTCCGCGATGACGTCCATCGCACCCCGCGCCAGGGCCGCCTCCAGCCGGGCGTCGGCGAGCGCCTGGACGCGGTCGCGCATCCGCTCCACCAGCCGCGGCGTGAACGCCTTGTGCACGAGCCCGCGCAGCCGCAGGTGGTCGGCGCCGTCGAGGTCGAGCATGTTGCGCGTGAGCGGCCGGACCATCGCCGGCATCCACGGCTCCCGGCGCACCTGCTCGGCCGTGAGCGCCACCCGACGGTCCTTGACCAGGCGCGGATCCTTGAGCGCTGCCAGCACGTCGTCGTAGCGCGTGACGAGCCACGCCCTGCGGCGGTCCGGCAGCACCACCGGCGCCACCGGCATCTCGTCCCGCAGGCGGGCATACGTCGGGTAGGGGTCCGCCTTGAAGGCGCGGCCGGCGATGTCGATCGGGACCGGAGGCAGGGTGGTGGAGGCTGGCATTCCACGGATTCTAGCACGCGCGGGCCGGTCGATTCGGGTGCGGACCTGAGCGCATGTTCGCCGCGAGGGGGCATCTCGATCCAGCCGAACACATACCGCGGGCGAAGCATGGAAGCGAGCCCGCACGACTTGCACATCCCGCGCGGGTATGATATGCTGTTGTGTATGCATCCCACGATGGCGCGCCAACAGCACCGCGACGGACGGGTCGGTGGCCCGGACGTGTGGATGTGGCTGCACCATCTCGACAGTTTCAACTGTCGCCAGACCGGCGAGGGGGCGCGGGAGAAGCGCTAGGCGTCAGGCTCCCCCCTCCTCGCGGCGTGAGACCCCGGTGTCCACGCCGCTTTGCTTTTCCGGGCGGGCAGGCTGCCGCTCCGGGCCGGGTCGATACCTTTACAGCGCCATAGTGATCATGCAAGTCCCCGTAGCTCAGTGGATTAGAGCGTCTGGTTGCGGTCCAGAAGGCCGGAGGTTCGAGTCCTCCCGGGGATACTGCCGACATGGCAGCGCCGGGGTGGCGGAATTGGCAGACGCGCTACGTTCAGGGCGTAGTGGGAGTACTCCCGTGCGAGTTCGAGTCTCGCCCTCGGCACACGCGCCCTCCGCTCGCGGGGCGGCGCGACGGAGTGACATGTCCGCGGGAGTGGCGGAATTGGCAGACGCGCTAGGTTGAGGGCCTAGTCCTCGATTACGAGGGTGGGAGTTCGAGTCTCCCCTTCCGCATCGCACGTATCCAGGTGTGCCGGGTCGATCCGCCGCTGGCCTCCGGGCCAGAGGAACTTCCCGACTGCCACATACAGGTGGGCCCCGTGAAACCGGAAGCGGGGGCGCGCCGCCCGCGAGGGCGCGCGACGACAGCCGCAACAGAGAGAAGACCTGCCGCCGGCCCGTCCGGGGGTAAGGGTGAAAGCTCGCCGGAAAGGCGAGGGTGTGGCCCGGCGACGGGCGCACGCAGGCGAGGCGACCACGGCAGCAAGGCGGGTGGGCAGGGCGGCTTCCCACGGGAGGCGCGGCGCTGTCCCGTCGCAGCGGAGCCGGTGAGGACGGGCAACACCCGTCAGGCCAGGCGACGCCAGGCCCGCGCGCGGGCCTGAGATAGATGGCGGACACGACAGAATCGGGGGTATGACGCCCGGCATACCTGGATACAAGCGCACGCCCTCGTAGCTCAGAGGATAGAGCGCCGGCCTCCGGAGCCGGGTGCGCAGGTTCGAGTCCTGCCGAGGGTACCTCAAACCGCACGCCGGGCGGCGTAGCTCAGGGGTTAGAGCGATCGGCTCATAATCGATAGGTCGTTGGTTCAAATCCAACCGCCGCCACAGACGGATCGCATGGTCACGGGCACATCGTTGCGGGGTGGAGCAGTGGCAGCTCGTCGGGCTCATAACCCGAAGGTCACAGGTTCGAGTCCTGTCCCCGCTACCTCGAGGCACACCGCCGCGGCGCCGCCACGGCGCTGCGGTGGCGGGCGCCTCGGACAGTCGAATAGCCGGATCGCCGGCGGCTTGGCCCCTTCGTCTAGAGGCCCAGGATACTGCCCTCTCAAGGCAGAGACACGGGTTCGAATCCCGTAGGGGCTACAGGATGGGGGATAGTCTAACGGTAGGACAGCTGACTCTGGATCAGTAGGTCGGGGTTCGAATCCCTGTCCCCCAGCCAAGTCACCTTAACAAACGGATCTTGACAAGACCCGATTCGCGGGGAGGTTACCATAGCCTGGTAATGGGGCGGCCTGCTAAGCCGTTGCGGGCTTCGGCCCGTCGCGGGTTCGAATCCCGCCCTCTCCGCCTACGGCGACGTCGCCAAGTGGTAAGGCAAGGGTCTGCAAAACCCTCACCGCCGGTTCGATTCCGGCCGTCGCCTTGTGGCAAGCCGAGGTAGCTCAGTTGGTAGAGCACTTCACTGAAAATGAAGGGGTCCCCAGTTCAAGTCTGGGCCTCGGCACTGCTATGCTTACGGCGCATCCGCGCGGATGCCGTAGGTCCCCCGGGGCCAGCCACCGCCGGAGCGGTGGCGGCCGGCTCGCCGGGCCAACATCGCGCGGAAACGCAATCCGGCATAGCTCAACGGTAGAGCATCCGGCTGTTAACCGGAGGGTTACAGGTTCGAATCCTGTTGCCGGAGCCTGGGTGAGGGCGATTAGCTCAGTTGGTTAGAGCACTCCTCTGATAAGGGAGAGGCCCCTGGTTCGAGTCCAGGATCGCCCACTGACGACACGGAGATCATAGCTCAGTCGGCAGAGCGTCTGATTGTGGATCAGAAGGTCGCGGGTTCGAGCCCCGCTGGTCTCCCTGCGGCGCACGGGCGGCGCCGGTCGCCTTGCCGGCAGTGCACGGGTCGCGGGGCTGTAGCTCAGCTGGGAGAGCGCTTGAATGGCATTCAAGAGGTCAGGGGTTCGAATCCCCTCAGCTCCACTGGCGTGCCGGGTGGCGCCGAAGATCGGGCGGGCGTAGCTCAGTGGTAGAGCATCTGCTTCCCAAGCAGAGGGTCGTGAGTTCGAGTCTCATCGCCCGCTCCTGGTCGGTGCATCGTAGACGGGGCGTAGCGCAGCCCGGTTAGCGCACTAGTCTGGGGGACTAGAGGTCGGAGGTTCAAATCCTCTCGCCCCGACCAAGCGGCCGCGGCCGCCGATACACGAGGGTGCGTAGCTCAGTTGGTTAGAGCGCACGGTTCACATCCGTGAGGTCAGAGGTTCAAGTCCTCTCGCGCCCACCTGGCCGTCGGCATCGCCGGCGGCCGGCCGGCGGGCTCGGGCCCGCCGGGACCAGGGTCCGGTCGGTTCTTTTTCGGGGAGTAGCGCAGCCCGGTTAGCGCGCATCGTTCGGGACGATGAGGCCGGAGGTTCGAATCCTCTCTCCCCGACCTGCCGCGGGGCGCGTGTGGTCCGCAGGATCGCACGCGCCCCGCGCGGTCTTTCGCCCACGTAGCTCAGGGGTAGAGCACGTTCTTGGTAAGAACGGGGTCGGCGGTTCAATCCCGCCCGTGGGCTCTCCGTCGTTGACGATCGGCTCGCAACGGCCAGGCCGAGGTGGCGGAACCGGCAGACGCGCGCGACTCAAACTCGCGTGGGGTTACACCCGTGTGGGTTCGAATCCCACCCTCGGCACCACACGGCCCGCCGCGGCGCGGTCCACGCCGCCGTCCCCGTCCGCCCGTGCCCGAGCGGGTGTGCGCGGCCTCGCGGCAGCCGCCGCTTCTTGCCCGTCCGCCGCCCCCGGCGCACCGCGCTTCCCATCCAGGAAGCGCGTTTTTTTATGCTCCCGACCCGCCGCCCAACGGGCCGGAATTTTTCGCGCGGCAGCGTGCCGGAGGCTATACTTTTGTCCATCCGGCGCCTTGGAGAGCGCGGAAAAACGCATGTCCGTCCTGGTGCTCAACGCGTCCAACGAACCCTTGAACGTCGTCTCGACACGGCGGGCCATCGTGCTGCTGCTCAAGGACAAGGCCAAGCTCGTCGAGGCCGCCGGCGCCAGCGTGCGGTCGGAACGCGTCGCGCTCCCGACGCCGCTCGTCATCCGCCTGGTCGCGTACGTCCGCATCCCGCACCACTGGCGCCTGCCCGTCTCTCGGCGGGGCGTTCTGGCCCGCGACCTCTACACCTGCCAGTACTGCGGCCGGCAGCCCGGCCGAAGGGGCCTCACCATCGACCACGTCGTCCCGCGCGCGCAAAACGGGCCCAAGAGCTGGGAGAACCTCGTCGCCGCCTGCATCGCGTGCAACCGCCGCAAGGGAGGGCGCCGGCCCCACGAGGCCGGCATGCGCCTGTCGGCGCAGCCCTTCGTCCCCCGGCTCATCGCGGTCGCCTTCGTCACCAGCGCCACGCAGCACGCGAGCTGGGAGAAGTACTTTCGCGAGAGCGGCCTGGTCCTGCCGCCACCCACCGAAGACGATGCCGCGGTGAGGCCGGGCCAAGGGGCCCTGGCGCGGTGAGCAAGATCGTCGTCGTCGAAGACGACCCCACGCTGCGCAGCACCCTCGCCCTGACGCTCGAATCGCACGGCTACGCCGTCGATGCCTTCGAGGACGCCACGCGGCTGGTCGAGCACGTGCGCGCGCACGAGCCGCGCCTCGTCATCCTCGACGTCATGCTGCCGGGCCTCGACGGGCTCACCGCCTGCCGGGCGCTGCGCAACGCCGACCTCGACGTGCCCGTGCTGATCCTCTCGGCGCGCTCGGGCGACCTCGACAAGATCGTCGGGCTCGAGAGCGGCGCCGACGACTACGTCACCAAGCCCTTCAGCACCGGCGAGCTCCTGGCGCGCGTGCGCGCCATGCTCCGCCGGCAGCCGGCCACCCAGAGCCACAAGCTGGAGTGCGGCGACCTCAGCGTCGACCTCATCGCTCGGCGCGTCATGCGCGGCGATCGCGAGCTGCGGCTGACCCACAAGGAGTTCAACCTCCTGGCCGAGCTCGTCCGCAACCGCGGCGTCGTGCTCAGCCGCGACCTGCTCCTCGAGAAGATCTGGGGCTACGACTTCCTCGGCGACAGCCGCACCGTCGACGTGCACGTCCGGTGGCTGCGCCAGAAGATCGAGCCCGACCCGTCGCTGCCGACCCGCATCGTCACCATCCGCGGCGTCGGCTACCGGTTCGACGGCTAGCGCGCGTCGCTTCGGCGCGCCCTTCACGCGACGGCCCGCCGCCATGCCAGCGCAGCCCATCGTCGTCCTCGTCGCCGCGGTCGCGCTCGCCGTCGGGTGGTACGTCGGGCGGCGCGCCTGGCGGCGCGACCGGGAGGCCGCGGCCGCCGCGCTGCGCCAGCTCGAGGCCCAGCTCGCGCGCGAGCGCGCCGAGGAGGCGCGCATCCAGGCGCTGCTCGACGCCGCCGGCGAGGTCGTCAGCGACGCGATCATCGTCGTCGACCCGCGCCTGCGGATCCGCTGGGCCACCGGCGCGGCCCGGGCATGGTTCGGGCTCGACCTGGCGCAGCCCCAGACCGTGATGACCGCGGTGCGCAGCATCGAGATTCGCGACGCCGTCGCGTCGGCCGCACACGGGCAGCCGGAGTCGCAGACGGTCCGCATCCGCGACCGCATCTACCGCCTCGGCCTCGTCAAGCTCGACGACGGCGACACCGTCATCGCGCTGCGCGACGACACCGAGCTCGAGCGACTCGCCCGCGCGCGCCGCGACCTCGTCGCCAACGTGTCGCACGACCTGCGCACGCCGCTGACGTCGATCGGGCTGTTGGCCGACGCGCTGCTCACCGCGCGCTTCGACGACGCGTCCCGCCGCACGGCGGTCGTCGCCCAGATCCGCGACCAGCTCCAGACGCTCCAGACGCTCGCCGACGACATGGTCGCGCTCAACCAGATCGAGAGCGGGCGGGCGCTGCTCAAGCTGCAGCCCGAGCCGCTGGCGGACCTGGTGCGGTCGGTCGCCGACCGCATGGCCCCGCAGATCGAAGCCGCCGGGGTGCGCCTGGCGATCGCGATCCCGGATGACCTGCTCGTGTTGGTCGACCGCATGCACATCGTGCGCGTGCTCACCAACCTCATGGACAACGCGCTGCGGTTCTCGCCGCCGGGCGGGCAGGTCGCGGTCGGTGTCGAGCCGGCCGACGAGCCCGACCGCGTCGCGGTGTCGGTGTCCGACGAGGGGCCCGGCATCGCGCCGGGCGATCTCGAGCGGGTGTTCGAGCGGTTCTACCGCGCCGACCGCGCGCGCACCCACCGCAACGCCGGGCTGGGGCTGGCCATCGCGCGGCACATCGTGGGCGGGCACGGGGGGCGGATTTGGGCCGCCAACAACCCGGGGCGGGGGGCGACGTTCCGATTCACGGTGCCGGTGGCTACATCGGATCCAGGTCGTCGAGCTCCCCCGTGACCGTGAAGATCACCCGCTGGCAGATGTTGGTCACGCGGTCCGCGCTGCGCTCGAGGTTGTGGGCGATCCACATCAGGTAGTTGGCGCGCTCGAGCGTCGCGGTCAGGTCGCCCGCCGCCACGCCCGGCAGCGCCCCGTTGGGGTGCATCGCGATGCCGAAGATCTGGTTGAACAGGTCGTCGATGCCGTCGTCTTGTCGGATGATGGCGTGTGCCGCCGGCAGGTCGCGCCGCGCGAACGCGTCGAGCGCGCGGTCCAGCATGTCGCGGGCACGCACCGACATCTCGGTGAGGAGGTCCCACACCGGCTGCGCGTACGGCGCGTCGCCGAGCTTGAGGCTGATGGCGGCGATGCCCTTGGCGTAGTCGCCGATGCGCTCGAGCTCGCGGGCCGTCTCGAGCACCGCGGCCAGCACCCGCATGTCGGTGGCCACCGGCGCCTGCGTCGCGATGAGCGTCAGCGTCGCCATCTCGATGGCGTGGCACTTCTCGTTGACCCGCCGGTCCCAGGCGATGAGGCGCTCCGAGCCCGCGCGGTCGCGCGCGCAAAGCTGGCGCACCGCTTCGGTGATGCTGGTGGCCACCATCGTGCCCAGCACGCACGTCTCGTCCTGCAGCCGCTTCAGCTCGGCGTTGAAGTGCTCGCGCGTCATCGTGCGCCTCCCTGGCGCCGCCACGGCGCCGGTCGCGATCGGCCGGCCCGCGCCGGCGCGGTCATCCGAAGCGGCCCGTGATGTAGTCCTCGGTCCGCGGGTCCTTGGGGTTGGTGAACAGCTCGGGCGTCGGGCCGAACTCCACGAGGTAGCCTTGCCGCCGGTCGCCCATGTTGAAGAAGGCCGTGTAGTCCGACGCGCGCGCCGCCTGCTGCATGTTGTGCGTGACGATGAGGATCGTGTAGCGCTCCTTGAGCTGCTGCATCAGGTCCTCGATGCGCAGCGTCGCGATCGGGTCGAGCGCCGAGCACGGCTCGTCCATCAGGATGACGTCGGGCTTGACCGCGATGGCGCGGGCGATGCACAGCCGCTGCTGCTGGCCGCCCGAGAGCGACAAGCCGCTCTGGTCGAGCTTGTCGTGCACCTCGTCCCACAGCGCCGCCTGGACCAGCGCGGCCTCGACCAGGTCGTCGAGCTCGCGCCGCGTGCCCCTGAAGCCGTTGATGCGGGCGCCCCACGCGACGTTGTCGTAGATGCTCTTGGGGAACGGGTTGGGCTTCTGGAACACCATGCCGATGTGCCGGCGGACCTCGACCGGGTCGACGCCGGGCGCATAGATGCTCTGCCCGCGGTAGACGATGTCGCCCTCGACCCGCGCCGTCGGCACGAGGTCGTTCATGCGGTTGAACGCCCGCAGCATCGTGCTCTTGCCGCAGCCCGACGGGCCGATGAAGGCCGTGATGCGGTTGCGGGCGATCGGGAGCGTCACGTTCTCGATCGCGCGGAACGCCCCGTAGTACACGTGCAGCGCGCGCGCCTCGAGCACGTTGTCGCCGCCCATGGGCGGGTTGGCCCCGTTGCGCGCGGTGCGGGCGCGCGGGCCGGCTTCCAGTGCGACGGTCATGGCTTAGTACCTCACTTGGGCGCGGTTGCGCCCGTAGATCGCCGAGGCGTTGAGCGCCACCAGGAGCACGAGCAGCACGACGCTCGCCGCGGCGGCGATGTGGTGGAACTCGGGCTGCGGGCGTGCGGTCCACTGGTAGATCTGCCCCGGCAGCGTCGTGAACTTGTCGAACGGCGAGCTCGGGTCGAACGTGATGTAGGTCGACATCCCGACCACGATCAGCGGCGCCGTCTCGCCGATGGCGCGCGACATCGCCAGGATCGTGCCGGTGAGGATGCCCGGCAACGCGCCGGGCAGCACGTGGTGGCGGATGGTCTGCCAGCGCGTGGCGCCGAGACCGAAGCTCGCCTCGCGAAGCGACGACGGCACGGCCCGGATGGCTTCCTGCGCGTTGATGATGATGAGCGGGAGGATGAGCAGCGCCATCGTCAGGCCCGCCGACAGGATGGTCCGGCCGTTGGCGGTGGTGGGGTCGGCCGCCCCGAACGCGCCGCCGCTCGAGAGCGGCTCGAGCGCCCGGACGAAGACCGCCAGGCCGAGCATGCCGTAGATGATCGACGGGACGCCCGCCAGGTTGCTGATGTTGGTCTGGATGGCGCGGTTGAGCCACCGGGTGTGGTCGGCGTACTCCTCGAGGTAGATGCCCGCCGCCACGCCGACCGGAACGGCGACCGCCATCGTGATCACGATCACCCACAGCGAGCCCAGGATGGCGGTGCGGATGCCGGCATACTCGGCGTCGCCCGATTGCGGCGCGGTGACGAACGCCGGCGAGAGCCACGACGTCAGCCGCAGGTCGGCGTCCGGATGCCGCTCGGCGACGGTGGCCTCGATGGCGGGGCGGTCGAGCACCGAGTCGGTCAGGTTCCACGCGGCGGCCGCGTGCGTCTCGAGCACGCGCTCGTCGACGAGCCGCCGCAGCTCGGCCTGGCTCCGCTCGGCGAGCGGAGCCTCGCGCTCGAGCGTGGCGACCTCGCCAGGCGAGAGGTTGGCCGTCAGCACCGCCGCCAGCTCGGGCGCCGACAGCGCGGCGAGGTCGCGCCCGCCCGGGAGCACGGCGGCGGGGTCGGTCTTGTGCTCGTAGGCGACCAGGCCCGCCGCCTCGTTGGCGATGTTGTAGAGCAGCGCGCCGAGCACGACGATGCCGACGATGGTCGACAGCTGGAACACCGCGAGCCCGGCGCGGCCGACGCGGTGGCGGCGCGCGACCTGGCGTGCCGCGTCGGAGGTGGCCAGGCCGATCGACCCGGGGGCGAGCGCGGTCATTCGTACACCTCGCGGAAGCGGCGGACGATGCGGCCGCTGAGGATGTTGAGACCGAGCGTGATGACGAACAGCGCCAGCCCGATGGCGAAGATGCTGTCGTAGTCCACCGAGTTGTAGCTCAGGTCGCCGCCGCTGATCCGGCTGATGTAGCCCGTCATGGTCTCGGCCGATCGCAGCGGGTTGGCGGTCAGCCGCGGGCCGGCGCCGGCGGCGATGGCCACGACCATCGTCTCGCCGATCGCGCGCGACATCGCGAGCATGAACGCGGCCGCGATGCCCGACAGCGCGCTCGGCACGACGACCTGCAGCGACGTCTCGAGGCGCGTCGCCCCGAGGCCGTAGGCCGCCTCGCGCAGCGCCCGCGGGACCGCCTGCAAGGCGTCCTCGCTCATCGAGGCGACGAGCGGGATCACCAGGATGCCGACGACGAGGCCGGCCGAGAGGACGTTGTAGATGTCGACGGTGCGCGCCCCGAGCGCCCAGCGGAGGATCGGCGTGACGAACGTCAGCGCGAAGTACCCGTAGATCACCGTCGGCACGCCCGCGAGGATCTCGAGCGTGGGCTTGAGGCGGTTGCGCACGGCCGGCGTGGCGTACTCGCTGAGGTAGACCGCGATCGACAGGCCGATCGGCAGCGCCACGACCATCGCGATGCCGCTGACCATCAGGGTCGCGTTGAGCAGCGGCAGGAGCCCGAACTTGCCGAGCTGGGGCTGCCACACCGTCCCGGTGAGGAAGTCCACGAGCGAGACGTCGGGGTTGCGGAAGAAGTGCAGGGCGTCCTTGCCGAGGACCACCACGATCGCACCGGTGGTCAGGATCGACACGAAGCCCGCCGCGAAGAGGACCGCCTCCACGGCGTCCTCGCGCCACCGGCGGCGGCGCCCCAGCGGCACCGTGTCGGCCTCGGGCGCAGCCTCGACGCCCCGCAAGCGCGTTGTCGTCACCGTCATCGCCTCCTCCTGGTTCGTCACGTCGCACGGTCGCCGTGCCGGCGGGCGCCCGTGTCCGTCGCGCTTCACGGCCCGCCGGGCACTCTGCAGGCCGGCGAAGGCGGGCGGCGGCGTCAGTCGGCCGCCGCCCGCCCCCGGACGCATCCTCCGCCCGCGGTCGCGGCATCCGCGCGCGGGCCGTCGGCGCAGGCCGGTCGGGCCTATTGCCCCGTCGCCGCCAGCCAGTTGTTCTTCGCCGCGTCGAGGGCCTCGCCGCTCGCCGGGAAGTAGCCGGCGTCGCCGATCAGGTCGTTGACGTTCGTCAGGAAGAAGTTGACGAACGCCGCCACCTGGGGCTTCTGCTGCATGACGTTGGCGTCGCTGTAGATGAACAGCGGGCGCGACAGCGGGTAGGTGCCGCTCTCGGCGCTGTCGAACGACGGCGCCACGCCGTCGATGGACAGCGCGCGCAGCGCGCCGCCGCTTTCCTGCAGGTAGGCGTAGCCGAAGTAGCCGATGGCATACGGGCTGCCGGCCACGCCCTGGGCCAGGACGTTGTCGTCCTCCGACATCTGCGGGTTGGCGCCGAGGATCTTGGTGTTGTCCTTCTCGTAGACCGCCTCGACGAAGTAGTCGAAGGTCCCGCTGTCGGTGCCCGGGCTGAAGAGCTGGATCGGCTCGGCCGGGTAGCTCGGGTCGAGGTCGGCCCATGCCTTGGCCGTGCCGGCGAACACGTCGGCGAGCTGCTGCATCGTCAGGTCCTGCGCGAAGTCGTTCTCGGCGCTGACCACGACCGCCAGCGCGTCGGTGCCGACGCGGAACTCGACGGGCGTGCGGCCGATGGCGGCGCAGCTCGCCGCCTCCTCGTCCTTGATCGCACGGCTGGCGTTGGCGACGTCGGTCTCGCCGGCGACGCAGAACCGCTCGAAGCCGGCGCCGGTGCCGACCGAGTCGATCGTGATCTTGCCGGCATAGCCCTCGCGCTCGAACGCCTTGGCCACCGCCTCGCTGAGCGGGTACACCGTCGAGCTGCCGGCGGTCACGATGTCGCCGGTCACCGCGGCCGCGTCGACCGCGGGCAGCTCCACCGTGCTCTGGGACACCGTCACCGCCTCGGCGGGCGCCTCGGTGGGCGCCTCGGTGGCCGGCGCCAGGGTCGGCGCCGCGGCCGCGGTCGGCTCGGCGGGCGCCTCGGTCGGCTGACCGCCGCAGGCGGCCGAGAGGCCGAGCACCGCCGCGGTCATCATCAGCGACTGGAATCGCATCGCATTCTCCTCCATCAAGGTTGAGCTGTGTGTGCGGGCACGCCGCGGGAATGCGAAGCGCTCCGCGCGGCACCCGGGGTGCGTCGTGCCCCGTCGTGGGTTCACGGTGGACAGGGTATCACCGGCGGCTTGCAGCGTGATCAAGCCTCCGTTAAGGGGTGCGGAAATGACCGTGAAGAATCGTTAATCACGGATGGGACGGATGGCTCGGAGGGCACGGAGGGGGCGGTGGGGGATTCGGGAGGGGCAGGTTTGGCCGGAGGGATTGGCGGGGGGTGAGGGGATCGCGGCGCGTCGGGGCGGGCCGGGAGCGGCGGCGTCGGGGATGGCCCGCAGCGGGGAGGGGCGCGGCGGCGGTGGCATGCAGCGACGGGGCCGGCGCGGTGCCGGCCCCGTCGAGCGGAGGGTCTGGCGGTGGCCCGGGCGGGCCGTCAGCTCACGGGCAGCCGCACTTGAACACCACGCCGTTGAAGATCGGGTGGTAGGCGGCGCTGCGGTTCTGGAGCGTCAGGCGGCTGCGCCACGTGTTGGTCGGGCTCTCGGGCAAGCCGGGGGTGCACAGCTGCCCCCACCCCAGGACGGCGGGCGGGTTGGCGAGCGCGGCGTTGATGACGGCGACCGGCACGACGCGGTCGAGGTTGGGGCAGGCCTGCGCGGTGAGGCCCGGCACGGGCGTGGCGGTCGGGGCCGGCGCGGGCGTCGGCGACGGGACGCCGGAGCCGAACGGCGCGTACGGATCGAGGTTGGCGCAGGCCTCGCCGGTCACGTCGGGGTAGAGCGCCCACACCTCGTCGAACTCGTCGATCTCGTCCGATCCGCCGCGGCCGCCGAGCACGAAGAGGCGGTTGTTGCGCCAGTCGTAGACGTTGGGGATCGACCGCCGCCCACCGGCGCCGACGCCCTTCATGTTGTCCTTCGCCAGGCGCTCCCACGTCAGCGGCGCCGCGGCATCCGCGAGCTGGGCGAGGCTGACGCGCCACAGGCCCACCGTGCGGCTCGCGCCGTCGGGGATCCCCGAGCTGCCGCGGCCGAACCACGTGTAGAGCGTCTTGGTCGCCGGGTTGTAGGCGCACGCGCCCTCGCGCCGCGCCCCGTAGTCGGCCATGTTGGCGAACCGGGCCGTGATGTTGGACCACTCGCCGCTCGCCGAGCGCGAGAAGTCCAGCCACCACACCTCCTTGTAGGTCTGGGCGCCGGTGCCCGGCGGCTGGCCCTCCTGGCCGCCGACGACGATGACGCCGTCGACGCCGGTGTCCGGGTCGTTGACGTAGGCCGCGCAACTGCCGTAGCGGCGGGACGGGATCGGGCCGCCCGGGAGCAGGAGGTTGACCTTCCACTGGGCGCCGCCGTAGTTGACGGCCGCGTAGACCTCGTCCCGCGTCGTCTCGGCCCGTTCGTCGTTGAAGGCGCCCTGGCCGAACACCAGTCGGCCGCGCCGGGTGTCGTAGGCGGCGAACGCGCGTGCCAGCTCGCGCCGCCCGGCGTCGAGCTCGGTCGGCACGGCGCCCTCGATGGCGCTGCCGGCCCGCCAGCGCACGCCCGCGGGCGAAGCGCTCGCCCCGACCGTGAGCTCCTTGATGTCGCCCCGGCGCCGCGTGGTGCCGTCGCACCCGTCCTTGCCGAGCACCGACAGCCAGCGCGACGCGCTGACACGGACGCTCGACATCTCGCGGCAGCCGCGGTCGATGTCGCGCAGGTAGCCGACGGCGTTGCCCTCGTAGGGGACCCGGGTCCAACCGCCGGCGGAGCCGTCGAGCTTGAGGGCGTAGAGGTCGTGGTACGAGATCGTGTTCTCCTCGGAGCGCTTCTCGGCCCCGCCGGCGAACGTGAGCACGCCCGTCTCGTCGTTGTAGGCGCCGAAGCCCCCGTACAGCGCCCGCGGCAGGTCGGGCAGGCGCACGTAGCACGCGTTGTCGGCCTGGAGCCGGCCGCCGACCGGCACAGCGGTCGCGGTCGGCGCGGCGGCCGTGGCGCCGGGCTGGGCATGCACGGCAGGGCCCACAGCGCCCCCCAGGCCGCCCACGGCCCACACCGCCACCCCGGCGCCCGCGACGAGACCCGGTCCCACGAGCTTCAACCAACGTCGATTCATGCTGTCCCCCTGTGTGTGGGTCGACCGTGCGAAGTGCCGGCGGACCGTGTGCAGCCCAGCGGATCGACTGCGAGGCGTGTCACCCTCGCCGCCGGGCCGGCGGCCGGACGGGCGGCATGCACCCGTGGACCGGGGCGCCGGCACGAGCCCTCGCGCCACACGGTCCGTTACCTATTAACGGCCGTGGGCGGCCGTTGGGTGCGACCGCGCCGGAATTCGGTGCCGGCGGCGCCGCCGGCTGCCGCGCGCCTTGACGCGCGTCGGGCATGCGGCTACGATAGCCGCCGGCGTGGCGGGGCGATCTCGCACGTGAACGAACTCGACTCGGTGGCCCAACCCGATGCCGTTTGACCTCCAATCCCCTGTCCGCACAATCCAGGCCGCGGCCGACGTGCCCGGACCCCGCCCGCGGCGCGCGCCGGTCGGTCGCGCGGTCGCCGTCGCCCTGGCCGTCGTGCTCTCGGCCGCCGCGCTGTCGACCGCCGGCTGCCGGTCGGGATCCGGCGATGCGGCCGACGCGCAGGCGGCCGGCACCGGGCGCGCCATCCAGAACAAGGGCTCCGACACGCTCGTCAACCTCGCGCTGGCCTGGGCGGAAGCCTACCGCGGCGTCGCCCCGGACGTGTCGATCGCCGTCACCGGCGGCGGCTCGGGCACCGGCATCGCCGCCCTCGTCAACGGCACCGTCGACATCGCCAACGCCAGCCGCGAGATGAAGGACGAGGAGATGGCCGAGGCGCGGGCCAAGGGCATGGACCCGCAGGAGTTCGTCGTCGCCATCGACGCCCTCGCCGTCGTGGTGCACCCCTCCAACCCCGTCGACCGCCTGACCGTCGACCAGCTCGCCGACCTGTTCAGCGGCCGGGCGACCAACTGGCGGGACGTCGGCGGGCGCGACGCGCCGGTCGTCCTGGTGTCGCGCGAGACCAACTCCGGCACGCACGTGTACTTCCTCGAGGAGGTCGTGCGCAAGGGCGACGCCGACAACCCCGACATCTTCGCCCCGCAAACGCTGCTCATGCCGTCTTCGGTCGGCATCACGAGCGAGGTGCAGCGCAACCCGAACGCCATCGGGTACGACGGCCTCGGCTACGTCAACCCCGCCCACGAGAAGCTCGTGGCCGTCGGGCGCGGTGGCTCCGCGCCGTACGTCGTGCCGAGCGTCGCCAGCGGCGCCGACGGCAGCTATCCCATCGCGCGCAACCTGTACATGTACACGGCCCACCCGCCGACCGGCGCCATCGCCGCGTACCTCGACTGGGTGCGCGGCCCGCACGGCCAGCGCATCGTCGCCGACCTCGGCTTCGTGCCGCTGCCGAACGGCCCCGATGGGGCCGCGCCATGACCGCCACGCCGGCCGAGTCGGCCGTGCCGCCCGAGCCGACCGCGCCGCCCCGTGCCGCGCGGTCGTCGCGCCTCCTGGCCGAGCGCGTCATCGAGGCCGCGATCGCGCTGGCGGGGGTGTCGACCGTCGTCATCGTCGCGCTCATCTTCCTCTTCCTCCTCCGCGAAAGCACCGCGGCCTTCCTCGACGTCCCGCTGCGCCAGCTCATGGGCACGCGCTGGTACCCGATCGAGGGCCTGTTCGGCTTCCTGCCCCTCATCGCCGGCTCGCTCGTGGTCACGATCGGCGCGGTGGTGATCGCCGTCCCGCTCGGGTTGATCACGGCGATCTACCTCGGAGAGATCGCGCCGCCGTCGCAGCGCGAGGTCCTCAAGCCGATCATCGAGGTGTTGGCCGGCATCCCGTCCATCGTGCTGGGGTTCGTCGGCTGGGTGGCGCTCGCGCCGCTGGTCCAGCAGCTCGGCGCCACGACGGGGCTCACCGCCCTGACGGGGTCCTTGATCCTGGCGTACATGGCCCTGCCGACCATCATCAGCATCTCCGAAGATGCGCTGTACGCCGTCCCGAAGGCCTACCGCGACGGCGCGCTGGCCATCGGCGCCACCCAGTGGCAGACCATCTGGCGCGTCGTGCTGCCGGCGGCCCGCAGCGGCATCGTCATCGCCGTGATGCTCGGCATCGGCCGCGCCATCGGCGAGACCATGGCGGTGATGATGGTCACGGGCAACGCCGCCAACATCCCGGCGCTGGGCCCGGGCCTGTTCCTGCAGCCCGTGCGCACCATGACCGCCACCATCGCCGCCGAGATGGGCGAGGTGCAGCGCGGCAGCCTCCACTACAGCACGCTCTTCGCCATCGGCGTCGTGCTGTTCGTCATCACGTTCGGCATCAACTACGTGGCCGGCCGGCTCATCGGCGCCAGCGGCGGCCCCCGTCGGCGGGGGCAGCTGTGACGCGCCAGCAGTCGCACACCCTCGCGGTGCGCGCGATCACCGCCGTGTCCGTCCTGGTCATCGTCCCGATCCTCCTGGTGATCGGCTACGTCGTCGCACACGGCATCGGGACGGTCGACTGGACGTTCCTCACGCAGCCGCCGCGCGACGGCATGCGCGCCGGCGGCATCATGCCCGCGCTCCTCGGCACGCTCGTCCTGGCTGCCGGCACCGCCGTCGTCACGCTGCCGGCCGGCATCGGCGCGGCGATCTTCCTGGCCGAGTACGCCGGCGACAACCGCATGACGCGTGCGGTGCGCCTGGCCATCGTCAACCTGGCCGGGATCCCGTCGATCGTCTACGGGCTGTTCGGCCTCGGCGCGTTCGTGCTGTTCCTGCGCTTCGGCACGTCGATCGTCGCCGGCGCCCTGACGCTCGGCATCATGACGCTGCCGGTCGTGATCAGCACGGCCGAGGAGGCGATCCGCGCCGTGCCGGACCAGTTCCGCACCGTCAGCCTCAGCCTCGGCGCCACCCGCTGGCAGACCATTCGGCACCATGTGCTGCCCCACGCCCTGCCGGGCATCCTCACCGGCATCATCCTCGGCCTCGGCCGGGCCGCCGGCGAGACCGCCCCGATCCTGTTCACCGTGGCGGCGTTCTACCTCCCCGAGCTCCCCCGCAGCATCTTCGACCAGACGATGGCGCTGCCGTATCATCTTTATGTCATCTCGACGCAGGTGCCGGGCATGCCGCTCGGCATGCAGTACGGCACGGCGCTGGTGCTCCTGCTGCTGGTGCTGTCGATGACGCTGTCCGCCACGCTGATCCGCACGCGCATGCGGCGCCGGCGGGAGTGGTGAGGCCGTGACCGCCGTGCCACCGCCGCCCGCTCCGGCCATCGCGATCCGGCAGCTCTTCTTCACGTATGCCGACGGCACCGAGGCGCTGCGCGACATCAGCGTCGACATCGCGCCGCGCCAGCTCTTCGTGCTCTTCGGCCCGGCGCGGGCCGGCAAGACGACGCTCCTGCGACTGCTCAACCGGCTGTCGGACCTGATCGGCGGCACGCGGCAGCAGGGACACGTGCGCTTCAACGGCGCCGACATCTTCGAGCGCGGCGTCGACGTCACCGACCTCCGGCGGCGCATCGGGATGGTCTTCGCCATGCCGACGCCGTTGCCGGGCAGCATCCGCTCCAACCTGACGTTCGGCCTGCGGATGGCCGGCATGCGCGACGCGGCGGCGCTCGAGGCGCGCGTCGAGCAGTCGCTGCGCCAGGCGGCGCTGTGGGACGAGGTCAAGGACCGCCTCGAGAGCTCGGCGTTCGCGCTCTCCGGTGGGCAGCAGCAGCGGCTGTGCCTCGCACGCAGCCTGGCGCTCGAGCCCGAGGTCATCATCCTCGACAACCCGACCTCGGGCCTCGACCCCCTGTCGACGGCGGCCGTGGAGGAGTCGCTGGACGCGCTCAAGCAGCGCTACACCATCATCATGGTGCCGCACAGCGTGCAGCAGGCCGCCCGCGTCGCCGACAGCGCGGCGTTCCTCCTCGACGGCGAGCTGGTCGAAGCCGGCCCGGCGCGCGAGCTGTTCGTCAACCCGCGCCACAAGCGCACCGAAGACTACATCAGCGGCCGGTTCGGCTGAGGCGCGCGAGGCAGGCATGTCCCCCAAGATCGAGATCCGCGGCTTCAACTTCTTCTACCGCGACTTCCACGCGCTGATCGACCTCGACCTGCTCATCCCCCGCAACCAGATCACCGCGCTCATCGGGCCGTCGGGGTGCGGCAAGTCGACCTTCCTGCGCTGCCTGAACCGGATGAACGACACCATCGCCGGCACGCGCGCCGACGGCCGCATCCTGCTCGACGGCGACGACATCTACGCGCCCGACGTCGACGTGACGGGGCTGCGGCAGCGCGTGGGCATGGTCTTCCAGCGGCCGAACCCGTTCCCGCAGAGCATCTACGACAACGTGGCCTTCGGCCCGCGGGTGCTCGGCCTGGCGTCCGCGCGGTCGCTCGACGGCATCGTCGAGGAGAGCCTGCGCGGCGCCGCCGTGTGGGACGACGTCAAGCACCGCCTGCACGACCCGGCTCAGGCCCTGAACCCGGGGCAGCAGCAGCGGCTGTGCATCGCGCGCGCCATCGCGGTCAAGCCCGAGGTGATCCTGATGGACGAGCCGTGCTCGGCGCTCGACCCGGTGGCCACGCTGCGGGTCGAGGACCTGATGCAGTCCCTCGCCAGCGACTACACGATCGTGATCGTCACCCACAACATGCAGCAGGCGGCACGCGTGTCGCACCAGACCGGCTTCTTCTGGCTCGGCCGGCTGGTCGAGTTCGGGCCGACCGGCGCGCTCTTCCGTGCGCCGCGCGACCCGCTGACCGAAGCGTACATCACGGGGCGGCGAGGGTGAGCCGCGCACCACGGGAGGCTGGGACATGAGCTTGCGCGAACGGTTCGGCCGATCGCTCGACGCGCTGCGCGACGACGTGCTGGCGATGGCGAGCCTCGTCGAGAACGAGCTCGACCTGGCGCTGCGCGCCCTGGAGACACGCGACCCGGTGCTCGCGGGCGAGGTGCGAAGCCTCGACCACAAGGTCAACCAGGCGCGGTTCGACATCGAGCAGACCTGCGTCGGGCTCCTGGTCACGCAGCAGCCGGCCGCGCGCGACCTGCGCAGCGTGGTGGCGGCGATGAACATGATCACCGACCTCGAGCGGATGGGCGACCAGGCCAAGGGCATCGCCACGGTCGTGTGCCATCTCCAGCGCACGCCGGCCGAGGACCTTCCGCCGGAGATCGCCCAGATGGGCCACGCCGTCAAGCACATGCTCCGCGAGACGATGCTCGCCTATGCCCACGACAACGTCCCCCTCGCGCGGACCATCGCCGCGCAGGAGGAGGGCGTCGATCGCCTGTACACCCGTGTGTTCCAGCACATCCTCAAGCGCACGGCGGAGGTCGGCGAGGCCGACACGATCGAGGCCGTGTACCTCGTCCTGCGTGCCGCCCGCGAGCTCGAGCGCTTCGGCGACCTGGCCTCGAACCTCGCCGAGCGCGTGATCTACATGGTGACCGGCTCGCTCGAGACCCTCAACGCCGACGACGTCGTGGGCTGACGCCGTCGACCGGCGGCGATCGCCCTCGGCCGCCTCAACCTTCGGGAGGCCCGGCCTGTCGCGCCGCCCACGCCACCGCGGCGATGCCGGCCACGAACGCCGCCGCCAGCACCACGACGACGGACGTCGGGAACCTCGACGCCGCGGCGGCCGGCGCGCTGCCGCGGACCCCGCCGCCGGCGGCCGGGAAAGTGCCCGTGATGACGACGGCCGGCACCGTCGCGCCGGCCGCGGCGGTCGCGACCTCGGGCGGCACGGTCGGCGGCGCCGGGCTGCCCGCACGCCCGCCGGCGGCCGGGGCGGCGCCGGTGACGGCGACGCCGCCGTCGACCGGCGCCAGGAGCGCGAGCGGAGCGCCCAGGGTGTCGGTGGCGCCGACGACGTCGACGCTGACCGGCACGTCGACGGTGGCCGTGAGGGTCGCGAGATACGCCGCCCGCGTGGATGCCCACAGGTCGTCGAGCCCGTCGAGCCCGACCACAACCCGGTCGGTCTCGGCCGGCGTGATCGCGAGGTCGAGCACGGCCAGCAGCCGATCGGCCAGCGGCGCGGCCAGACCGGCCCGATCGAGGCGGGCATACAGGCTGTCGGGCCGGGACCGTCCGGCGGCGAGCATGGCGTAGGCGCCGGAGAGCGCCTTGGCGACCTTCGGGAGGTCGGCGAGCCGGACGTGCCGTCGCGCGTCGGTGGCGGCGGCCTCGAGCACGGCGACCTCCTCCCGGGGGAGGTACTGGCGAGCGTCCACCGTGGCGGACCGCACCTCGAACTGGAGGGTGGCCAGGATCGGGTTGCCGGCGGGGCCGGTCGGCGCCTGCGGGAGCACCAGCGCCGCCACGCCGGCGACGTCGTCGCGGAGCACGCGCCCTTCGGCCGCGTCCCACGCCACGTCGGCCAGGCGCAGCGCCGTCGGGCTCCAGCGCACCCGGAGGTCGAGCGAGCCCAGGCCGATCTGGGGGATCGCCTGGCCGATGATCGGCACCGCGACGATCTCGCCGACGGCGCCGCGAACCTCGAACACCCGGAAGCGCGCCTGCGCCCCGGCCGGCGTCGGCGTGGCGGCGGGCAGCGCCCCGAGCGCTGTGAGCACGGCGTCGACGGCTTCGGCGTAGAGCGCGGCGGCCGCGTCGGTGTCGGCGGCCGACTGGTCGAGGGCGGCGATGAAGAGCCGTTGTCCGAAGATACGAACGCGGTCCATCGCGCCCTGCGCCCCGGGCCCGGCGGCCCGCACCACCGCGCCGGCCTGCCGTGCGATGTCGTCGTTGACCTCGATCATCGCGTTGCGCATCTCGATCCACTGCCCGGCGCGGCCCTGGGCGACGGCCGCGGCGGCCGCGTCGCGCCAGCCGGCGACGCGGTCGACCACCGACCCCGGCACCGCGGTCAGGGTCACGTCCGGCACGAGCGCGCCGAGGCGGGCCTGGATGGCGGCGACGGCGACGTTGAGGCGCACGACGTCCTCGGCGGTCAGCGCGGCCTCGAGGTCCGGCAACCGCTGCTCGCTCTCGGCCAGGGCCGCGGACGCGGGCTCGCCGAGCGCGGCCACGAGCCCGGGGCGCTCGGCGTCCAGCGCCGCGACGGCGTCGTTGTAGGCCGCGTCCGCCTGCTGCCACGCCCCGTCGGCGGCCCGCTGGCCGATGGCGTCGAAGGCCGCGATGATCCGCGCCACGGCGGCGCCGGCGTCCGGCCCGGTCGGGCCCGTGGGCTGCCCGCGAGCCGTCAGCGGCCCACCGAGCATCGCCGCCAGCGCCAGGCCGGCGGCGAGCGCCGCGGCCGGCGTCGCCGCGCGGCGTCGGTGGCCCTTCGACACGATCCCCATCCTCGCCTCCCCCACACTGAAGTCCTGCGTGCGGCGGGCGCCGCGCGGCTTGCGGGCATCCGACCGCCGGCCAAGAGAGCGCCCACCCATCTTCGCGGCGACGGCCGCGGCGCCGACCGCCAGACGTTGACGGCCCGACACGGTCGGATTATACTCGCCCGGTCGTCGCGCCCGGCCGTCGGCGCCGGGCGGGCGGTCGTCAACGCCCCAGCAACTCCCATGCCACGACGGAGGCCCCGGTGCCCGACTACAACTACTCGGACTTCGACGATCAGAGCGACGAGCCCACCCCGGGCGGCGAGGCCGCCCCGATGCTGCCGGGCGGGATCAGCGTCCAGGCCGCGGCCACCGGCCTGCTGATCGTGGTCCTCCTGGCGGCCCTGTGGCTGTTCTTCGGCCCGACCGGCGACGAGCCGGCGGACCTGCCCACGGCAACCCCGGCCGCGGCGTCGAGCCCGACGTCGGCCGTGGGCGGCGGCGCCGGCGGTGGGACGCCGGTGCTCGGTGGCGTGCCCGCCGTCACCGCGGCCGCCTCGGTCGCGCCGGCCAGCATGGGCACGGCGGCGG
>QEVT01000319.1 GCA_003576755.1 bacterium | reverse complement strand
TCGACGACGGCCGGCGGCTGGACCGCCCGCTGCGCCGGCGGCCGGGCCGGGACGACGCGTGGCCGGCCGGACAGCGCGGCGCCCGAGCGGGCGGGGTCGTTCTCGAACAGGAACGGCCGCGGCAGCGGCGGCGGGCCCGGCGGGCTCGGCGGGTTGGGCACGGTGCTGCTGGTCCGGTTGTAGACCTCGAGCTCGCGCAGGCCCACCTCGGCTCCCGCGGCGGCGGTGATGTACACCAGGAAGTACCGCGTGCGGATGGTCCAGAACGTCAGCGTCTCGTCGCCGCCGGTGCCGCCGGTCTGGTTGTAGATCGGCACCCACCGCGCCGGCACGTAGCGCTCGTCCCAGGCGTAGGCCACGTAGCGCGTGGCGTGCGCGCCGGCGCTCCAGCGCAGGATCGCCCGGTCGATGTCGGTGGCCGTGCCAAGGTCGACGTAGAGCCACGTCGGCACGCCGCCCTGCGAGCGCCACTCGGTGTTGACGTCGCCGTCGGTGGCCTTGCCCGACTCGTTGCCCGCCGCCTGGTTGTAGGCCGTCGCCGGCTTGCCGACCGCGATGTTGGTGGCGGTCGACGGCGTCGTGCCCTTGCCGAACAGCTCCCACTCGAGCAGCTCGTAGTGCTGCCCGCGCAGGTAGGGGTTCTGGAGGTACAGCATGAACTGCTGCCCCTCGACGGTGCCGCGCGTGTACCACATGTCCTCGCCGCCGTCGCCGTAGCTCGTGGCGCCGAGGTAGCACCAGCCGCGGCAGCGCTCCGCCCACACGTACACGCCGTAGGTCCGGGCGTGCCGCTGGTTGCCCCACAGCACGCGCATGCTCTCGATGTGCTGCGGCGCACCGAGGTCGACGTAGATCCACTGGACGTTCTGGGCGGTCGCCCACGGGTCGAAGCCCGGGTTCGAGGCCCAGAAGGTGGCGGCGTTGCCGTCGACCGCGTTCTCCGGCGGGTAGCCGGCCTGCGACGACGAGGCCTTGACCGCCTTGCCGAGCGCCAGGTTCACCGCCGCGCCCGGCAGCGGGGTCGGCCCGGCCGTCGGCACCGGCGTGGCGGTGGCGCCGGGCGGGCCGGGCGGCGTGGGCTGCCCGCCGCCGCCGCACGGGTTCTGGCCGGGTGTGACGCCGACGACCTGGAGGTACGGGTCGCCGGTGGTGCAGTTCTGCTGCGCGCCGTTGACGCTGACCCACCGGTTGTAGTACGGCGTGAAGAAGCCGGCGCCGCCCGGCCCCTTGAGCTGGTGGGTCACCGTGCCGTTGCAGTCCACCAGCACGGCGTCGGGGAAGCACGTGCCGCTGCCGGTGGTGACGATGCCGCTCACGGTGACCCCCTGCCGGAGCGGGGCCGACAGGGATGCCGCGCGCGCGGGCTGCGGGCCGGCGAGGGTGCCGAGGCTCACCCCGGCGAGCGCGACCACCAGCGCCGCCAGCACGCCGGTGACCATCCATCTTCGCGATCGCATGTGTTGGACTCTCCTCTCTACACGAGACAAAACCAGGGACGGACGATGATCGGGGTGCAGGGGCGGGCCGCCAGGGAGCGGCCGAGCTCGGGTCGATGGATACGTCCGAGTGAATTAACGCCCGTCGACCGGCCGGCGTTACGGGTTCAGCCCAGCGGCGGCGCAACGCCAGGCCGGTCGTGCGGCAGGCTGCCGCGGCGGGCGCGCAGGTAGACGTACGGCGTCTCGAACAGGAAGTTCGAGACGCGCGACAGGTACATGTCGGCGTGGCGCTCGATCTGGTGCGCGAGGTAGCTCTTGTCGTTGCCCGAGCGCATCACGAGCCCCCAGCGCGGGTTGTTGAGCTGGCCCGCGGCGATGGCGAGCGGCGCGATCCGTTCGTCGAGCGCCACCAGCTCGGCCCGGAGCGCCGCCATCCGCGCCTGGAGGGCTTCGGGCGGCGTGCCGCTCGACGGGCCGTACGGCGGCGTGGCCTGCGTGCGCGTCAGGTCGAGCCGGGCCTGCGAGTAGTCGAGCTCCAGGCGCGTCTTGACGTCCATCAGCGCGGAGAGCTCGGCCTGGCGCGGCGCGAACGCGGCCTCGGCGGCCAGGTCGGCCTCGAGCTCGCGGAGCACGAGCGCGGTGCGCCAGCGCTGGATGCCCTTGGGCGCGTGCACGTCGCCGAACATGTGGTCGCCGACGTAGAGGATGTCGCCGCCGGACACGCCGAGCGCGGCCTCGATCAGGCCGGCGTTGCCGCCCAGGAACACCCGGTTCCGGCCGAGGTCGGTCCCGACGGGCCGCAGCAGCCCGGTGTCGTCGACGACCTCGAACAACGGCATGCGCTCGCGGAAGAACGCCGGCTTGCGGGCGGCGACGATGGCGATGTCGAACACGTCGCGCCACGTGGTGCCGGCGGGCAGGAAGCGGTCGAACGCGTAGGCCATCATGGCGCGGGTGTAGTGCCATTCGGAGTTGGTGACGAGCAGCAGCCGCTTGCCGGCGGCCCGCTGGTCGAGCAGGGCCAGCGGGGTGTCGGGGTCGAGCTCGACGAAGCGGTCGGGGTCGGCGATGACCTCGGCCTTGAGCGCGCCCTCGACGTGCGCGGCGTCGATGCTGCGGCGGACGACGTCGTGGAGCTCGGCGTAGCCGATGCCGTGCGGCAGCGCGCCGTCGTCGAGCAGGTCGACGAGCTGCGCGTAGAGCGTGGTCTCGGACAGCGAGAACAGGGTGTTGAGGAAGCTCCAGCGCGGGTCGGACAGGTCGACGAGGGTGTCGGCGTAGGTCCGGCGCTGGGTGTCGAAGTCGAGCATCCGGGTGCCGTGGGCGGCCTGGTTGACGTAGCCGTGCCGGTTGGCCTTGACGACGTTGCCGAGCTCGCGGTCGATGATGAGCCCCCGGATGACGGCGTCGGGATCGAACGCGAGGTGGTCGACCGGCCAGCCGCGCGACCGCAGCATCTGCTGGACGTGGGCGTAGGCGCGCCCCTCCCACGCGTCGACGCGGTAGTGGATGAGCGTGTAATCCATGTCGTAGCCGATGGCGCGCACCGACCGCAGGTTGAGCGTGCGGTTGCAGTAGAGGCCGCGGTCGCGCGGAGCGGCGGACGGCGGGGCGGGGAGGGGCGGAGAAGGTTCCGGGCCGGGCGAGGCGGCGGGGCCGGGCGAGGGGCGGGTCGAGCGGGCCAAGCGGGGCTCCTGGGGGCGGTGGGTTCGTGGATAAATGATACGCGCGCTACCATCATCCCCGCGATGGATCACGCCAAGGCCCGCGAATGGGCGCTCGTCCTGGATGCCGAGGGCATCCCCTACCACCTGACCCCCGATGCCGCGGGCGGCTGGCAGCTCGTGGTGTCGCCCGACGACGCGGCCCGCACCGTCGAAGCCCTCGGCGCCTACGAGACCGAGAACTTCGACCCGTCGGCCATCGCCACCCACGCCGCCGACGATCCCCGGCCCGGGCGGCGGTGGCCGGCGTGGGCCGTGGCGCTCGGCGCGGTCGGCGGGCTGGCGGTGCTGCATGCGTGGTCCGGCCCGCGCGCGGCGGGGTCGGCGTGGTTCGCGCGCGGGGCGCTCGACGCCGACGCCTTCGGGGACGGCGAGGTCTGGCGCGCCGTGACCGCGCTCACCCTGCACGCCGACGCGACCCACCTGGCGGCCAACGCCCTCGGCGGGGCGCTGCTGCTGGCGGCCGTCTGCCTCACGCTCGGCCCCGGCGCCGGGCTGGCGGCCGTCGTCGCGGCCGGGACGCTCGGCAACGCGGCCAACGCCGTGCTCCACGGCACCGCCTACAGCGGCGTCGGCGCGTCGACGGCCGTGTTCGGGGCCCTGGGCGTGCTGGCCGGCGCCCAGTTCGACCGGCTGCGGCAGGGCGGCCGGCGCCGGTGGCCGTGGCTGCCCGTGCTGGCGGGCGTCCTGCTCCTCGCCCTGCTGGGCTTTGGCCCCGAGACCGACGTGCTGGCGCACGTGCTGGGCTTCGGCGCCGGGCTGGGCGTCGGGACGGCGGCGCGCCGGGC
>QEVT01000318.1 GCA_003576755.1 bacterium | reverse complement strand
GGCGGGAACCCCAGCCGATCGATGGGGGCAGCCGCCCCGGCGGGCCCGGCCGGCTCGAGCCGGCCCTGGCGCGTCACCGACTGCGCCGCGCTGCGGGCCTCGGCCCCGCCGAACAGGATCCCGACCAGGCACGTCACCGCCGCCATGGCGGCCCACGCATCCAGCTGGCGCCGGTGGACCGAGGCGTAGTCCATGCGCTCGCTGAGGATGGTGTACGCACATGCCGTCACCACGGCCACCGAGAGGCCGAAGAGCACCGCGACCATGGTGCGAGAGTATACGGGGATCATGAGGGGATGGCAAGCATCGGCGGCGCAAGCCACCGCCATCGCATGCCGGGCCAACCTGGGAGGGCGGGTTACAATTCGCTTAATGCCGTGGTATACTCAATACACGTCGCGGTCGTTCCGCGCGCCGCCGCTTGCCGCGGCGGATGCGGGACCGGGCGCCCTGTCATCCATCGAGGCCAGCGGGAGATCGACCGCGGCGCGCACGGCGCCGCCGTCGCCGCCCGCCGGCCGGTCATCCCAGAGCGCGGGCCATGTCCTTGCCATCGTCTTGCCGCCTCACCTCGGTGCGGTCGATCGTCCTCGCCTGCCTGTCGTTGAACCTCGCCGCGGCCGGCTGCGCCACCGCCAAGGGCCGCAGCGTCGACTTCGACCATTACCGCCACCGGTTGAAGGCCATCCGCACCCACGACTTCTTCCAGACCTCGCGCATCCTCGACCGCCACGGCCGCCTCTTGGCCGAGGTCGCGCCGTACGGCTACCGGACGTGGGTGCCCATCGACGACATCCCGCGCGTGCTGCGCGACGCGGTGGTGGCCACCGAGGACCGCACGTTCTACCAGAACCGTGGCATCGACCGCAAGGCGTTCGCCCGGGCCATCGTGCAGAACTCGCAGGCCGGCGGGACGGTGTCCGGGGCGTCGACCATCACCATGCAGCTCGTGCGGCTGGTGGCGTTCGACGCCGACGAGCGCTTCGAGCGCAGCATCGAGCGCAAGATGCGCGAGGTGTACCTGGCGGCCGAGGTCGACGAGGCGTACTCCAAGGCGGAGATCCTGGAGTCGTACCTCAACGTGGCTTACTTCGGCAACGGCGCCTACGGCGTCGAGACCGCCGCCAACCGGTACTTCGGCAAGCACGTGCGGGAGCTCGCGCCGGTCGAGAGCACCCTGCTGGCGGGCCTGCTCCAGGCGCCGACGGCGCTCAACCCGTTCGTCAACCCGGCGGGCGCGCGCGCGCGCCAGGCCGTCGTGCTGGACCGCATGGTGCAGGAGGGGCTGCTTCGGCCGGCCGAGGCCGAGCTGATCCGGACCTCCCCCATCCGCTTGACCGAGCCCCCCGCCCCGCCGCCGCGCTACGGCGGGCACTTCGTGGACTACGTCATCGGCGAGGCGCTCCCGCGCGCCATCGGCCCGCAGCTCGCCGCGCGCGGCGGGTTCACCGTGACGACGACCATCGACCTCGAGCTGAACGATCGCCTGACGGCGCTGGCGGCCCGGCACATCGCCGGCCTGCGCGCCAGCGGGCGGCTCGTGACCGACGCCGCCGTCGTGGTGGAGCGCCCGTCCACCGGCGAGATCCTCGCGATGGTCGGCGGCATCGACTACGACGACCCCCAGAGCGGGCAGATCAACATGGCCGTCCACCCGCGCCAGCCGGGCTCGTCGTTCAAGCCCATCGCGTACGCCGCGGCGCTCGAGGCCGGGTGGACCCCGGACTCCATCCTGGACGACGCTCCGCTCCCGGATGCCGTCGGGCACGGCTACCGGCCGACCAACTTCGACGGCGTGTACCGCGGCGCCGTGCCGATGCGGCTGGCGCTCGGGAACTCGCTGAACGCGGCGGCGGTGGCGCTGACGGCCGACGTCGGCGTGGTCCGCGTCCACGACCTGGCCACCCGGCTGGGCGTGCGGCTCGACCGCGATCCGTGGCGCTACGGCCTCAGCATCGCGCTCGGCAGCGCCGAGGTGCCGCTGGTCGACATCACCGGCGCCTACGGCGCGTTCGCCAACGGCGGGCGGTTCGTCAAGCCGGCGGGCATCCTCAAGATCGAGACCATGAGCGGCGAGGGCACGCTGTACGTCCTGGCCCCGCACGCCCGGCGGGTGGTGTCGGCGGCGACGGCGCGGCAGATCTCGGACATGCTGTCGGACGTGCGGGCCCGCCAGCCGGTCTTCCCCGCCGGCCCGCCGATGCAGGTGTCGCGCCCGGCCGCCGTCAAGACCGGCACGACCAACGACGTCCGCGACACCCTCACGCTCGGCTACACGCCCTACGTCACGGTCGGCGTGTGGACCGGCAACAAGGACGGCCGGCCCATGGGCGGGGAGGTCCTGAGCAGCACCAGCGCCGCGCCGATCTGGCACGACACGATGGAGGCGATCTTCGCCGACACCGCGTTGATGACGACCCTCGGCAACGGACGGATGCCCTCCGACGGCTTCGCGGTCGCCGCCCCGGGCGCCGTCGGGGACTAGCCGAACGCACAACCAGCCGGCGGGGTGTTGCGTATTGTCAAGAAGGCGCGCATCATCGTGCGCGACGCACGTCGCGGCCGCCGCTCGCGGCGGCCGCGACGTGCGGGCGATACCATTCAATCGCTGCACAAGAGGAGGATCCGCATGAGTCGCAGGCGCATGGCAGGATTGGCCGTGCTGGCCGTGCTCGGGCTGGCGCTCGCCCCCCGGGCGTTCGCCACGACGTTCGCGGGCGACGACACGTACGTGCTGCCGGCAGGGCAGTCGGTCACCGGCAACCTCTACGCGTTCGGGAACACCGTCCGGATCGAGGGCCGCGTCGACGGCGACCTGATCTCCGGGGGCACCAAGGTCGAGGTCGCCTCGGGCGGCGTGATCGAGGGGGACCTGATGGCCGGCGGGCAGAGCGTGGTCATCCAGGGGACCGTCAACGGCGACGTCCGCGCGGCCGGCTTCATGGTCCAGGCCGAGCCCGGGGCGCGCATCGGCGGCGAGCTGGTGGCCGCGGGCTACAGCGTGGGGATCGGCGAGGGCGCGACGATCGGCGGCGACGTCGCCGTCGGCGGCGCGCAAGGGATCGTCGACGGCACCGTCGAAGGCGACCTGCGCTTCGGCGGCGGCGGGTTGGACATCCAGGGGGCCGTCAACGGCGACGTCGACGCGGCGGTCGACGCGCCGGGGACGGCCGCGCCGCCGACGTGGTGGACGATGTTCATGCCCGACGCGCCGGCGCTGCCGCGCAACGTGCCGATGGGGCTCACCCTCGGCGACGGGGCGCGCGTCGGCGGCGCGCTGCGCTACACCAGCCCCGCGGCGTCGACCGTCCGCGAGGACGCGGTGTCCGGCGGCGTCTCGTTCACCGAGGCCGCGACCCAGCCGGCGACGTCGGCCCCGGAGGCCGAGGCCGCGCCGCCGCCCCCGCCGCCGACGGCCGCCGATCGCGCGCTCGACTGGCTCGGCGGGATGTTCAAGTCGTTCGTGTCGCTGGCGATCATCGGCCTGTTCCTGGCGTGGCTGACGCCGCGGCTCCTGGGCAGCGCGCACGGGATCCTCGCGGCCCAGCCGGCGCCGAGCGCCGGGTGGGGCTGCCTGACGCTGATCGCGGCGGCGGCCGGCGTGCTGATGCTCCTGGTCGCCATGGTGCTCGGGCTGATCATCGTCGGCACCATCAACCTCGACCCGCTCGTCGGACCCATCCTGTCGGCGTCGTTCCTGGGCTTCGCGCTCTTGACCTTCGGCACGATCCTGCTCGGCTGGATCGGCCGTGTCGTCGTCAGCATCTGGGTCGGGCGTTGGCTGTTGGGCCGGCTCGCGCCCGCGCAGGCCGAGAACCGTTATGTCGTGGTCCTGGTCGGCGCGCTGGTGTTCGCGATCCTGACGGCCCTGCCGTACATCGGCGGCATCCTCGACCTCGTCGGCATGGCCCTCGGGCTCGGCGCGCTGGTGACGTATGCCTGGCCGCTCGTCCGCTCGGGCCTGATGCCGGCCGCG
>QEVT01000317.1 GCA_003576755.1 bacterium | reverse complement strand
GCTCCGGCGGCCGCCGGCTGAGGCCGGTCGGCGCGCGCGCGGCCGGACGCGCCCTCCCCACCCCGCGACGCCCACCAGGCCGCGGCCCCGACCGCCAGGTTGATCACCGCCGCCGCCCAGACCGTCGTGCGGATCCCCCAGGCCTCGAGGATCCAAAAGGTGCTGAGCATCACGCCGGCCACCGCCCCGAGCGTGTTGACCCCGTAGAGGACGCCGAGATCGCCGCGCTGGGCGTCGCGGTCGGCGCGTTCGGTCTCGGCCCACTTGAACGCCGCCGGCAGGCTGCCGCCCATCAGCGCGCACGGGACGCCCAGCACCACGGCCGACAGCACGAGCTGCAGCAGCGTCGCGGGAACCAGCCCCAGCGCCGAGATGCCCCCGGTGGCGACGTACAGCGCCCGCACGGCAACGAGCAGGAACGGCGTGAGCAGCGCCGATGCGCCGACGCCGAGCTCGATGAGCCCGTACAGCCGCAGGGGATCGGGTGCGGCCTCGGCGCGCCGCCCCAGCACGGCGCTGCCGATCCCGAGCCCGCCCATGAAGATCGCCAGGGCGGCCGCGGCGGCAGGCGTCGCGCCGCCGAAGACCAGGCGGAGGTCGCGCAGCCAGGCGGTCTGGTAGACGAGCGCGCACATGCCGGACAGCCCCAAGAGGACGGCGAGGAACGGCAGGCGGAAGGCAGCGGGGAGGGTCATCGGGGTTCGTCCTCGGCGGGAATGCGATGGGTCACGAGTTGAGTCGCCGGGCGCATGCGCTCGGCGCGGCCCGGGGGCGTGGTCACGGCCCGGCGGCGGGGGCCTCGGCCTTGAACGCCCAGGCATCTGCGGCCGCGTCGTAGGCGAACACCAGGACGCGCTCGCGCCGTTCGCTGGCGACCTTCAGGCTGTAGGTGAAGTCGTACGCGTGGACCGTCATCTCCGGCGCCGGTCCCGGCCCGATCCGAAGGCGCCGGATCTTGTCCTGCGTGCCGTTCGGCAGGTCGGCCAGCGACAGCTCGCGGCGCGGCGGGCCGGCGAAGTCGCCGTTCGCGGCGAGCGCGACGGAGTGCAGCTCGGGCCGGCGTGCGAGCCCGAAGTACAGCCGCTTGCCGTGCGCGCCGTTGAACGCGGCCAGGCCGAACGGGTCGGCGCCTTCGAGCTGGTCGGCCACGGCGCCCGTGGCGAGGTCGATCCGATGGATCCGGCCGGCTTCGGTGCCGGCGGTCGATCCCGCCACCGACGACGCGTACAGGCTGTGGGTGTCGCAGTCGTAGGCCAGCCCGATCACGCCGAACGGGTTGGCCCCGGAAGGCGGCCGCGCCGACGGGAGCGCGACCAACGGCGCCATGGCCATCGTCTGCCCGTCGACGCGGTAGACGGTGTTCTGCTGCTCGGGCGGGTTCTCCTCGAGGCTGACGAGCGGCACGGGCGCCACGTAGACGTTGCCCGCGCGGTCGTAGACGAAGGGGCCGAGGTAGCCGGCGTCGTCCCACGTCGGGTGCTGGAACACGCCGCCTGCCTCCAAGGGCTTGTCGGGATCGAGCACCGCCAGGCCCTTGACCCCCTCGACGGAGGTGCCGAGCGCGGCGCGCGGTCCCAGCCCCATGGCCGCGGTGAACGGCGGGCGCACCTGGCACGCCGTGGCGCCGCCGATCGGAAGCGGCCCGCCGGCGTCTGTTCCGCCCGAGCCGCCGGCCATCCGCCATGCCAGGAATCCGGCCAGGGCGGCGACGGCGACGAGCACCATGGCGGCGGGCGCGGCCCGTCGGGCGCCGTCCGTCGCCGCAGGTCGGGAGGGCGGGACCGCCCGGCCGCCGCCGGCGCTTTCCCGCCGCGTCATCGGTGCCCCTGTGCGCCACGGCGGGCCGGCCCGCGCCGCCCGATCACGACCCGCCCCCCAGCGGCACGAACATCGGGCCGAAGGCGCACGGGTAGACCCTGGCCACGGTGCGCCCGCCCTCGATCACGGCCTCGGCCCAGCAGTACTGCTCCCCGGGGACGTCGCTGTTGACGAGCCGCGGCACGTACCACAGCACCACGTCGGCGGCGTCGACGCGCTCCGGGGGCACCATGAACTGCTCGGGGCCTTGCCGGTGATCGGCGTTGCAGCACGGGCCGATGGTCAGGAGGTCGCCGTCGCCCTCGTCGGGATGGTGGCGCGTGACGTACACCCACGCGTCGTCGCCGCGGCTGCCGTCGCCGAACTGGCCGCGGTTGGGCGCGACGGCGTATCCGCCGCCGTCGGCGGTCGTGATGCGCAGCGGTTGCCCTTCGGCGGTGTCGGGCGCGGCGTCGTCCAGCAATCGCCAACCTTCTTCGGTCCACGGCTGCCACACCGTTCCGTCCCAGGCCGACACGGTGTCGGCCGTGCCGTCGCCGCCGGCGGTCACGTCGATGCGCAGCACCGGCCGGTACGTGCCCTGGTTGCCGCACCCGCGTCCGAGGTTGGCGCCGCCGATGCGGAAGCGGCCGTCGCGGTAGAGCTCGAACCGCTGGGTGTAGCGGTAGTTGCACGCCGCAGGCCACAGCTCACTGCGGAAGTCCTGGACGATCGCGAACCCGTCGGCCTCGCCACCCGAGCCGTCCGCGGGCGGCAGGTCCTCGATGGCCGGGCCGTTGAACGCGACGACCGAGGCCGTGCTGAACTGCGGGCAGCCCACGGCGTCGCTGTACCCGAAGCCGTCGGCGCCGGAATAGCTGACATGCCAGTCGACGAGCTTGGCCGATCGGATGACCGGGCGGCCCTGGAAGCGGACGTCGACGAGCTCGAGACCGTCGGACGGGGTCAGGCGGTATGCAAGCGACCACCCGTCGCGCTCGACGACCGTGGACCGCTCGCAGTACGTGGCCATCACCGCCTCGTCCTGCAAGCCCTTTTCGGTGACGGCCGCGCTCCGCGCCTGCCCGAGGTCGGTCCAGCGGGTGCCGACCAGCCGCCCGTCGGTCAGGTCCACGATGGCCCACAGCGCGCGGTCGCCCTGGATGAAGGTCGGCGCGACGCACAGGTGCCGCGAGCGCTCGCAGCGGCTGCCGTTGAGCGCGGTCTTGACGTTGGGCATGCCGGCATCGCCGGCGCCGGGCGCCTCACCGAGCGCCGCCGCGACCTCGGGCGAGCGGCTGGCGATCTCGGCGGCAAGGTCCCCCAGCGCGGGCGGCAGCTCCGGCTGGGTGTCGGGCCGGGTCTCGGATGCGACGAGGCGGCCCGCGGCGACGTCGACCGTCGCGACGAGCGTGGCGTTGGTCGCATAGTTGTAGATCTCGACGCGGTGGCAACGCGACGCGCGGCACGCCGCGGTGGCCTCGGTCACGTCCGCCGGCAAGAGCGGCCGGACCTGCATGACCTCGGCGCGCAGCGGCGCGCCGGTCTGCGGGTCGCGCGCCATGGCCAGGACCTCGGGCTGGGCAAGCGCCAGGTCGTGCGCCGTGCGCCGGTCGGCGTCGATCGCGCCGGAAAACGGCAGGATCGGCGCCGCGCTCGCCAGCGCCGCCGTCCACGCCGCCTCGCGGGTGGCCAGCGCGGGGACGCGCGACTGGAGGGCCTCGGGCGATGCGGGGCCGGCCAGGACGGGGCGAGGATCGACCGTCGCGGCGGCGGGGCCGGACGACGGCGTCGGCGTGGGCGTCGGGGGGGCGCTGCCGCACGCCGTCAGCATGCCGCAGCCGACCGCGACCGCGATGCCGCGCCGCGCCGCCCGCCGTGCCGGGCCGGTCACCGGTCCTGCCGCTGGGGTGTCGCCATGCCGCTATTGTACCGCGACCGCCGTGCAATGCGAGGGCCGGCGGCATGCCCGACCAGGCGCATGCCGCCGGCCCTCGCCAGCGGTCGCCGGCGGGCCAGGCCGCGTGCCTGGCCCGCCGGGATCAGTCGCGACCGGTCAGGGCTGGTAGTCCGGGTCCCACGGGTTCTGCCACTCTCCTTCGGCCGCGTACGGGTCGCCGTGGATAAACAGCGGCGAGCCGGCCCGGGTCTCGAGCGGGACCTCGTGGACAATCCGGGGCGGCACGTACGCCTTGCGCGCCGTCGCGGTGCTGGCGCCG
>QEVT01000316.1 GCA_003576755.1 bacterium | reverse complement strand
GGGCCGGCCGGCCATGCCGCCGCGCTCGCGGCGCTCGCCGCGCTCGGCGCGCTCGCGGCGTTGGCGGCCGGCCCCGCGCCCGGGCACGCCCAGTCGGGCACCGTGCGCTACGTCGACGACACCGCCGGCTGCGAGGGCCAGCGCCCGTGCTACCAGGCGATCCAGGCCGCCGTGGATGCCGCCGCCGACGGCGACGTGATCAGCGTCGCCGCCGGCCGCTACACCGAGACCGTGCTGGCGGCGGGGAAAGGCCTGGCCTTCCAGGGCCCCGGCGTCGGCGACCCGTCGGCGGCCCCGGACCCCGATCGGCATGCCGTGTGGGTGGGGCGGTCGGGCGGGCAGCCGGGTGTCGCGCTCACGGTCGACGCCGCGGGCGGGGACGTCGCCGGCGTCGAGGTGTCGGGCTTCCGGTTCATCTCGCACACCGTCGGCGTCTGGCTGGCGGGGCGGCGGGTCGGCGACCCCGTGCCGCCGCCGCCGGGGCGGCCGGCAGCGGCGGTCGACGCCGACGTGGTCGACGGCCGGGTGGCCGACAACCACTTCAGCGGCGTCGGCGCCGGGGCGCCGGGCGATGCCGCCGTCGTCGCCGCCTGGGCCCGTGACCTCGCCATCGTCGCCAACCACGTGCGCGGCGGGCGCGACGGGATCGTCGTGGCCGGCGCCACGCGCGCCGCCGTCGCCGACAATACGATCGACGCGGTGGCGGGCACGGCGATCCACGTGCGCGCCCACGGCGACGACGTCGAGATCGCGCGCAACACGCTGCGCACGGCGGGACAGCGCGGCATCGCGGTGCACGACCTCGGCGGGCAGGGGCTGGCGGGGCTCGGCACCGACGTCACCATCGTCGACAACTCGGTGCTCGGCGCCGGGGCGGAGGGGATCGACGTCGCGGTCGCGTCCGGCGGCCGGCTCGACCACGTCGACCTCTTGCTCAACCGGGTCATCGGCGCGGGCGCGGGCGCGGGCACCCCGCGGGGGGCCGTCGCGCTGCGCGGCGGCGGCGCGGGGCTGACCATGGTGCGCGTGCAGGGCGGCACCATCGAGGCCACGCGGCGCCCGCCGGGCGCGCTCGGCGCCGGCATCTACGCCGAGCGCGTGCTCGGCGCGTTCGAGATCGCCGATGTCACCGTCGTGGACGGGGCCGGGCCGGGCCTGCAAGTGGTCGACATCGAGAGCATGTGGCTGCATCGCAGCACCGTCGCCGGCAACGCCGACGGCGTCCGCGTCGTCGAGACCGCCGCCACGGCGCCCGGAGCGGTCTCGGACATCAAGCTCGGCGGCTTCGCGGGCGAGGGCAACACCCTGGCCGGCAACGGCGGCGCCGCGCTGGCGCTGGTCAACGCGCGCGCCGGGGCGGGCACGTCGCACGACGTCGACGCCACGTACAACGCGTGGGGCACGGCCTACGCCCCGGACATCGAGGCGTTGATCCAGCACCGCCCGGACGACGCGGCGCTCGGCACCGTGAGCTACCTGCCGGCGCTCGGCACGCCGCGCCAGCTCAAGCTCGCGGCCGACCCGCCGCAGCTCGTGGCCAACGGTACCGCCGAGAGCACGCTGACGGCGTCGCTGACCGACGCCGCCGGCCGCCCCGCCGCGGACGGCACGCTGGTGTGGCTGGGCATCGAGGGCGGCGGCACGCTCGAAGCGCCCGGCGCACGGGTCGAGGTCGAGTACGCGGCCGGGCCAGGCGCGGTGCAGCGTTCCGGCGAGTGGGGCGAGTTCGACAGCGCGACCTTCGGCCCGTTCAGCGGTGCGGGCTACCTGCGGTCCAGCCAGCCGGGCGCCACGCTGACCTGGTCGTTCGAGGGCGATGCCGTGCTCGCCCGCTACGGGCAGACCGTGATCGGCCCCGGGACGTTCACGGCACGGATCGACGGCCGGCCGGTCGGCACCATCTCGACGCTCGGCCCCCGCCGGGCGTGGGTCGACCGCGTGCTGGCGGCCGGCCTTGGCGCGGGCACCCACGTGCTCGAGCTCACCGTCGCGTCGGGCGAGGTCAACGCCGACGTGCTCGTCGCCGGGCTGACGACGCGCATGGGCAAGGTGGTCACGCGCTTGCGGGCCGGCGCCGCCATCGGCACCGGCCGGATCGCGGCGCAGGGCTGGGGCGCGGACGGCGCGCCGTCCGCGACGCTCGACGTGCCGTTCACGGCCGGACCGCCCGCGACGCTGGCCCTGACGGCCGGCGCCGCGAGCCTGGCGGTCGGCGGCGAGACCACCACGGTGACGGCCGACGTGCGCGACGCCCTCGGCCGGCCGGTGCCCGACCGCACGGAGGTGCGCTTCAGCACCGACCTCGGGAGCGTCACGCCCGATCGCGTGCTGACACAAAACGGGCGGGCGGCGACGGTGTTCGCCAGCGGCGTCGACATCGGGGTGGCCAACGTGCGGGCGGCGGCGGGCGACGTGGCCGACACGCGGACCATCGCGCTGACGGCCGGACCGCCGGCCACGGTGGTGATCTCGCCCGCGGCCCCGTCGCTGCCAGCCAACAGCACGGCGACCACCGACTTGACCATCGCGGTGCGCGACGCCTTCGGGCACCCGGTGCGCGACGGCACCTCGGTGCTGGTGGTCACCAACCTCGGCACGCTCGACGCCATGGCGCTGACGACAACCGGCGGCGTCGCCCGGACCCGGCTGCGCACGGGCGGCGTGGCCGGCGATGCCGTCGTGCAAGCCTCGGCCGGCGCGGCATCCGGCCAGGCGTCGATCGCGTTCGAAGCGCTCGACATCCGCATCACCAAGTCGGCCGAGCCGCAGACGGTGGTGGTGCCCGGCGAGGCCGTCACGTTCACGCTGCGCGTCGAGAACGTCGGGGCGGGCCCGGTGTTCGACCTCGACGTGGCCGACCCGCTGCCGAGCGGCCTGGTGTCGCCGACGTTCCGGACGGCGTTCTTCCCGCCGGGTCCGGAGATCGAGCGGCTGCCCGACGGCCCGCCCTACCGCTTCCGCGTGGACCAGCTTCGGCCGGGGCAGGTCGGCCTGCTCACGATCGGCGCCCGCATCGACACCAGCCTGCGCTGGGGCCCGCGCAACGAGGTGACCAACCGGGCCACGGCCGGCACGCCCAAGGCCGCGGAGCGCACGCCCGAGGACAACGTGTCGTCGGCCAACCTCGTCGTGGTGCCCGGCGCCGTGGTGACGGTGACCGTCCGCGGCCCCGACCGGCTGACGGTCGGCGGCGCCACGGGCAAGGTGACGGCGCGCGTCACCGACCGGTTCGGCAACCCGGTGGCCAACGGCACGTCGGTCTTCTTCACGACCGACCTCGGCGCCGTGGCCCCGGCGGTCAGCCAGACGCGCAACGGCACCGCCGAGACCACGCTGACGACGGGCGACCGCACGGGGCTGGCCACGGTGCGCGCGGTGTCGACCGGGGACCGCGGGGGCGTGGTGCGCGTGCGCTTCACCGCCGGCCCGCCGCAGTCGCTGACGCTCGCCGCCGCCCGGCCACGGCTGCCGGTGGGCGGCGAGACCACGGTGGTCACCGCCACGCTGCGCGATGCCTTCGGCAACGGCGTGGAGGACGCCCTGATCGGGCTCTCGACCACGCTCGGCCTGCTGTCGGTCACCGAGGCGCGCGCCGACGCCGACGGCACGGTGACCTCGACGCTGCGGGCGGGGATCCGCACCGGCACGGCGACGGTCCGGGCCACGAGCGGCGCGCTCGGCGAGGCGCTCGAGATCCCGTTCGTCCCCGGTCCGCCGGCGAGCATCGAGCTGGCCGTCTTGCCCGACGCCATCCGCGTGGGCGGGGAAGCGCGGGCGGTCGCCCGGGTGGCCGATGAGTTCGGCAACCCGTCGGCCGGCACGACGGTCGCGTTCGACACCGACATCGGGCGGCTGGCCGCGCGCGCGGCCGCCACCGACGGCCGGGGCGAGGCCGTGACCACGGTCGCCGGCACGCGGCCGGGGTCGGGCCTGGTGCGCGCCACCGTCGGCGCGCTCTCCGACACCGGGGCGCTGACGGTCGAGCCGGCGCGGGTGTGGCTGCCGTACGCGGTCCGCCTCC
>QEVT01000315.1 GCA_003576755.1 bacterium | reverse complement strand
CTCGGCCGGCGGGCGCGCCGCCAGCGCCGCGCGGACCGCGCCGCCGCGGGCCACCCAGGCGCCGCGCGCAAGCGCGACCACCAGCCACACGAGCGTCGCGCCCCCGGGGGTCAGCGCCTTGCCGCTGATCAGCCGGCGCGTCCAGGCGGCCGGCACGGCGTTGTGGTCGAGCACGAGCTTGACGTGGTCGCTCAACAGGCCGACGAGGACGACCGCCGCCAACCCCGCGCCTGCCGGGCGCCGCAGCGCCGGCGGCACGAAGGCGACGGCCCCGGCGAGCAGGCCGGCCAGCGGCAGATGCCACAAGAAGGCGTCGAGGATGGCATAGAGCTGCGGCGAGGCCCGGATGAACATGTCGCGAAGGCGGATCTCGACGCCGCCGAGGGCGAACGTCGGCCCGACGGCCACGAAACCGCCGACCACGACGGCGGCGACCAAGCCGGCGAGGGCGCCGCCGACCACGTCGCGCCCGGCCGCGGCGGGGCTGCACGCACGGCGCGCCAGCGCGAAGACGATCGTGAGCCCGAGCACCTCCGGCAGCCCCACGACGTCCTCGACGATCGAACGCTTGCCGAAGGTCTCGAGCACGCCGACGAGCCCGAGGAACACGATGAGCCCGCCGGCGATGGCCCCGGCCCGTGCGTGGCCCGCCAGGCGTGCCCAGCCCCCGCCGCGCGGCGTCACGCGCGCTTCTCCGACACGCGCTCGCCGAGGATGCCGGTGGGACGGAAGATCAACACGAGCACGAGCAGCGTGAACGCGATGGCGTCCTTGAGCTGGTACGCCGCCGGAATCCCGAGCCCCTCGAGGAACAAGCCGGGGCCGATCGACTCGACGACGCCGAGGAACAGCCCGCCGAGCATCGCCCCCGGGACGTTGCCGATGCCGCCGAGGACCGCGGCCGTGAATGCCTTCAGCCCAGGCTGAAAGCCCATGTTGAAGACGACCTGCTTGTAGATCAGGGCGTGCAGCACCCCGGCCACGCCCGCCAGGGCGCCGCCCAAGACGAACGTGCGGACGATGATGCCGTCGACGTCGATGCCCATCAGCGCAGCCGTGTCCTTGTCCTCCGACACCGCGCGCATGGCACGGCCGGTGCGCGTGTGCTGCACGAACGCGTAGAGCGACAGCATGATGAGCACGGCCGCCGCGATGACCACCGCCTGGGTCTTGAGGATCCCGATGCCGAGGATCTGCCAGTCGCCCTTGAGGACGTCGACGTCGGGATAGGTCTCGAGGCCGGAGCCGTACAGGCCGCTGACGGTGTACTGCAGGAACAGCGAGGCACCGATCGCCGTGATCAACGGGACGAGCCGCGGCGCACGGCGCAGCGGGCGGTAGGCGATGCGCTCGAGCAGGACCGCGACGCCGATCGACGTCGACGCTGCCACCACCGTGACCGCCAGGAGGCCGACGAGCGGGTGACGATCCATGAACCCCGATCCGTCGAGCGCCGCGGCGGCGAAGTAGCCGGTGAAGGCACCGCACATGAAGACCTCGCCGTGGGCGAAGTTGATCATCCGCAGGATGCCGTAGACCAGCGTGTAGCCGAGGGCGATCAGCGCGTACAGGCTGCCCTGCGCCAGCCCGAACACGATGAAGTCCAACCAGTTCTCCGACGAGTACTTGCCGGCCTGCAGGATCCGGAACGGACCGTAGACCAGGACGGCCAGCACGGCCAGCGCGGCCGTCACGGTCATGAACCGTGACAGCTTGTCACCACCGCTGCGTACGGGCATGTCGGGCACCACACCTCACAGGGCGGCCCCGGACCGTCCCGGGGCCGTCACGAAGCCGAGCCATCCGCCGAGCGGGGGCGGCGCGCAGGCCGCCCCCGCGGAGTCCGCCGGGCCAGGAGCCGCGGCCGCGGGCCTTACTTCGGCCAGACCTTCTCCATCTCGGTGAGGCCCTTGCCGGCCTCGACGTCGGCGAGGTTGATCTTGTACACGGCGAGGACGGGATCGGCGCAGTCGCCGTTGGCGTCGCACGTGAGGCTGCCCGTCAGCCCTTGATAGCCCGACGTGGCGGCGATGGCGTCGCGCATCGCCTTGCGGCCGATCGACAGCGAGCCGTCGGCGTTCTTCACCGCCACCGACTCCACCGCGCCGAAGATGATGTTGGCGGCGTCGTAGGCATGGGCGTGGAAGGCGCTGACCGGCTTCTCGCCGTAGGCCGCCTCGTGCGCCGGCAGGAACTTGTCCTTGTAGTCGCTGCCGAACACCGAGAAGTCGGGGCTGGAGAGGTACATGCCCTCGGCGGCGTCGCCGGCCGCCTTGAGGAAGTCGGGCGAGAACATGCCGTCCGCGCCCATGGTCGGAACGGTCTCGAGGCCCGCGATCTCCTTGGCCTGCGTGGTGATGTACCCGCCGCCGGCGGAGAAGACCGGGTAGTACAGGAACTCCGGCTGCGACTGCGCGATCGACGTCAGCACGGGCCGCATGTCGGTGTCCTTGTCGCTGACCGCCTCGTGGGCCACGATCTCGCCGCCGAGGGCCTTGAAGGCATCCTCGAACGCCGCCACGAGCCCCTCGGAGTACGGGCTGCCGTCGTTGATCGTGGCCACCTTCGTCAGGCCGAGGCCCGTGAACACGAAGTCGGCCCCGACCTTGCCCTGCACCTTGTCGTTGTGGGCCGTGCGGAAGAAGCCCGGCGCCCGCTTGGCGGGGTCGGTGAGGATCGGCGCCGTCGCCGACGGCGACAACATCGTAAGGCCGGCATCGGAGATGATGGGGGCACCCGGCACCGACTCGCTCGAGCACGACGAGCCGACCACCGCGACGATCGTCTTGTCGACCGCCAGCTTCTGGGCCGCGGCCTGACCGCCTTCGGCGTTGCAGCCCGAGTCCTCGCCGACCAGCTCGACGGGGTGGTCCAACACGGTGCTCTTGTCGGCGATCGCCAGCTCGACGCCGCGCTTGGCGTCCTGCCCGAGGGTCTGGTTGTCGCCCGCGACCACCAGCATGTAGGCCAGCTTGACGGGGTCGCCGGCGGCGACCTCGACGCAGCCGAGCTCGTCGGTGCACCCGCCCGCGTCCGCCTCTGGCGCGGTCGTCGCCTCGCCGGCCGGGGTCTCGGCCATCGCCGGCTCGCCGCCGGTCGTGGCGTCCGAAGCGGGAACGGCCGGCTCTTCGGCCGCACAGGCCGTCACGAGCGCGCCGCCCAACAGCGCCGCCGCGACGAGCGGCATCCATCGCAATCGCATCATGGTGTGTATCTCTCCTCCGTGAGGGCCCGGTGGGTGCGCGGCAAGAGCCGTGCACCTGTCCGGGAACCGATGACCCGGCACCAGATCACGAGAGGCCGCACGCGCGCCGTTCTCGGCGCGCGCACGGCCCTCAAACGTCGATCGGCCGGGCGGCGGCATTATATCCGGCGCCCTACGGGCGTGTCAACCGGTTCGGGACGCTTGACATCGAACATGTGTTCTGGTATATTCCTCGGTGCATCCGAACATTCGTTCTGCTCCAGGAGGATGACCATGACCGCCCGGTCCCGCTCGATCCCCACCGCCTTCGCCCACGCCTCGCCGCCGAACGCGGGCGTGTCGTGGCGCAACGTCGCCACGGCGGGGCTCTTCATCGGCCTCGGGTGGGCCGGGCCGCAGCTCGGCACGCGCGTCACGGGCGCCGATCCGCTCCCGCCTGTCCAAGCGGCCGCCCGCCAGACCCAGGCCGTGGCCTTCGTGGCCCAAGCCACCGGCACGCTCACGGGCGGGTCGAACCTGTATGACGCCCCCGCGGGGGGAGCCGTGCAGGCGCAGCTCCCGGCCGGCACCACCGTGACGGTCGGCGGGCTGGTGCACGTCCCCGCCGGGCTTTGGACGCGCGACGTGCTGTGGGTCCGCGTGGGGGTCGACGCGGTGGACGCCGGCGCGGCCCCCGCGCGCTACGGGTTCGTACCGGCCACGACGGTCGCCGTCACGGCCGGCACGCCGCTCGTGCTCGAGGTCGGCAACGTGCCGCGCGAGGCGCTGCTGGCGCCCGGGTCGGCGGTGAGCTACGCGGGTGGCGAGCCCGTGGAGGCGGCGGCGCTCGGCGCCGCGCCGGCCGCCGCGCCCG
>QEVT01000314.1 GCA_003576755.1 bacterium | reverse complement strand
GGCATACCTTGCCGACGATGCCAAGGGCCTGGCCATCATCAAACGCCCTCGTTCCCCCACCTTGACTTCTCCCTCTCCAGCTTAACTTGTGACGGTATGTTTAAGCCGTCGCCGGCACCGTCGCAACTGCCGCCGACCGGGCCCGGCCGGACAAGGGCTCCCCGCCGCCGTCCCTCGGGCGCGCATCCACGCCCGGCGTCACCCGCGACCCGGCGTCACCTGCGTCCCGCCGTCGCCCGCCACCAGCGCCGGGATGTCGGCCAGCGCGCCGATGGCCGCCCGCCGGCCCGTGGCCGCGACGAAGTCGCAGGCGGCCTCGACCTTGGGGCCCATCGAGCCGGCGGCGAAGGCGTGGGCCTGCAGCTCGGCGGGTGTGACCCGCCCCAGCCGGCGCGCCGCCGGCGTGCCCCAGTCGGCGTACACCCCGTCGACGTCGGTGGCCATGACCAGCACGTCGGCGCCGAGCTCGCGGGCGAGGAGCGCGCTGGCCAGGTCCTTGTCGACCACGGCCTCGGCCCCGACGAGCGTGCGCGTGCCGTCTTCGAGGTAGCGCGTGGGGATGCCGCCGCCGCCGGCGCAGATCACGATGGTGCCGCGCTCGAGCAGCCAGCGCACCGGCCGGATCTCGAAGATCCGCCGCGGCCGGGGCGACGCCACCACGCGCCGCCACCCCGCCCCGTCGCGCCGGAACGCCCACCCGTGATCGGCGGACAGCCGGCGGGACGTCTCGGCGTCGTAGACCGGGCCGACGAACTTGGTGGGGTCGGCAAAGGCCGGGTCGGCGGGGTCGACCTCGACCATCGTCAGCACGGTGGCCAGCGGCACCTCGAAGGGCAGGAGGTTGCCGAGCTCCTGCTCGATGAGGTAGCCGATCATGCCCTCGGTCTGGGCGCCGAGCACGTCGAGCGGGTACGGCGCGACCTCGCCGTACGCGGCGGCCTGCAGCGCCAGGAGCCCGACCTGCGGGCCGTTGCCGTGCGAGATCACGAGCGCGTGGGCGCGCGCCACCGGCGCCAGCGCCTCGGCGGCCCGGCGCACGTTGGCGCGCTGCGCCTCGGCCGTCAGCGGCTCGCCGCGCCGCAGGAGGGCGTTGCCGCCGAGGGCGACGACGACGCGCGGGCGATCGGCCGCGGGGAGCGGGTCCGACGGCCGGACCGAGGCCACGGCGCGGCTCAGTCGCCGAGCGTGGCCACCATCAGCGCCTTGATGGTGTGCATGCGGTTCTCGGCCTGGTCGAACACGATCGAGCGGGGGCTCTCGAAGACCTCGTCGGTCACCTCGACGCCGTCGAGCCCGGTCCGGCGGTACACCTCCTCGCCGACGGCAGTGGCGCGGTCGTGGAACGCGGGCAGGCAGTGCATGAACTTGACGTCGGGGTTGCCGGTGCGGGCGATGACGCCGGCGTCGACGCGGTACGGCCGCAGCAGCGCCACCCGTTCGTCCCAGACGGCCTTCGGCTCGCCCATCGACACCCAGACGTCGGTGTGCACGAAGTCGACGCCGGCCACCCCGGCGCCGACGTCCTCGGTCAGGGTCAGCCGCGCGCCGGTGGTGCGCGCGAGGTCGCGGCACGTGCGGATGAGATCGTCGTCCGGCCACAGCGAGCGCGGGGCGCACAGGCGCACGTCCATCCCGAGCAGGCAGCCGCCGGCCATCAGCGAGTTGCCCATGTTGTTGCGGGCATCGCCGAGGTAGCAGTAGGCGATGCGGTCCAAAGGCTTGGGGCTGTGCTCGCGCATCGTCAGCACGTCGGCCAGCACCTGCGTGGGGTGGAACCGGTCGGTCAGCCCGTTGTACACCGGCACGCCGGCGTGGCGGGCCAGGGTCTCGACGGCGTCCTGGGCGAAGCCGCGGAACTGGATGGCGTCGTACATCCGGCCGAGCACGCGGGCGGTGTCGGCGACGCTCTCCTTGTGGCCGAGCTGGCTGCTGTCGGGGCCGAGGTACGTCACGTGCGCGCCCTGGTCGAACGCGGCGACCTCGAACGCGCAGCGGGTGCGGGTGGAGGTCTTCTCGAAGATCAGGACGATGTTCTTGCCGGCCAGGCGCGGCTGCTCGCGCCCGGCGCGCTTGGCGGCCTTGAGCTCGGCGGCAAGGTCGAGCACGTGCCGGGCCTCGTCGGCGCTGAAGTCGAGGTCCTGGGTGTAGCTGCGGCGGCGGAGGTCGACGGGCATGGGGCGTCTCCTGGCTCAGGTCGGACGGATGGCGCCGCCCGCGTCGGGGCCGGCGTCGTCGAGGATGCCGGCGGCGCCGACGATGGCGGCGCCGTACGGCGCGAGGCGGCGGGCCATGACGCGGATGGCGTCGGGGTGGTCGTCGACGAGCGTGAAGCGGCGCCCGAGCCGGGCGGCGGCCTCGCCGGTGGTGCCGCTGCCGGCGAAGAAGTCGACGACGAGGTCCCCGGGCCGGGAGTGGACGCGGATGATGCGCTCGAGGATGGCCAGCGGCTTCTGGGTGGGGTAGCCGGTCTTCTCGCGGCTGTTGGGGCTGACGATGGTCTGCCACCACACGTCGGTGGGGGTCTTGCCGCGCGCGGCCTTCTCGGGCCCGACGAGGGCCGGCGCGAGGTAGGGGATGCGGTCGATGGCGTCGTAGTCGAACACGTAGGCGCCGGGGTCCATGGCGTACCACAGGATGGTGTCGTGCTTGGCGGGCCAGCGGCGGCGGGTGCGGGCGCCGTAGTCGTAGGCCCAGACGATCTCGTTCATGAATGCGTCGCGGCCGAAGACCTGGTCGAGGTGTACCTTGCAGTAATGCGCCTCGCGGCAGTCGACGTGCAGGAAGAACGCCCCGTCGGGGGCGAGGATGCGGCGGGCCTCGGCGAAGCGCGGGGCGAGGAACGCCTGGTAGTCGTCGAAGGCGTCGGCGTAGCTCGTGGTGCCGAGCTTCTCGGTGCGGTAGCGCCGCCCCTGGTAGCCGGTGCGGTCGCCGTGCTCGGGGTCGCTGACGGTGCGCAGCGTCACGCGGGTCTGGCGGCGGCCGGTGTTGAACGGCGGGTCGATGTAGACCAGGCCGGCGCACGCGTCCGGCAGGCCGGCCAGCACGTCGAGGTTGTCGCCGAAGATGACTTGGTTCACGGGGCCTTTCAAGCGAGGCGCGAGGGCTGCTTCGCCCGCTCGGGCAGTCTAGGCGGGGCGGCCGGCGGAGTCAAACGCGCGGCGCCCTCCGTGAGAGGCGGGCCCAGACGCCATCCGCCGCGATCGCGCCGTGCGGTGCAATGGGGCCATGATGCCGTTGCCGATCGACCTCTCGGTGGCGCGGGGCTTCGCCGTGGCCTTGCGCATCGGCGTCCTGGTGGGCATCGAGCGCGAGAAGCGCAAGTCGCAGGAAGACGGCCCGATGATCGGCGGCATCGGCACCTTCCTGCTGTTCGCGCGCATCGGCGCCGTCGGCGCGTCCCCCTCGCGTGAGCTCGACACGCCGTGGATCTTCGTCGCGGCGCTGGCCTGCGTCGCGGCGACGCTGGCGGCCGGCCACGTCGTCGAGTCGCGCGCCCGCCCGGGCTCGATTCGGCCCGTAGGGCGAGGGCAAGCGGCATCATCGTGATCACGGTGTGCGTCGGCACGCAGTGCGCCACCCGCTGCATGCGTGACGCCGCCACCTCCATGCGCTACGCCTTCGACCTCGGGAGCGCGCATCTGTTGATCGGGGCGTTCAATCGGATCCGGTATGATTTTCGGGTTCTGGTCCTCAAGCGGCTGACGATCACCGACCGCCTGCCGAGCGCCGTGGCGACGTTCCTCGACAACACCGACCTGGGCGGCGAGCGGCCGTTTCCCATCCCCGCCGTCGACGTCGTCGCCCCGCTGCCCGTGCCGACGCCGGCGCCGGCCGGGCCATAGCGCAGCGTGTGGCCGGCGGACCGAAGCCATCGCGAACCGGCCGTCAGCCGCGGCATCAATCTTGCGGCGAGGTCGCCGGCGCCACGTCATCGTGCCCTCCACGCCGCATGCGATACAATGTACGCGCCGCCGCGCCCGCCAGGGGGGGAGGGCGCGGGCGCCTCGCGGGCGCGGTCGCAGACCGCAGAAAGGCACGCCGACCATGACCTCGCCGCTC
>QEVT01000024.1 GCA_003576755.1 bacterium | reverse complement strand
CCCGGCTCGACGGCCGCGGCGAGCGCGGCGACGTCCGTGTCGCCCGCGCCCGCCGCGCCGCCCGGCCCCGCGGCCGCGAACACCGCCAGGAGGTCCGCCAGGTCGGCGGCGCCGGTCGTCTCGTCGAGCGCGACGCCCACGGTCCCGTCGTCGAAGTAGCGCAGGTTGATGCGGCGCGCCTCGGCGGCGGCGCGGACGGCGGCGCCGGACCCCGCCGGCGCCACGCGCAGCGTGTCGAACACGTCGGCGTGGACGACCCGGTGGCCCTGGCGCGCGAGCCCCAGCGCCAGCACCTTCGCCAGCGCGTGCACGCGCTCGGCGATGCGCCGCAGGCCGTCGGGGCCGTGGTACACGGCGTACATGCCGGCCATGATGGCCAGGAGCACCTGCGCCGTGCAGATGTTGCTCGTGGCCTTGTCGCGGCGGATGTGCTGCTCGCGGGTCTGCAGCGCCATCCGGAACGCGGTCCGGCCGCGGGCGTCGACCGACACGCCGATCAGGCGGCCGGGCATCTGGCGCTTGTAGGCGTCGCGCGTGGCGAAGAACGCGGCGTGCGGCCCGCCGTAGCCCAGCGGCACGCCGAAGCGCTGTGCGCTGCCGACGACGACGTCGGCCCCGAAGTCCCCCGGCGCGGCCAGCACGGCGAGGCTGAGCAGGTCGGCGGCCACGACGAGCAGGGCACCGACGGCGTGGGCGCGGTCGGCGACGTCGCGGTAGTCGGCGACCGCGCCGTCGGTGGCCGGGTACTGGACGAGGGCCCCGAACACGTCCGGCGAGAACGCGAACGCATGGGGATCGCCGACGACGACGCGGATGCCGAGCGGCTCGGCGCGCGTGCGGGCCAGGGCGATCGTCTGCGGGTGGCAGGTGTCGGCGACGAAGAACGTCGCCTTGTCGGGGGCGTGCCGGTGGACGGACCACGCCAGCGTCATGGCCTCGGCAGCGGCGGTGGCCTCGTCGAGCAGCGACGCGTTGGCGATCTCCATGCCGGTGAGGTCCATGATCATGGTCTGGAAGTTGAGCAGCGCCTCCAGCCGGCCCTGCGAGATCTCGGCCTGGTACGGGGTGTACTGGGTGTACCAGCCGGGGTTCTCGAAGACGTTGCGCTGGATCACCGGCGGGGTGACGGTGTCGTGGTAGCCCATGCCGAGATACGTGCGCCAGACCTGGTTCTGGTCGCCGATGGCGCGCAGCTCGGCGAGCAGGTCGTGCTCGCCGCGCCCGGCGGGGACGGCGAGCGGTTCCCCGAGCCGGATCGACGCCGGGACGGTGGCGGCGATCAGGTCGTCGATGGAAGCGCGGCCCAGCGCCGCGAGCATCTGCGCGGCCTCGTCCGGGCTGGGGCCGATGTGGCGGCGGGCGAAGCGGTCGGTGGGGTCCAGGCTGACGGGCATGGGTGCGTTGTCTCCGTGCTGGGGACGCGCCGGGGCGTCCGGCATTGGCAGCGACGGGTCGGCGGCAAGGCGGACTCGCGCCGCACCACTCCCGTCAGGGCGATGTCCGAACATTATATCCGTGGACCGGGTGCAGCCCGACAAATCCCGCACGGGCGCATCTCGGATGCGCCCTGCGATCTCGACCGCACGGGGGTGGACCGCCACGGGCGTGGTGGTTATCATGCCCGCGCACGGCGGTGGCCATGGCCACGCACGTCATGTGGCCACCTCGTGCTTCCGGATGCCACCGTCGGGCGTGGCGCGGCCCGGCACCTTCAGGCACTCGACGAGCTCGCCCGGAAGATCGGCCAGGCGTGGACCTCGTCCCGGTCCGGCGTCGCGCTGATCGAGTCGCAAAGGCGCGGCTGATGGCGGTCTTGGACGCAAGCGTACAGATCGCCTTGGTCAACGCCGCCGACGACCACCGCGCGGCGGCGCATACGGCCGGGCCGTCGGTGCGGGTTGGGCTGCAAGCGTGTCGGGCGGCGCTTCGTCAAGCCCGCAGGAGGCAACACATGGACACTGGACGACCGGCGGATGTGCGCGACGCATGCGCCCCCGGCCGCGCCGGGGGCAGGGGCCGGGAGGTGGGGACGGCGTTCCCCGCTCCCCCGCACCCAACCCGCGGCCACCCCGATCGCCCCCTCCGCCACCGCCGCCACTGCCGCGCGCAACGCCCCGCCCTTCTCGCCCTCGTCTGCCTCGCCCTCGCCGCGCCCCCCGCCGACGCCCGCCGCCGGGCCGTGCTCACCCCGGTGGCCGGCGGCGAGACGCCCGCCTCGGCCGTCGCGGGCACGGCGGGCGACCTCTACGCGGCGCATGCCGATGCCATCTGGCGCTACGGCGCCCCTGCCGACAACGGCTCCCCGCCGCCCCGGCAAGACACCGAGCCGGTGGCGCGCGGCCGGCACGGGGCGATCGCCCGATTGGTGGCGGACGGCGCCCGGCTGGTGGCGGTCGACGTGGCGGGATGGATCTCGCTGTTCGACGTGTCGCGCCGCGGCGCGCCGGCACGGTACCTCGGCGCGCTGTCGTCCGGCTCGGCCGCGCCGCGCGACGTCGTGGTCGACGGGGACCGGCTGGTGGTGGTGGACGCCGCCGGGGTGTTGCGGATCGCCGGCATCACGCCCGACGGCACGCCCGTCGAGGTCGGGCGGCTCGCGGCGTCGCTGGCGCTCTACCACGTCGCGGTCGACGGGCCGTGGATCTTCGCCACGGCCTACGCGTCGCCCAAGCAGATCTACGGCCCCGGCGGCGTGGTGCTGCTGGCCATCGACGTCGCCGACGCCGCCCGGCCGCGCGAGGTCGGCATGGTCGAGGTGTCGATGGGCTCCGGCTACTCGTATGCGTACCCGCGCGGCTTGCGGCGCGTGGGGCGGCATGTCGTGGTCTTCTCGGACTGGCAGTTGAGCATGGGGCCGTGGGGCGGGTTCGCCTCCGCCGGCCGGATCGACGTCGTCGACGCCGCCGACCCGGCGCGCATGCGGCGCGTCGAGGGCGTCGGCGATTGGATCGGGCACGCGGGCTGGTCGGACGTCTCGCGCACGCCGGCCGGCTCCGGCCGGGTGCTCCTGGCCGGCGGACGCGAGGTCCGGGTCGTCGACCTGGCCGATCCGCTCCGGCCGGTCATCGGGGCGCCGGCGGCGCTGCTGGACGTCGCGGCAGCGGACATCGCCTTCGCCAGCCCAGACGGCCGCCCGTTCGTCCTCGACGCATGGGGCAAGCTGTACGGGCTCGACTTCACCGGCCCGACGGAAGTGCGCGTCGTGGCGGCGGCGCCGACATCTCGGCGGGCGACGGGCGTGGCGGTCGCCGGCGATCGGGCCTACGTGGCGTACGACGGCGCGGGGCTCGACGTCCTCGACGTCGTCGACGCGGCCGCGCCGCGCCGGCTGGGCTCGGCCGCCTTGCCTGGCGCGCGGCTGGCTGGCGTGGCGGTGGCGGGGACGACGGCGTACGTCGCGGCGGGCGATGCCGGGGTCGCGGTGGTCGACGTGGCCGACGACGCCGCGCCGGTGGTCCGCGCGCGGGTCGACACGCCGGGCGACGCCGCGCGGGTCGCCGTGGACGGCCCGCGGCTGTACGTGGCCGAGGGCGACGCCGGGCTGTCGGTGATCGACATCGCCGACGCCGCCGCGCCGCGCCTGATGGCGACGGTCGCGCTGCCCGGCCGGGCGCTGGACGTCGTGAGCGCCGGCGGGCGGGCGTACGTCGCGGGCGGGTTCGACGGCCTGTGGGCGGTGGACGCGTCCGATCCGACGGCGCCGGCGGTCGAGACCATCGCCGGCACCGGCCAGACGACGGCGCTGGCCGTCGACGGCGCGCGGCTATACGCGGCCACCTTCTACGGCCTGACGGTCGCGGACGCCGCCGATCCGGGCACGTTCCTGGGCCACGCCGATTCCGACGTCGTGGGCTGCTGCCTGGGCTGGCCGACCGCCGTCGCCGCGCGCGGCGGCTTCGCGTTGGTCGTGGGCGAGGACGCGGCGCTGCACGTGTTGGACGCGCGCGATCCCGCGCACATCGCCGGCGCCGGGCGGGCGCCGCTGCCGGCCCCGGCGCGCGGGATCGCCCTGGCGGGCGACCACGCGCTCGCGGCCGACTGGCAGTGGGGGCTGCGGGCGGTCCGGGCGGCCGTGGGCGACGCGGTGCGCGCGGTGTACCTGCCGGCGGTGTCCAACCGCGCCGTGGACGCCGAGCTGGTGCAGCTCACCCACGCGGGCGAGCAGTCCGGCATGAGCGGCGCGGCTCAGCCGGCGCTGTCGCCGGATGGCACGCGCATGGTGGCGGTGTGGGACACCCCCGTGCCCTACGAGCCGCGCGCCGGCCTGTGGCTGCTCAACCGGACGACCGGCAACCAGGTGGCGATCGACCTGCGGCCCGACCTGCGGCAAGTCGAGACGCCGACGTTCACGCCGGACGGCACGGCCTTGATCTTCGCGGCGCTGCACACGCGCTGGGACGTCGTGCGCTACGACCTGGCCACCCGGCGGCTCGACAACCTGACGGGCGGGCGGTTCGGGCCGCGGTCGCAGCACCGGCGGCCGTCGCTGTCGCGCGACGGCCGCTGGCTGGCGTTCGACCGGGTGGACCCCGACGCGCCGGGCGGGCTGGCGGCGGCCGAGGACGTCTTCGTGCTCGACCTGGCGAGCGGCGACGTGCGGCGGCTGACCGACGACCCGGCGGTGGACCGGTTCCCGTCGTTCGCGCCGGACGGCGCGCGGCTGGCGTTCCGCTCGGCGCGCGACGGCCAGAGCGAGCTGTACGCCGTCGGCATCGACGGCACGGGCCTGACGCGGCTGACGGCACACCCGGCGCACGACGGCTACCCGACGTTCAGCCCGGACGGCCGCTGGATCGCGTTCCAGAGCGACCGCGGCGGCCGCGACGACGTGTTCGTCTTGAACGTGGCCACGCGCGAGGTGTGGCCGGCGAGCGACGGGGCGCGCGTGCTGCGCGAGCCCCGGTTCGCGCCGGACGGCCGGCACCTGGTGGTGTCGGCGCCGCTCGCGTACGTCAGCCCGACGTACTACACGTTCGCCGAGGTGTTCGAGCTGGCGTTGCCGCGCGGGATCCGGTGAGCGGGCGAACGGCAGCGTGATCAGCGGCAAGGAGGCCGTGGAGGCTGGCGGCGGGATACGCGATGGCGGTTCGACGGCCGTGCGCAACGCCGCCATCACGGGCAGCTCCGCCCGGACCGCCGGTGGGCTGGCCGGCGGCGTCTTCACGCAGGCTTCGACGGCCCGCGTCACGAACAGCATCGTCGCGGGCCCGTTGTACGGCGGCGACTCCCATGCGCCCGACATCGTCGGCGGGCGAGCTCGCCGCACACCGCGGCCGACCGATCCACGTCCCGCCCGGCGGCCCGCCGCGCGCGCCGGCGCCCAGCCCGGAGATCTTCGCGGCCATGGGCGAGGTCCAGCACGCGTTCCACGAACGCCGCGCGCCGCGTGCGGGTTGCCGGGTCCACGGCACGGTGAACGCCGTGGAGCAGCTCGCTTGCGCTGATCGCCGACACGTGGAACGGCGCGTCGGGCTTGGCCGCGATCCGCGACGCGAAGTCGAGCCGACGCCGCTCGAGCGCGATTGAGGATGCTCGTGTCTGGGAGGACGCCCATGGATCCGCCAGCGGTTCACCGGAGAGCTCGTCGCGCGCGCGGTCGATGTCGCGCTCGAATGCCGGCGCTTCGTCGGCGTCGAGCCGCGGCAGCGGCGCCGCGAGCAACGTCAGCTCCCCCAATCGCCGCGCAGGCGGCAAGGGGCGACGGCAGCCGCGTTCACAACCCCCCATGGCCCCGGGACGGCTCGCCCGGGACGGCTCGCCCGCGATTGCACGCCCGGCGCGATTCCGGTATAAGCACGCCCATGCGCGTGCTCTTCACATGGGACGTCCGACCCGAGCTGCGGACCTACCTCGAGGCGGGGCTCGCCGACACGCCGGGCGTCGCGCTGGTGTTCCCGCGCGACCCGTCGCCGGCGGACCTCGTCGATCTTGCCCCGGGCGCGGACGTCGCCGTGGGCTGGCGGCCGACGGCGGAGCTGCTCGCGGCGGCGACGGCGCTGCGGCTGTGGATCAACCCGGGCGCCGGCGTCCAGCACCTCGTGCCGGTCTTGCGCGCGGCCAACGCGGGCCGCGCCGTCCCGGTGGCGCTGGCCAACGGGCACGGCAACGCGCCGTTCGTCGCGCAGCACGCGGTGGCGCTGCTGCTGGCGCTGACCAACCGGATCGTCCCGCACCACGCGTGGATGGCGGCGGGGCGCTGGCGCATGGGCGACGCCGAGGCGGCGTCGATCCCGCTCGCCGGTCGGACGGTCGGCCTCCTGGGCTACGGGCACGTCAACCGGCGGGTGCACCGGCTGCTGGCGGGCTTCGGCGTGGACTTCGCGATCCTCAAGCGGTCGTGGGGCGCGCCGGGCGCAGGTGGGTCGGGCGACGAGGGGATGCGCGCCATCGGCACGGGAGGCGCCTTGGCAGCGGGGAGCACACCGGGCGGCGGGCTGCCGTTCGAGGTCCCGCCACCGGCGGCCACGTTCACGCCGGACCGCCTGGACGCGTTCCTCGAACGGGTGGACACGGTGGTCGTCGCGGTGCCCGAGACGCCCGAGACCACGGGCTGGATCGACGCGGCGGCGCTGCGGCGGCTGGGGCCGGCGGGGCTGGTGGTCAACGTCGCCCGCGGCCCGGTCATCGTCGAGGCCGACCTCTTCGCCGCGCTCTCGCAGCGGGCCATCGCCGGCGCGGCGCTCGACGTGTGGTACGACTACGCCCCGGAGCGCGACGCCGACGGGCGGCGCTTCCCGTACACGGCGCCCTTCCACCTGCTCGACAACGTCGTCCTCTCGCCCCATCGCGCGGCCTCGCCGCTCGACGACCTCGGGCGCTGGGACGAGGCGATCGAGAACATCCGGCGCGCGGCGGCGGGGCGGGCGGATTGGGTGAATGCGGTGGATCTGGAGCGGGGGTATTGAGCCCGTCACCTTGCATGGGAGACCCGCACACCTATTCCCCGATGCTTGGCGCAGCGCCTTCGTTGAATGGAAGTGAGCGTTCAGCAGGGCGTCCGCCCCCTGGCCTTGGCCTCCCCGCTCGAACGCCCACCCCGGAATCACCGCCCGTGAACCACCAAGCCAACCCCTCGCCTCCCGCGCCCCTCTCCCTCCGCATCGCCGCAGTGCTCGCCCTCGTCGTGCTCGCCGCCCGCAACGGCAGCACATCCGCCGCGCCCCTTCAACCGCCACCACCGCCTCCCGCCGCCGACCCGCCGTCGGCCATCCCCTTGCCCGCCCCGGCGACGCTGGCGCGCATGGCCGTCGGGATCCCCGCCACCCTCGACAGCCCCCGCTCGCCCGGCTGCCCCCGCTTCACCGCCATGCTCCAAGGGTGCCAGCCCCTCACGTTCACCGGCGTCGCCGGCTGCGCCAGCCAATGCCCCGCGTCGCCCGGCACCGCGTGCACCGTCGAGCTCTCGACCAACGGCGGGTTCGACGCCCACCCCCCGGTGATCCCCATCCTCCTGGCCGAGATCGAAGGTTGGTGGCTGGTGTGGTCCGAGGCCGAGCAGCGCCGCTACCTCGTCTACGACGGCGTCCACGTCGTCGGCAACACCACCCGACACTTCGCGCTCTGCGCGCCCGGCTGTGGTCTCCACATCGAAGGCTACGGCTGGGTGGAGCCCGACGGCGAGCGCCGGGGCGAGGTCGACCGCGTCGAGACCAGCAGGTGGGACTCGTGACGTTGATCTCGGTCACGTAGTCGCCGATCAGGTCGAGTCCGACGAGCAGCAGCCCGCCACCGCACCTGCCTTCCCACGCGCCTTCGTCGGAGGCCATGCCTCCGCCGTCGCCATCGACGCCGCCACCGTCTTCGCCGCCGCCGGACAGCGGCTCGAGATGCTCGGCCTGCCCGCCCCCGTCCTCCCGTGGAGCGTCGACACCCACCTCGTGCTGTCCGCCCCCATCCAGCGCCTGGCCGCCGCCGAAGGGATGGCGTACGCCATCACCGCCGACGGGAAGCTGCACGTCGTCGATCCCCACGCCACCGGCCGGCCGCGGGTCACGGCCGTCGTCGAACGGCCCGCCCCCATCGAAGGCGTGTTCGTCACGCCCGCCCGCGTGGCGTACCTCGCCGTCCGCGAGCGCGGGCTGGAGATCTTCGACCTCCGCGATCCCGCCCGCCCCGTGCTCCTCGGCGGCCTCGCCATGCCCGACGCCGCCCGCGACGTCGTGGCAGCCGGCGACGTGGCCTACGTGGCCGTCGGAGCGGCCGGGCTGGCCGTCGTCGACGTCCGGCGCCCCGGCGGGCCATATCTCAGGGCCACGCTCGACATGGCCGGGCCCGCCAGCCGCGTGGTGCTCGACGGGCGCTACGCCTACGTCGTCGCCGCAGACGACGTGCACCTCGTCGACATCCGCCGCCCCTTCACCCCCCGGCGCCTGCTCACCCTCCGCACGCCCGGCCCCGTCCAGGACGCCGCCGTCGGCGGTGGCCGCTTGTTCGTCGCCGACGGCCCGTACGGCCTCGCCGTGTTCGACATCCGCAATCCCCTCGCGCCCGTGGCGACCCACCGGCTGAGCGTGCCCGATTGGGCCGTCGACGTCGTCGCGGCCGGCGACCGCGTGCTCGTGGCCAGCCGCGCCGGCGGCCTGTGGGCGATCGACGCGCGCGACCCGGCCGCCATCGTCGAGACGCGCATCGGGCCGGACCTGGGTTATCCCTTTGCCGCCGAGCGCGCAGGCTCGCGCGTGTGGGTCGCCGCCGACCCACCAGGGCTCGCGGCCGTCGACCTCGATGCGCCCGGGGGTCCCGGCGTCGTCGCGCGCGTGCCCTTGCGCGGCACGGCCGTCGACGTGAAGCTCGCCGGCAACGTCGCGCACCTGTTCGTCCGCGGCCCCGGCGGCGCGTCGGCATACACCGGTGTCGACATCGCCGACCCCCGCGCACCGCGGACGTTGTGGGAGCACCGCGTGGAAGGCTACAGCGGCAAGATCGCCCTTGGCGAGGGCCACGCCTACGTGCTGGGAGGGCTTGGCGCGTGGCGGATCGCGGTCTTCGCGCTCCACGCCCGGTCTTCCCCCGACGCGCTCGCCCCGCTGGAGATGCCCGAGCGGGTGTACGACGTGCACGCGGCGCGCGGGCACCTCTACGCGTCCATGGGCGAAGAAGGCCTGGCCATCCTGAGCCTGTCCGACCCGGCGGCGCCGGTCGCGGTGGGCACCTACCGCGGGGGCGGATGGGCGCACGAGGTCGCGGTCGAGGGCACCGTGGCCTACGTGGCCGCCGGGATGGGGGGCCTCGACATCCTCGACGTGCGCGACCCGACGGCGCCGCGCCGGCTGCGGCGGATGTGGCTCGGCGGCCCGGCCGAGCGGGTGTCGGTGGCCGGCGGGACGGCCTACGTGATCGTGCGCGGGGCCGGCGTGATCGCAGTGGACGCTTCCCAGCCCGAGGATGCCCGGGTCCTGGGCGCGTACGCCATCCCCGGCGCGGCCAACGACGTGGTGGCCGCACCCGACGGCGCCGTCGTTCTCCACGACATCGTGGGCCTGGTGTGGCTGTGGCCGTGGCGTGCGATCGGCGAGCGATCGTCGCCCCGATCGACGCACGTCCGACGCCCTCGTAAGTAGATATTCCTTGCTACTTGCTACTATGCAAGACCATGCTCGCGCGCCAGGCCGAACCAACGATTAGACAGCGGTTGACCGCCTAACCGGCGGTCGCGTTCATCGGCCCGCGCCAATGCGGCAAAACGACGCTGGCGCGGGTCTCCGAGTCTCTTGCCGGCCGCTTGTCGCGCGTGGAGCCCACCCCTTTCCTCTGGTCCGAGCTGTCGGGCCAAGCGGCGCTGGACGACGTGTGGTTGTACGGGGGCTATCCCGACGGTGGCGCGATGTCACCCGGGCAATACCCGTGCTGGCAGCTGGACTACACCGCTCTGCTCAGCGAGCGAGACCTGCCGAGCTGGGGGCTGCCGGCACGGCCGCAGACCACCGCTCGGCTGTTGCGCATGCTGGCGGCCTTGCATGGTCACGTCTGGAACGCGTCGCAGGTCGGCCAGAGCCTGGATCGCTCGTATCACACCATCAACAGCTATCTGGACTGCCTCGCGGGGCCGCGCGTTCAACGCGAACCACTTCCGCACGAGCGATCTACACGAGCTCGATCTGGTGCTGGAGCTCGACGGTGAGCGGTGGGCCGTCGAGGTGAAGCTGACCGCGTCTCCCCGCCCGATCGACTTCCAACGCCTGGAGCGGGCCGCCGACCTCATCGGCGCGACGCGGCGCTTCCTCGTTTCCCAAACCCAGCAGCCGAGCGGTGACGGGCGGCGCGCCTCTCTCAACCTGCCGGCGTTCCTGGCCCATCTGGGGTGATGCCGCCCGCCGTGGCGTGAGCCGGCGGGTGGTGCTCAATAGGCGCGTGCAGCTCTCTCGGTGTCCCGGCGCTGCTCTGGGCCGAAGAGTTGGCGCGTGGCGGCCGCGGGTTGCGTCCGATGATCGGCCCCGCGGGGCGGCGGCTGATCGGTCTGGCGGCAAGGCGGGCGGATCCGATGGCAGCGGTGTACGGGGCAAGGGAGCGTTGAGCCTGCGCGGAAGGAGGCGGCTGAGATGAAGCCCAACCGCGAAGCACGGCGAAGTCAACGAGACGACTGGAGAGACGTGTCGTGGACGCTCAAAAGACACGCGCGTGGTAGCTTGTGTGACAACGTGGTTGGCAAAGGTCATTGGCGGCCACTCCCTCCGACCAACCACAGGGCGTCACGCAATACCGGGCTGACACCCATACGGGCGTCGTCCTCGCTTGTGACGCAGTCGCCACCGTCTCTCGCTACGAAAGGAACCCGACATGCCTATCGACCCACAACACCTTCGAAACATCGGATTGAGCAATCGGGAGCTGCTCGAGATCAACCTGAAGCGGCGTCTCGACTTCCGCCACAAGCCTGAGTTGATCTACCCCTGGTGGCGCCGGTGCGCCGTGAAGGTGCTGCTCGTCACCGACGGTGGGCTCAACTTCGGACCGGGGGACTTTGGGCTGTCCACTTTTGTCCACGTGTTGCTCAACGATGCCCCTTCACGGGTGAAGTTCGACCTTACGCTGGCGCACCTTCGAGAAGGCGTGACGGACGCCGAAGTGATGATGGGGCAACCCGGCATCTCCAAGAGCATCAAGGGCTTCCGGTTCGACGAGCCCACGCACTTCACGCCCGAGATGTACGACCAGATCTGGCTGTTCGGCATCGCCACCAGCTTCGGCGCGGAATACCAGTATCGCAGCGCCAACCAGTACCCCGCGAATCGCCTGAGCGACGGGGAGCTCTCGAACATCAGCGCCCACATGAACCGGGGAGGCGGTGTCTTTGCCACCGGCGATCATGGTTTCCTCGGACGAGCCCTATGTGGTAGCCTCCCCCGTGTGCGCGGCATGCGTCACTGGGCCGACTTCCCGGACAGCATCGACGAGAACAACGAAGTCAGCATGGGAGGGCGAAGACGCAACGACACGAATAGGGTCGGACACGATGTGGGGACACAGTTCAGCGACCAGAGCGATGACATCCCCCAGCTCCTGGACCTCAAGCTTTACAGCACCTACGTCAGCTTTCTCCGGCGGGCGCGCTACCCGCATCCGGTGTTATGCGGCCGGACCGGGCGCATCGACGTGCTGCCGGATCATCCGCACGAGGGCGAGTGCCGGGTGCCGGGCAACCTGAACGAAACCTTTCCGCAGGACGGCAGCGTCGAGTACCCCAGCTCCCCGGGCGGACTTCAGATCGTTCCCGAGGTGATCGCGTTCAGCCATGTCCCGGCAGGCAACACGGCCGACAAGGCCGGCAGCAAGGCGGCGACGATCGCCCACTCCTTCGGAGCCATCAGCGCCTACGACGGCCATCGCGCCGGCGTGGGCCGTGTGATCTGCGACGCCACTTGGCATCACTTCGTGAACGTCAACCTGATCGGCGTGGTGGAAGGTGGGGGGTTCGACCAATTCGACTTCCTCGGCGGCGACCATCATCCCGGCGAGCACGCTTCCAAGCACGATGGATTCCTCAGCTCACCCTACGGGCAGGGCGTGCTTGACCAGATCAAGAACTACTACACCAACATCGGCGTGTGGATCTCGCCTCCTGCCCGGCAACGCTGCTTCAACCGCTTCGCCTGGTGGCAGCTGGTGTACGCCGACCGGATCATGGAAGCCGCCCTTATCGACCCCGATGTGGCCCTGGAACAGATTCCGGTCAGCACGCTGCTGTCCATCGGCATCCATGCGCGGGATGCCTTCGGCCGCCGGGCGAGTCAGTGTCAGACGATCGAATGGCTGCTCGACTGGATCATCGACGTCGCGCCGATGCTGGTGGAGTGGATCGATCCGTGGGAGCCGTTGACGCAGCTCAGACTCGAGAAGGAAGCGTCCGGCCCGTTGCCCATGGTGGATCCCATGCCGTTGGTAGACGTGGCGCTCGGCGCGGCGCTCGTGGCGATGCGGCAGGCTTTCCCCTACCCGCCCGAGAGGATGTCGGCTCGGCAAGACGAAGCGGCGTTCGAGGCGGCCATGGACGGCGCGCGCACCGGCTTTCGGCGCGCGGCGCGCGAAGGCGTCCATCTCTGCCAGAGTCTCACGTCCATTCTGGCGTAGGCGGGCAGGTTAATGGCGACCGGGCCTGCCCTCGGCAATGGGGCAGGCCGGTTGCCGCCTTCGGTAGTTCGTCGCGGCGGAACCAGTTGACGCCGCCGACAGGGCCATATATCCTCCGCGCCACGGTTTGCCATCCATGGATTCCTCATCGCCATCCCGTCCGCGGCGCAGGCGCACGCCCGGGCACACCGCCACGGTCTGCTCGTTCCAGGGCCATCGCCCCGACCACGCGGCGCCTCATCACCCGACCGGGCGCCGATGAGCCCTGCCGCGCTTCCTCCGCGGGTCGGCATGATGGCCACCGTGCGCAACCGCCGCGGGGTCGTCAACGCGGTCGACGCCGTCGGCGGAACGACCGGCGACCAGCTTCACCTGGCCACGGTGGCGTTCAGCGACCCCGACGGGCCGGCGGAAGAGACGCTGATCTGGGAGCGCGAGGCCGGCGCGGCGCTGCTCGAGCCGACCGCGCTGCCCGACGTGACGGCCACCGCGCCCATGGCGCCCGACGTCTTCGACGCCTTGGTGCGCGCCACGCGGTGGTCGGCGCTCGTGCCGTTCCTCGATCCCGACGGCGACGGGCCCTTGGGTCCGCTCCCGGTCGCCGCGCCCTTCCACGGCGCCATCCAGCCCGAGGACTACCAGCTCGTGCCGCTGCTCAAGGCGCTGCGCATGCCGCGCGTCGCCCTCCTCCTGGCCGACGACGTCGGGCTCGGCAAGACCATCCAGGCGGGGCTCATCCTGGCCGAGCTGTCGCTTCGCCGGCGCCTGCGGCGCGTGCTCGTCCTCTGCCCGGCCTCGCTGCGGGCGCAGTGGCGGCAGGAGATGCAGGACAAGTTTGCGCTGCGCTTCGAGACCGTCGACCGCGAAGCCACGTGGCGGCTGCGCAAGCAGCAAGGGCTGGATGCCAACCCGTGGCGGGCCTACCCGCGCGTCATCGCATCGTTCGACTACCTCAAGCAGCCCGACGTGCTCTCGGAGTTCGTGGCGGCGTGCCAGGTCCCCGAGGGCTCGCCGCATCTGCCGTGGGACATGCTGGTCCTGGACGAAGCGCACAACCTGGCGCCCGTGGGCTACGGCGAGGACAGCCAGGGCACCCGCATGCTGGCCGAGCTCACGCCCCACTTCGAGCACCGGATCTTCCTCACCGCCACCCCGCACAGCGGCCACACGCGGTCGTTCACGGGCCTGCTCGAGCTGCTCGACCCGGTGCGCTTCTCGCGCTCCAGCGAGCTGCCGCCGGCAGCCCGCGAGCGCGTCGCCGAGGCGGTGGTGCGACGCCTGAAGCGTGAGATCAACGCCCAGGTCAGCCCGCCGCGCTTCGGGAGCCGCGAGTTGCAGGCCGTGCGCCTGTCGTTCTCACCCGAGGAGCGCCGGCTGGCGGCGGCCTTCCAGGACTTCCGCAAGGCGGTGCGGCGGCTCCTGCGCACGGCGCGCCGCAGCGAGCAGTTGGCCGGCGGCTTCGCCGTGGAGGTGCTCGGCAAGCGGCTGCTGTCGTGCCCGGTGGCTTTCGCCGACTCGTGGTGGCGCTTCCGGGCCGGGCACGGCGCCGTCGACGATGTCGGCGACGCCGAGGTCCGGGCGGCCGAGCGGGCCGCGCGCGAGGATACGGACGACGACCTCGAGGTCGAAGGGCGCCTGGCGCACGCCGCCCGGACGGTGGGCGCGTGGCTGCGCCCACGGGCGGGCGAGCTGGCGGGCGCGATCGGGGCGGTGGAAACCGCGCTGGCGGACCTCGACCTCGGCGCGACCGACGGCGGCGCGTCACCGCACGACCCGCGGCACGACGCGCGCGTCCACCAGCTCTTGGGGCTGGTGGAGACGTACCTGCGCGGGCGCGGCGGCTGGCGCAGCGACGAGCGGCTCGTCGTGTTCACCGAGTACAAGACGACGTTGGACTACCTGGCGCGGCGGCTGGCGCAGCGGTTCGGCGCGGACGGCGCGGTGCGGACGCTCTTCGGGGGGATGGGGCACGACGAGCGCGAGGCGATCAAGGCGGCATTCAACGATCCCGACGACGCGGTGCGGATCCTGGTGGCCACCGATGCCGCTTCGGAAGGCCTGAACCTCCAGCAGACGGCGCGGCTGCTCCTCCACTTCGACGTGCCGTGGAACCCCGCCCGGCTCGACCAGCGCAACGGGCGGCTGGACCGCCACGGGCAGGCGCGCGACGTGAAGGTGTTCCACTTCGTCAGCAACGACGACGCGGACCTGGACTTCCTGGGCTACGTCGTCGGCAAGGTGGAGCAGATCCGCGAGGACCTCGGGTCGATGGGCGAGGTGTTCGACCAGGCCTTCCAGCGGCGCTTCCTGGACGACGAGGATCCGGGCGTGCTCCGGCGGGCGGTGGACGAGGCCGGCGAGCGGCTGCGCGGGCAGTCGGAGGTGCCGCGCGACGACGCGGCGGCCGCCGACTCCACGGGCGCGGCGGAGGCCGAGCGCCAGCGAGCGCTGCGGATGGCGCTCGACCTGAACGCCGGAACGTTCCGCGCCACGCTGGACGTGGCCATGGGCCTGCGCGCCGGACGGCCGCGGCTCGAAGCGGCCGACGGGCGCGGCCGCTGCCAGCTCCGCCACCCGCTGGCGCCGGACTGGGTCGACCTCATCGACGCGTCGCTGCGCCAGCCGGGCCCTGGCGGTGCGCCGGGTGCGCTGCCGGCGCTGCTCTTCGACCCAGCCGGGCTGGTCGAGCCCGCGCCGGGCAGCGGCCGGCCGGTGTTCAGGCCGCGGCGCGACACCGCCCTCTTGCACCTGGCCCACCCGCTGGTGGAGCGCATGCTCGCGGTCTTCGCGCGCGAGCGCTACCCGGGCGTCGGCACGGCCACGCGCTGGACGGTGCGGCGGGGCGCGGTGCCGGCCGGCGCGGACGCCATGGTGGTGCTGACGGTGGAGGAGCTGGCGGTCAACGCGCTGCGCGAGACGTTCCACCACTGGGTGCGCACGCTGCGCCTGCCGGTGCGCGGCGGGGCGCTGTTGCCGGAGGAGCCGGACGCGCCGTCGACGGGCGCGGCCGGGGATGCGGTCCCGACGGCGGCGGTCCCGACGGCCCGCGACATCGCCGCGGCCGCTGAGGTCTGGGACGATGTCGAGCGCGCGGTGCGCGACGTGGTGAAGGCGCGCCGGCAGGTGCTGACGGGGGAGTTGCGCGCGGCCCTCTCGGCGGCGGGACAGGTGGAACGCCGGGAGGCGCAGGCGCGCTTCCAGAGCCGTCAGGGCGAGCTGTCGACGCTCATCGAAGGGCAGACGGTGGAGCGGCTGGAGCGCGAGCTGAAGGAGATCGAGCGCCAGCGGGGGCAGCTTCCGCTGTGGGGCGAGGAGGCCTACCTGCAGGAGCTGGCGCGAAGCGCGCAGGCGCGGGCCGAGGAGATCGAGCGGCGCAAGCGGCAGGGCGCCGAGCTGCGCACGCAGCTCGAGCGCGAGCGTGAGCGGGTGCTTGAGCACCTGCTGCCGCGCCGTCACTCGCTGTTCGGCGAGGCGCAGGTGTTCCCGGTGGCGGTCGAGATCCGGCTGCCGGGGTCGGGCGGCTGACGTGGCGGGCGAGCCCTACGCCTGGTGGTCGAGCCTGCGGCACGGCGGGCTCCTGATCGCGCCGGCACGCTTGCGCGGCCTGCCGGCCGAGCCGCATGCGCTGGCGCCGTGGCTGGCGGACCGGTTGCGCCGCGACCTGGTGCGGGCGGAGGCTGGCGACACGGACGCCCGCGCGGCGCTGATGAGCACGGTGCTGGAACGGGTGTGCGGGCTGGACGCGCTGGAGGGCTGGCGGCTGGGGCCGGCGCTGGACACGACGTGGACGCACCGCGACCTGACGGGTGCGGCCACCCGGCCGTGGGGGGTGTGGCAGGCGGACGGCCCGGCGCCGCTGCCGGTGTTCCTGGACGACGCGCCGCGGCTCGGGCTCGGCCGGGGCCGCCGCGGCTTCGCGCGGGTGGTGGAGTGGCTGCGGCGGGCGCGGCTGCACCTCGCGCTCATGACGAACGGGCGGCAATGGCGGCTGGTGTACGCGGGGCTGGACCATCACGCGTGGGCCGAGTGGGACTCGGCGCTGTGGCTGGAGCACGGGCGGCCGGGGCCGCAGGTGGCGGCGCTGCGGGCGCTCCTGGCGCCGGAGGTGCTGGCGCCGGCGCCGGACGGCGGGCCGGGGGTGCTGCTGGCAGCGGTGCTGGACTCGCGTCGGGGGCAGGCGGAGCTGTCGCATGCGCTGGGGGAGCGGGTGCGTCGTGCGGTGGAGCTGCTCATCCAGGCTTACGGGCCGCGGCTGGAAGCGCTGGAGGACTCGGTGCCGGGCGAGGCGGTGTACGTGGCGGCGTGCCGGGCGGTGATGCGGCTGGTGGTGGTGCTCTTCGCGGAGGCGCGCGACCTCTTGCCACGCGACAACGCGCTGTACCACGCGGGGTATGGGCTGGGCGGCCTGCGGGAACAGCTTGCGGCGGCGGGCGGGGTGGACCGGCTGCGGCACCGGCGGGGGGCGTGGCCGCGCATCCTGGCGCTGTGGCGGCTGGTGCACGGGGGCTGTCACCACCCGGAGCTGCCGGTCCCGCGCTACGGGGGCGGGCTGTTCGAGCCGGGCGACGCGGCGTCGGCGGACCCGGTGCGGCGGGCGCTGGCGGTGTTCGAGCTGCCGGACGCGGGGCCGCACGACGGGACGACGTGGGCGATCCTGGACCTCATCACGCGCTGCCCGACGCGGCTGCGGCAGGGCCGCGGCAGCACGGTAGTGGACGTGCCGGTGGACTTCGCGGACCTCTCGACGGAGTACATCGGCATCCTCTACGAGGGGCTCTTGGACTTCGAGCTGCGCCGGGCGCCGGCGGGCGACCCGATGGTGTTCCTGGCGCTGGGCGACGAGCCGGCGCTGCCGCTGTCGCGGCTGGAGGGGCTCCCGGACAGCGCGCTGCGCGACTTGTTGAAGAAGTTGAAGGTGACGCAAGCGGCGGTGTCGCTGGACGGCGAGGGGGACGCAGCGGACGGTGGGGAGTCGGAGGATGGCGGCGACGGGGAGTCGGCGGGCGAGGACGACGAAGGGGTGGTGGGAGACGGCGACGGGGAGTCGGTTGCCGGCGGAGATTGGGAGTCGGTGGACGGTCGGGCCGTCACGGGGGAGATCGGGGCTGTCGGGTCGGTGGCCGAGGGCGGCGGTGTGGGCGGCGACGCGGCGGGTGTGGGCGGTGCCGGCGACGACGCGTGGCACTGGGCGCGGACACGGGCGCTGGCGTGGGGCCGGCGGGCGGCGGCGTTGGGGATGCGGCGCCCGCGGGGGGCGTCGAAGGCGGCGCTGGGGGCGTACGAAGCGGCGCTGGACCGAGCGGCGGAGGGGTTGATCGCGCGGCTGGTGTTGCCGGGCGAGTGGTTCCTGGTGCGCTGGGGGGGTACGCGGAAGGGGGCGGGGACGTTCTACACGCCGCCGGGGCTGGCGGTGCCGACGGCGCAGCGCACGCTGCGGCCGCTGGCGTACGAGGCGCCGCTGGGGGCGGACGGGCTGCCGGACGAGCGGGCGCCGGCGGATGCGTGGCGGGTCCGGGCCCCGGAGGCGATCCTGGGCTTGCGGGTGTGCGACCCGGCGATGGGCTCGGGCTCGTTCCTGGTGGCGGGCTTGCGGTTCTTGACGGACGCGCTCTTCGAGAGCCTGCACGCGCACGATCGGCTGGCGCCGCTGCCGGATGGGCGGGGGCGCACGATGCCGCTGGGCTTGCCGGAGACGGGGGGGCTGGGGGAGGAGCGGATGCCGGCGTTGGACGGGCCGGAGGGGGAGTCGACGCTCCGGGCGCGGCTGAAGCGCTATGTGGTGGAGCGGTGCATCTACGGTGTAGACGTCGACCCGCTGGCGGTGGAGCTGGCGCGGCTGGCGCTTTGGGTGGAGACGATGGACCGCTCGCTGCCGTTCGGCTTCTTGGACCACAAGCTGAAGGCGGGCAACGCGCTGGTGGGCTGTTGGTTCGACCGGTTCCGGGACTACCCGGCGCTGGCGTGGGAGCGCGAGGGGGGCGACAAGCGGCACGCGGGGGTGCACTTCGGGAAGGAGGTGTGGACGCGGGCGATCAAGGCCTTCCGCAACGAGCGAGTGAAGGAGGAGCTGCCGCGGTGGATCACGGGGCAGCGGCACTTCCTGGACGTGGTCGACGGCGCTGCGCCGGAGGCGCTGCACGCGGCGCTGCGGGCGGGGCTGGAGGGTGTGCACGGGGTGGGGCTGGCGGACCCGGAGCGGCAGGCGGATGCCTACCGGGCGCTGGTGGAGGGGCGGGGCTACCTGGCGCTGAAGGCGGCCTTCGACACGTGGTGCGCGTGCTGGTTCTGGCCGGCGGACGACCTGGCGTCGGCGCCGTCGCCGGAGTCGTTCGAGCGGCCGAGCGCGGCGACGGCGGCGGGGGTGGCGGCGCTGGCGCGGCGGCACGGGTTCTTCCACTGGGAGCTGGAGTTCCCGGACGTCTTCGCGGCGGAGGGCAGCGGTTTCGATGCGGTGATCGGGAACCCGCCGTGGGAGATCCAGAAGCCGAACAGCAAGGAGTTCTTCTCGAACCTCGACCCGCTCTACCGGAGCTACGGCAAGCAGGAGGCGCTGCGGCGGCAGCGCGAGATCTTCGCGGCCAGCGCGGCGGACGAGCGGGCCTGGCTGGCCTATAACGCGCGGTTCAAGGCGCTGTCGAGCTGGAGCCAACACGCGGGGCGGCCGTTTGGGGATGGCGCGGACGGGGAAGGGCGGTTCAACCTGGGCAAGGGCGGCGAAGGCGTCCACGCGGTATGGCGGCACCGGCGCGCGGGATGGGTGTCGTACGCCGACGCGGAGCACCCTTTCCGCCACCAGGGAGCGGCGGACATCAACACGTACAAGATGTTCATCGAGCAAGGGCGCGCGCTGCTCCGGGATGACGGGCGTCTGGGCCTGGTGGTGCCGTCGGGACTCTACACGGACAAGGGTGCGACGGCGCTGCGGGTGCTGCTCTTGGATCGCTCGCGGTGGCAGTGGTTGTTCGGGTTCGAGAACCGCGATGGCATCTTCGGAATCCACCGCAGCTTCAAGTTCTGCCCGATCATCGTGCAGAAAGGGGGCGCCACGCGCGCGGTGACGGCGGCGTTCATGCGGCACGATCTGGCGGACTGGGAGAACGCCGAGCGGCACGTGATCCCGTACGGCCGGGCGCAGGTGGACCGTTTCAGCCCGCGCACGCAGGCGATCCTGGAAATCCGGGGCGAGCGCGACATCGCGATCCTCGAGAAGATCTACACGGGCACGGTCCTCTTGGGCGACGACGGACCGGAGGGGTGGGGAATCCGATACGCAACCGAGTTCCATATGACGAACGACTCCCACCTCTTCCCCCCGCGCCCCCAGTGGGAAGCCAAGGGCTATCGGCCGGACGAGTATGGGCGGTGGGTGGGGCCGCGGGGGGATGTGGCGTTGCCGTTGTACGAAGGGCGGATGATCGGGCAGTTCGACTTCAGTGATAAAGGGTGGGTTAGCGGCAAGGGGAGAACGGCTGTATGGCGGGAGATTCCTTGGGGAGCGAAGGTGGTTGAGCCGCAGTATTTGATGGGGTTGGCGAGTGCCCGCGGATCGAAAAAGTCGTACCTCCACCCCAAACTTGCCTACATGCGGATCAGTTCCGCGACGAATTCGAGAACAACGATAGCCACGTACTTGGATTCGCTGCCAGCAGGGGACAGCGTGTTCTTCTTTCGCTCTCGTACACACAGCAGTTCGGACTGTCTGAGCTTGGTGGGCGTACTCAACTCTATCGTGTTCGACTTTCAGGCCCGAGGTCGACTTGGTGGTCTCAACATGAGTGAGTTCGTAATGGTGGAGACCGCACTGCCTCCCCGCTCTGTGTTCGTTGGAATCAGAGACATTTGGTTGGCGGCCGTTGCCCAGCTTGCTACTCCCAACGATCAGTTCGCGCCCATGTGGCTTCGGTTACAGTCCCTATGGCAACGTTTCGACGGTAAGCGTTCCTGGCGCCGCCTCTGGGCCATCACCCCCCATGAGCGCCTTCGCCTGCGCGCCATGCTGGATGCCGTCGTCGCCGAGCTGTACGGCCTCGACTGGGACGACTTCGCGTACATCCTGCGCGACTGCGATCATCCCGCCGCGGCGATGCGGCAGAGCGCTTTCACCCGGGCCCTCGACCCCAAGGGCTTCTGGCGCGTCGACAAGACCCAAGACCCCGAGTTGCGGCACACCGTGCTGAGCCTCGTCGCGTTCCACGACCTCAAGGGCGCCATCGCCCGCGCCGGCGATCGCCATGGCGGCATCGACGCTTTCTGCCGCCAGCACGACGGCGACGGGTGGATGCTCCCCGAAACGCTGCGCCTCGCCGACCTCGGCCTCGGCCACGACGACCGCGCAGGGGTCGCCCAGCCCGTCCGCGCCCGGCTGGGCGAGCGCTTCCTGCCGTGGCAGCTCGAACAGACCGCCGAGGAAAGCTGGGCCGAGTGCGAACGCCACGCCAGGAACATCCTCGGCGAAACCGAGTTCCGCCGCCTACAGCGCGAGCTCGCCGGCGAGCAGCGCGAGGAGCGGCGCGTGGCGGAGGAACGCGCGCAGTACGAGGCGGGGAAGCAGCGCGGCTTGTGGGAGGATTGAGCGGCAGCAGGCCGCACCGTAGATCAACCGCTTCTGGGAAGGGAATCGTCATGAGCCAGAACGTTCCACTGCAGTCGATCGAGTCGCACGATCTCTCTGTCGACAAGATCATGCAGGACTTTTACGCCGTACCCACTTACCAGCGCGAATATGTGTGGACTGAACGGGAAGTCGAACAACTGCTACAAGATATCCTCGCCGAGTATCCCGATCTCAAAGCACCGGCGGCAGAGTACTTTGTGGGCAGTATCGTCGTGTGCCCCGGTATCGATGGCATGCTCAACCTCATCGACGGCCAGCAACGCATGACGACGTTCTTCCTCATCACGTGCGCTGTTCGTGACCGTCTTATGGAGCTGGGAGTCATGCCGCCCCAGATCATTACATCGCGAATCAGCTTTGAGAGCATGGATGACTTGGGACACGCCGTAAGACGCTACCGAATCAAGCTGCAGTACTCCGATAGCGCAGATGTCTTGGACCGAATCGGGGCTGGAGAGGCCATTGATCCGGAGTCGTTGCCCAACACGCGCTCCGCACAGCGACTGCTCAATGCTTACACCAACATCAGGCAGTTCCTGGCCCAGGAGTTCAAGGAGGAGCCGAGCGAAGTCCAACGCTTCTTCGCCTACATCATCAACCATGTCAAACTCGTACGTATCCAGACTCAGAGCGAGGCACACGCGCTTAAGGTCTTCGAGACCGTCAACGACAGAGGCGTAGGTCTCAGTCCGATGGATCTTCTGAAGAACTTGATGTTCATCCATGCATCACAGGCCGACTACGATAAATTGAAGGACAAATGGAAGAGCATGGTCGATACACTTCACCGAGCACAAGAGAAGCCTCTACGATTCCTTCGGTACTTTATCTTCGCCAAGTATGACGTCGATCGCCTTCGTGAGGAAGGAATCTATCGCTGGTTTACAGATCACGAGAAAGCCGTGGGGTTTTCTGCTGATCCGCTCAAGTTCGTCGACCAATTGTGCGATGCGGCGACAGCTTACGCCAACTTCGCAGTTGGTAAGAATCCAGATGGCTCCCCCAACCGCTACCTCTCCAACATCACGGCGCTGAGCTACGCTGCCCGCCAGCACTATATCCTACTCCTGTCGGCGATGCACTTGCCGACAGGCGCCTTCACCAAGTTGTGCTGTGAAATAGAGAACCTGTTCTTTGCCTACATCATCACACGTGAGCCGACCAAAGAGTTCGAGCGTAAGTTTGCTGCCTGGGCCTCGGACCTGACGCAGTGCCGAAACGAACCCGACGTTGACCAATACGTCCAACGCTACTTCGATCCCGCAAAGCAGCAATTGTCGGATCGATTCGATCTCGCCCTTCACAGCTTGACAGAAGCGAGCGTCCCACGGTACCGCATGCGCTATATTCTCGGCAAGCTCGCGCAGTATGTCGAAGAGCGGGCATATGGAGAGTCCGAGGCGAATCTCAGTCTGTTCTTGAACGAGCGCGACCTCGAGCACATCCTACCGCAAACTGACGGTCCCGATATCCTATTCGACAAACCAGAAGAGTACTCGACCTATGTCGGTCGCCTCGGAAACTTGACCATCTTGGAAGAAAGCTTGAATCGCTCCGTTAGCAATAAGCCGTTTTCAGACAAGTTCCTGGTGTACTCGAAGTCCAAGTTCCTGTTGTCCAAGACCATTGGTGCGATCATGACAATTGGTGACACAAAAATCGACAAGGCAATCAAGTCCGCCGGGCTCATCACGTTTGATCGATGGGACTCTGCCGCGATCGAGCGGCGTCAGTCCATGCTCGCGAGCTTGGCCCGGCAAGTTTGGGACATTCCATCGCCGAATGGGCCCGCCTGAGCGTTAGTGAGTCCGGTTCATAGATCACTTCGCCACGTTCGACGACCTCGCGCAGGAACGGATCGCCGAGCGCCAGGCGGCGGTCGAGGCTCCGGGGCGTTCGGACGAGAAGGTCCAGCCCGAAACGGGGCTCAATGACCCGAGCGATCTCCACGGCTTGATCGGTCTCGCTCAGGTCGGTGTCCATGATGACGAGCATGTCCACGTCGCTGTCCGGCGTTGGATCGCCATAGGCATAAGAGCCGAACAGGACGATCCGCAGCGGCCGGAACGTCGCGCCGATCCGCCGCGCGACGTCCAGGATCACAATTCGCGGCACGGTTTGCAGTCGAATCCGATGTATGTCAACCGGAATCGTCATCGTGACTCCTCGATTGTCAGCAAAGCACGCGCGTTCGGGGCAGTCTAACGGATTCCCATGATCGCTCTGGTTGCGAAGGCATCGACCCGATGCTATGATGCCACACATGCAACCCGTCGAGGCCCGTTATGAGGATGGCTTGCTCAAGCCCACATCGCCGCTGGCACTACGGCCAGGCGAACGTGTCCGGCTGATTGCCCTTCGCGTTCCCGATCCAGACCGATGGAATGTCAAACGCCTTTCAGAGATGGGGCATGAGGATGACCTCACCCTGGCGGCAGAGGGGTTGGCCGAGTGGGCAGACATGCTCGATGCTGAGGATCGTGGAGGCGCCGACGAATTGACGAGGCGAGCTGAACCACGGTAGTCCAGTCGATCACCCCTGTGCTCGCATGAGCGCACCTCTGGACAGAATCGGTCAGCCCCAGTCCCTGGAAGCGCGAACGAAGCCCGGAGCCACCCATGGCCATCAACCCCGTCGCATACACCGAAAAGGTCATCAGCGGCTTCCTCCGCTACCAGCTCACCGCCTACCCGCTGGCCGATCAGCGCCTGAGCCGCCAGATGCGCCAGCTCCTGTCCATCGACGCCACCCGCAAGAGCCCCCTCCTGAGGGGCCCCTACATCAGCCTGTCGCGCGCCTTTCGGCCCGGCGCCGCCGTGCGCCAGCTCGTCGACGAAGGCCTCCTCCACCCCCTCCTGGCCAGCCTGCACCCCCACGACCGCCTCTACGGCCACCAGGAAGAGGCCATCCGCGCCATCGCCGCCGGCCAGACCACCCTCGTCTCCACCGGCACCGGCTCCGGCAAGACCGAGTGCTTCCTGTACCCCATCATCAGCCACTGCCTGAACCTCCGCGACCAGGGAGCACCCGCCGGCATCACCGCCGTCCTCGTCTACCCCATGAACGCCCTCGCCGAAGACCAGATCGGCCGCCTGCGCGCCCTCCTGGCCGGCAGCGGCGTCACCTTCGGGCTGTACGTCGGCAGCACGCCGCGCGCCGAAACCGACGTCGCCAGCCAGCGCCTCGATGCCGGCAGCTCCCGGCAGGACTACGCCGCCGCCCTCGCCCGCGCCCAGGCCACCTTCCAGACCACCGCCGTCAACCCGCCCGAAGAACGCTGCTCCCGCGAAGCCATGCGCACCAGCGGCCAGCAGCCCCGCATCCTCCTGACCAACGTCAAGCAGCTCGAGCTCCTCCTCACCCGCCAGGCCGACGTCGACCTGTTCGACGACGCCCGCCTCGACTTCCTCGTCTTCGACGAAGCCCACACCTTCAGCGGCGCCGCCGGCGCCGAGACCGCCTGCCTCATCCGCCGCCTGCGCTCGTTTTGCGGCCGCACCGCCGACGAGACCGTCTGCGTCGCCACCTCCGCGACCCTCGTCGACCCCGACGGCGGCGACGCACCCGGCCGCGCCTTCGCCGCCCGCTTCTTCGGCGTCGATCCCGCCGCCGTGCACGTCGTCGGCGAGTCCCACGCCGAAGACGACTGGTCCCGCGTCCGTGCCCCCAGCCCCGCGCCCCCCGGCGACCCCACCGTGCACCTGCAGGCCGTGCTCGCCGCCGTCGACGCCGACGACCCCGCCGCCATCCAAGCCGCGTGGCAGGCCATGACCGGCGAGCCCCTCTGGGACGACTGGCGCCACGACCTGTATCGACGCATGGCCGCCAACGACCTCGTCTACCAGCTCACCGAAACCCTGGCCGAGCCTCGACCCCTCGACAGCACCCTCGACGACCTGTCACGCCGCGTCGGGCGCCCCGTGGCCGAGGCCGAGCTGCTAACGTGGCTCGTGCTCGGCGCCGCCGCCCGCAACGCCGGCCGGCCGCTCTTGCGGCCTATCGTGCATGCCTTCACCCGCGGCCTCGGCGGCGCCATCGTCACCTTCCCCGCAGGCGCCGCCGAGCCGCGCCTGTGGCTGTCCGCCGAAGACGAGGCCGCCGCCCGCACCGACGTCCCGCTCGCCCGTCTGCCCTTGACCACGTGCACCACCTGCGGCCAGCACTACTTCGTGCACACCGTGCAGGACTTCACCTTCGACGGCGACACCCCTGGCGGCGGCGTCGCCGTCGACGACCGCTGGTACTGGCCCGCCCTCGACGCGCTGAACGGCGGCTCGCGGCTCGTCCTCTTCGACCGCTTCGCCGGCCTGGCCGACGATCGCGCCGCCGCCGATCCCGGCGACGACCCCGATGCCCCCGACGAGCCCGACATCCCGCGCCGCAGCGCGCCCGTGCACCTCTGCCGCCACTGCGGCGCGCTGCACCCCCTGCCCCGTCCCCGCTGCGACGCCTGCACCCGCTCCGGCCCGCTCGTGCCCCTCCTGGCCGCACAGCAAAAGACCGACACGCCCGGCTACCTCACCGCCTGCCTCTCGTGCGGCAGCCGCGGCCGGTCCATGGGCGCCCGCTACCGCGAGCCCGCCCGCGAGCTGCGCGCCGTGGCCGTGTCCGACGTCCACATCCTCGCCCAGGACATGCTGCGCCACGCCGAGCGGCCCCGCCTGCTCGTGTTCGCCGACAACCGCCAGGACGCCGCCTTCCAGGCCGGCTGGATGCGCGACCATGCCCGCCGCTACCGCTTGCGCGCCCTGATGGACCAGGCGCTGCGCGACCGCCCGCAGTCCGTCGGCGACCTCGCCGCCACGCTCGACGAGCGCCTGGCGGCCGACGACGAGCTCTCGCGCACCCTCGTGCCCGAGGTGTGGGCCGTCCATCTCCCCGAGAAGGCCGGGCACCGGCACGAAGACGAGCGGCGCCGCTACCTCCGCATCCAGGTACTCCGCGAGGTGACCACCGCCTTCCGCCAGCGCATCGGCCTCGAGCCGTGGGGCCGCATGATCGTCCAGTACCACGGCCTCGAGCCCGGCCTCCCCTTCTTCCAGACCTGGGCGCCATTGGCCGGCCTGCCGCCTGCCGAGCTGCGCGAAGGCGTGGCCGGCCTGCTCGACCAGATCCGGCGCAAGTCGATCGTCCACGACCCCCAAGACCACCTCTTCGGCCGCTTCTGGCGCGACGGCGACTTCGAGGTGCAGCGCGGCTACTTCCCCGTGCTGCAAGGCGTCCCCAAGGGCGTCAAGCTGCGCCGCGCCGCCGCCGACGACCGCACCCGGCTCGACCACTGGCTCAGCACCAAGGGCGAGACCACCGCCCGCCAGCACGCCGCGCGCTGGGGCATCCCGCCCGAGCGCGTCGACGACTGCCTGACCGAGCTGTGGCGCGTCCTGACCGCCGACCTCGGCATCCTGACCCCCGTCACGCTGAAGGGCAGCGGCGCCACGCCCAAGCCGCTGCCGAACTGCACCGGCGCCTACCAGCTGGACGCCGGCCACCTCGTGCTCGCCGCCCACGAGGGCCAGTGGCGCTGCGACCGCTGCCGCCGCGCGACGCCCCGCGGGGCGCCGCGGCAGCGGTGCACCGCCTGGCGCTGCGACGGCCGCCTGGTCCACCAACTCGAAGACCCCGACAACTACGACCTCCTCCTCTTGCGCGACGACACCGGCATGCTCCGCCCGCACGAGCACTCGGCGCAGGTGCCGCACGCCGTCCGCGAGACCATCGAGCGCGCTTTCAAGGGCCACGGCGACGCGGTGAACACCTTGGTCTGCACGCCGACCCTCGAGCTCGGCGTCGACATCGGCGACCTCGACGCCGTGCTGATGCGCAACGTGCCGCCGCAAGCCGCCAACTACTGGCAGCGCGTCGGTCGCGCCGGCCGGCGCATGCGCATGGCCGTGAACCTCACCTACGCGCGGCCCGTCAGCCACGACCGCGCGTACTTCGCCGACCCCCTCAAGCTGCTCGGCGGCCACGTCGAGCCGCCGCGCTTCAACCTGCGCAACGACCTCATGGTGGCCCGCCACGTGCACGCCGCCGTGCTGACCGGCCTGCACCAGGCCGCCCGCCGCGAAGGGCCGCCGTCGCCCACTCTCGCCGTCCTCGAGCGGGCCTTCCCGGCCTGGGTGCGCGGGTACCTGTTCGACGAGAGCGGCGCGGTGCTGCCCGCTCTTCCCGACCTCGCGCCGCTGCGAGACCTCATCCAATCCCACCGCGTCGCGCTGCTGGACAGCGTCACCGCCGCGTTCCGCCAGGGGTGGCCAGCGGCCGAGGCCGAAGGGGTCGGCCCCCAGCGCCTCGGCGCGCTGATCGACGGCATGGCCGACGACCTCGGCGCCGTGCTGGGGCGCCTGCGCCGGCGCCTCGACTGGGCCCGCGACCAGATGCAGCGCCTCGACGAGGTCCGCCGTCGCAAGGGGGCCTTGGACCCTGACGAGAAGGCCCACTTCGACCGCTGCGAACGCCTGGTCCGGCGCCTCAAGGGCACCGACCGTCAGCGCCGTCGGGCGGCCGCCGAACCCGACGACGACACCTACACCTACGGCCTCCTGGCCGCCGAAGGGTTCCTGCCCGGCTATGGCCTCGAGACCGGCGCCATCCGCGCCCTGGCCGACCTGCGCCCGCCGCTGGGCGACGCCTTCGTCCTGTCGCGCCCGCCTACGCTGGCCCTGCGCGAGCTCGTCCCCGGCAACCTGCTCTACGCCAACGGGCATCGGTTTGTCGCCGGCAACTACCAGCTCGAGGTCGTCGACGCTGCGTCGGGCGCACGAGCCCAGGCTTGCTTCGCCGTCGACCCCGCGCACGAGGCCGTCACGGAAGTGGGGCAGGCGCCCGCCGGCGGCGTCGCGCCGCTGGCCGCGCATGAGCTGCGCGCCGTGCCGATCTGCGACGTCGACCTTCAGCACCGCTCCCAGATCAGCGACAACGAGGACTTCCGCTTCCAACTGCCCGTGGCGGTGTACGGCCTGCGCCGCGAGCAGCACGGCGGCGGAGCCGCGCACCGCTGGGGCGAGGTCGCGGTCCAGCACCTGCGCGGCGCGCGGTTCCGGCTGGTCAACGTCGGTCCGGCGCTGGCCCATGCCGTGCCGGGCTACCCGCTGTGCCTGGTCTGCGGCTACTGCGCGTCGCCGCTGTCCTCGGCCAAGGAGCGCGAGCACTTCGCCCAGAAGCATCTCGAGCGCTGCGGCCAGCCCGTCCAGCCCACCGGCTTCTACGCCGACATCGCCGCCGACGCCATGGTGCTCCCGGACGTCGCCGACCGCACCCAGGCGTACTCCGTCCTCGAGGCGCTGCGCATCGGCGCGTCCCGCGTGCTGGAGATGGAGCGCGACGACCTCGAGGTGCTCGTCATCGGCCTCGCCGGCCAGGACGCCGTCGAGGCCGTGCTCTACGATCCCATGCCCGGCGGCTCGGGCTTGCTCGACCAGCTCGTCGGCCGGTTCCCGGAAGTCCTCGCCGCCGCGCGCGACGTCGTGGCGAGCTGCCCGTCCGCCTGCGAGCGGGCGTGTGTCGACTGCCTCCTCAGCTTCGAGAACGGCTTCTTCCATCGGCATCTCGACCGCACCGTCGCGGCGGAGCGGTTCGCGGCATGGGGACCGGAGCTCGCGTTCGAGCACCTCGTCCCGCCGCGACTGCCCTCGCCACCGGCCGACCATGCCGGCCTCCCGGTCAACCGGGCCGAGGCGGCGCTCCGCGACGATCTGGCGAAGGCCGGCTTCCCGGCGCCGATCTGGCACCATCGCATCGACCTCGGCTCCGGCTTCGGCTGGACCGAGCCGGACGGCTTCTACCCCGGCGAGGACGACGAGCCCGGCATCTGCATCTACCTCGACGGCCTCAGCCGGCACCTGCACGGCAACCCCGCGACCGCGGAGCGCGACCGCGTGCTCCGCGATCGGCTGAAGGCCATGGACTACCGCGTCTTGGTCATCGCCGCCAGCGACCTCTTCGACCGCGCCGAGATGGCGGCCAAGCTGAAGCGGCTCGCCCGCTGGTTGATGCTGGGCAACGGCCACGCCGAGCAGCTCGCTGCCGACCCGTCGTGGTTCCAGCCGCCCGAAGTCGCGGGGACCGGCGGCGATGACCCGCCCGCTGGCGATCCATGGTCCGAGGCCCTCGCCCTGCTCGACGCCCGCTGGCGCCCGTTGGCGGAGGGCTTGCGACACCGCGGCCTCCCGCCGCCCGAGATCGACTTCGACGTGGCGGTCCGCGGCTTCACGACGGGCGAGGTCGCCACGATGGCGTGGCCGACCGACGCCGGAGCGGTGTTGCTCCACGATCGACCGGTCGGCGACGCCAGCACCCGAGTCGTCGTCTCCGTACCCGACGCACCCGCCGACGACGTGGCGCGGCGCCTGCGCGCAATGCTTGAAGGCTGAGCCATGCAAACCGTGATCGCGGATACCTTCACCCGGTCCCTGGAGCGCCTGCAGAACGACGAGCGCGCCCTGGTCAAGCAGACGGTGTTCGATTTCCAGGTCCATCCCGTCCAGCCGGGCGGCAACTTCCACCGCCTGGAGTCGGCGCGCGACCCCGGCTTCTGGTCCTACCGCGTCAACCGCGACCTGCGGTTGATCATCCACCAGTCGTCCGACGCGTTCACCCTCTGCTACGTCGACCACCACGACGCCGCCTACCGCTGGGCCGAGGCGCGCCGCTTCGAGGTCAACCCGCGCACGCGCGCCGTGCAGGTGGTCGAGGTGACCGAGCGAGTCGAGGAGGTGGTGCACCGGATCGCCCGCGACGAGGAGCCCGCCGTCTTTGCGCGCTTCGATCCCGACTACCTGCTGGCGTTGGGCGTCCCCGAGGCATGGCTGCAGGCCGTGCGGCATGTCGGCGAGAGCGGGATCGACGACCTTCTGGCTCGGCTGCCCCAGGAGGCCGCCGAGCGGCTGCTGGAGCTGGCTTGCGGGCAGCCCGTGCCCGTGCCCGTCGGGCTCAGCACCGCAAGCCCCCTCCAGCACCCCGACGCACGCCGCCGGTTCCTGGTGGTCGAGAGCGAAGAGCAGCTCCGGCTCGCCCTGGAAGCGCCGTGGGAGCGGTGGGTGGTCTTCCTGCACCCGCTACAGGCGTCGGTCGTCGAGGCGAAAGCCCGCGGCCCGCTGTTGGTGACGGGCGGCGCGGGCACCGGCAAGACCGTGGTGGCGCTCCACCGGGCGGCGCGGCTGCTCCGCGCGCGCCCCGATGCCCGCGTTCTGTTGACAACGTTCTCGAAAACCCTGTCGGCGCGATTGCTCGCCAAGATGGACCTCCTCGTCGCCCCGGGCGACCCGCACCGCGCGCGCCTCGAGATCGTCCACATCCACAAGCTGGCGGTCGATCTCTGGACCGCGAGGACGGGCGGTGACTTCGTGCCGGCCACCACCACCACCGTAGCGCGCCTGATCGACGAAGCGGCCGCGGCCGTACCCACCGACCTCGATCCCGTGTTCCTGCGTGCCGAGTGGGACGCCCTCGTCGACCCGTGGGGCCTGCGCACGTGGGAGGCATACCGCGCCCACCCGCGGGTCGGGCGCGGCACGCCCTTGGGCGCCCGGCAGCGGCAGGCGGCCTGGAAGGTGTTCGAGCGGGTGTGGGGCGATCTCGCGCTCCTCGGCCAGTTGACGTGGAGCCAGGTCTGCCATGCGCTGGCCGATCACCTCGTGGCGACGAACACGGCGCCGTTCGGGCATGTCGTCGCCGACGAGTGCCAGGACTTCGGTCCGGCCGAGCTGCGGCTGCTCCGGATGTTGGCGCCGGCCGGGGCCGATGACCTGTTCCTGTGCGCCGACGCCGGCCAGCGGATCTACCGCCGCCCGTTCACATGGTCGGCGGCGGGCATCGACGTGCGCGGGCGCTCGGAGCGGCTGCGGGTCAACTACCGCACCACCGAGCAGATCCGCCGCTTCTCCGACGGGTTCATGCCATCGGCCGTGGTCGAGGCGGACGGCAGCACCGCCACGCGGGCCACGGTCTCGCTCTTGGCAGGCCCGGAGCCCGAGGTCGTCGGCACGGCGACCGTCGACGACGAGATCGCCGCCGTCGCCGACTGGATCCGCCGCCTCGTCAGCCAGGGCTTCCGCCCCGAGGAGATCGCCATCTTCGGGCGGACCGAGGCCGTGGTGCGCGAGCGCGCACGCCTCGCGGTGCGGCAAAGCGGGCAGGCCGACCGCGCCCTGAGCGACGAAGGCGGTGCCGATGGCGCGGGCATCGGCGTGGGCACGATGCACCGGGCCAAGGGCCTGGAGTTCCGGGCCGTGGCCGTGATGGCGTGCGACGCGAGCACCGTGCCGCTGGCGTTCCTGCGCACCAAGCAGGCCGACGAGGTCGACCGCGAGGCCTATCTCGAGCAGGAGCGGAACCTGCTCTATGTCGCCTGCACGCGGGCCCGGGAGCGGCTGCTGATCATCTACAAGGGCCGGCCGTCGCCGCTGCTCGAGAACGATCGATTGCCCACCCGGCTCGGCTGATCTACAATCGCACTGTGAATCAGCCGAACTATCGCCCTCGCGCCATGGAACCGGCGTGGCTGGCCGCCGCGTCGCAGTTCCCTGCGCTGCTCCTCACCGGGCCCCGCCAGGTCGGCAAGACCACCCTGCTGCGGCACCTGTGCGCGCCGGCGCGGCGGTACGTCTCGCTCGACGATCCGATGCTGCGTGCGCTGGCCGCGACCGACCCCCGCCTCTTCCTCGACCGGTACGCGCCGCCCGTGTTGATCGACGAGATCCAGTACGCGCCCGAGCTGCTGCCCTACATCAAGATGCGGATCGACGACACGCGCCGGCCGGGCGACTTCTGGCTGACCGGCTCGCAGCAGTTCGCCATGATGCGCGGCATCTCCGAGACCCTCGCCGGGCGGGTGGCGATCGTCAACCTGCTCGGGTTCTCGCAGCGCGAGGCGGCCGGCCGCGGCCTCGCGCTACCGCCGTTCCTGCCGACGCTCGCGGGCATCCACGAGCGCGAGCAGGCATTGGCGGGAACGGCGGAAGGCGCCGATGCAACCTACGAGCGCATCTGGCGGGGGAGCCTGCCCGAAGTCGTCGCGCGGGACGACGTGGATCGGGACCTCTTCTACGGCTCGTACGTGCAGACCTACCTCCAGCGCGACGTGCGCGATCTGAGCCAGGTGGGAAACGAGCAGGCGTTCCTGCGGTTTCTGCGCGCCTGCGCGGCGCGTACGGCGCAGCTCCTCAACCTGTCCGACCTGGCGCGCGACGTCGACGTCAGCCACGGCACGGCCAAGGCGTGGCTGTCGATCCTCGAGGCGAGCTTCCAGGTCCTGGTGCTCAGACCGTACCACAGCAACGTGACGCAGCGCCTCGTCAAGACCCCCAAGCTGTACTTCCTCGACACCGGCCTGGCCAGCTACCTGACGGAGTGGTCGACACCGGCGACGCTGGCGGCTGGCGCCATGGCGGGCCCGATGCTCGAGACGCACGCCGTGGTCGAGGTGCTGAAGAGCTGGTGGCACGTGGGCCGGCAGCCGCGGTTGTACTTCTATCGCGACCGCGACGGGCGGGAGATCGACCTCCTCATCGAGCAGGACGGGCTGCTCCACCCCATCGAGGTCAAGCGCGCCGCCACGCCGCGGCCAGACTGGTCGAAGGCGTTTGCCGTGCTCGACGCGCTCGCCCCGGCGCGGGGCCACGGGGCGGTGCTGTGCCTCGCGCCGACGGTGACGCCGATCGACCGTCAGGCGACGGCGGTGCCGGTGGGGCTGGTGTGAGGGCGCGCGGATGGGCAGCGGGGAAAGCCCAGGCGCCCCGACCTGCCGCCCGACGATGCGACGACAGACCACAGCGCGCGCGACTACCGTGCCCCACATCGCCAGGCCCGCCCCCCCGTCACGGCTTGCGCTGCACCCGCGCCCGCTCGTCCTCGGCCGGGGCGATCGCCACGTCGCCGAGGTCCGCCTCGCCCAGCGGCGCCAGGCCCTCGCGCGCGTACAGGATCGCGACCAGCCGATGGCGGGCCGCCGCGGCGTCCGCCGGCACCCGCAGCCCGGCGCGGGCCGAGAGGACCGCTGCGTCGCCGCCCTGCCCCCCGCTCCCGCCGCCGTCCCCTCCTCCGCCCGCCTCCCCGCCTCCCGCCGCCGACAGCGCCCCGTCCCACGCCGCGATCGTCGCGCCGTGCGGATCGACCAGCCGCAGCGACACCTGCGGGTCCGCCAGGGGCGCCGGCCGGCGCGTGCGCCACGTCAGGTCGACGTGCGCGATGGCCCCCGCCGCCGGCCGCGGCGGGCTCACCGCGAACGCCACGTCGTTCTCGCCCGCCCCACCCGCGAAGCCCGCGGCCGGCCGCAGCGGGCTCGCCGCGCGCGGGAACGAGTAGTAGAAGAGCTGCACCCCCACCCGCCAGCCGCCCTCGACGCGGTAGCCGTGCGCGTCCAGCCAGCCCATCACCGTCCCCGGGTCGCGGCCCTCGACCGCCAGCCACACCCGCCGCCGCTCGCGCGCGACCTCGTCCAGCAGCGCCTCGACCTCGGCCGGCGACTTCGCGCGGTTCTTCGTGCTCTCGAGGTTGTAGATCTTCGGCAGGCCGTCGCCGCCGTAGCGCGCCGTCAGGAAGCGGCCCGGACCGAGCAGGAAGAGGGCGTCCTCGCGGTTCCCGACCTCGACCATGTGCCGCGTGAACTCGCGGTAGTCGGGCTTGCTGAAGGCAAGGTCCGTGTAGTGGTGCCACAGGGACACCCCGCTGGCCGCCACGAGCAGCGCCAGGCCCAGCGGCCTCGCGAACCGGACCCGCCCCCCGCCGAGCGCCCCCAGCCCGCGCGCGACGGCGATGTACAACAGCGGCGTCGCCGGCAGGAAGTAGCGCTCGTGCAGGTCGGCCTTCCACGCCACGATCCCGCCGATGGCGGCCACCAGCAGCGCCACGCCCCCGACGACCAGCCACCCGCCCCCCGGCGCCGCGCCGCGCGGGGCGCGCCCCCGCCGCAGGTCCGCCGCCGTCGCCGCCAGCCCCAGCCCCAG
>QEVT01000313.1 GCA_003576755.1 bacterium | reverse complement strand
CGAGCGCGCGCAGCGCGGCCTGGAGCCGCGGCAGGCGCGCGCCGAGCCGGGGGCCCAGCCGCTTGAAGTCCGGCCGCACGTCGTAGCCGACGTAGGCGTCGCCGTCGGCCGCGAACGCCACGGCCTTGACGTTGAGCTCGTCGGCGATCAGCTCGGCGTGGCGCTCGAGCGCCGCCGCTTCCTCGGGACGCGCCACGATCACCTCGGCGCGCGCCAGCGGCTGGCGCACCTTGATGCCGGCGTCGGCCCGGGCGCTGTGGCCGAGCGACACGAGCTGGCGCACGAGGTCCATCCGCGCCGACAGGTCGTCGTCGATGAGCGCCGCGTCCGCCTCGGGATAGTCGCACAGGTGCACGCTCGGCGGCACGTCGTCGCGGCCGGCGCGCTCCGCCGGGCCGGCGACGAGGTTGCGGTAGATCGCGTCGGACAGGAACGGCGTGAACGGCGCGATCAGCTTGGCGGTGGCCACCAGGACCTCGTAGAGCGTGTGGTAGGCGTCCCACTTGTCCTGGCCCTTGTCGGCCGCCCAGAAGCGGTCGCGCGAGCGGCGCACGTACCAGTTGGAGAGCGCGTCGACGAACGCGTTCAGCCGGCCGGCGGCCGGGTGGTTCTCGAAGCGGTCCATGCTGGCGCGCACCGCGGCGGCCGTGCGGTGCAGCTCGCTCGTGATCCAGCGGTCGAGCTCGGCCCGTTCGGCCGGCGGGCGGTAGCCGGTGGGCGCGGCGCCCGCGCCCAGCCCCGGGTCGAACCCGTCGATGCCGGCGTAGATGTTGAAGAAGCTGAAGACGTTGTACAGCCGCACCAGGAACTCGCGCTGCGCGTCGCGGATGGCGGCCTCCTGGAAGCGCACCGACGTCCACGGCGGCTGAGCGCTGAAGAAATACCACCGCATGGCATCCGCGCCGAGCGTGTCGAACACGTAGGCCGGCTCGCGGTAGTTCCGCGTGCGCTTGCTCATCTTGAGCCCGTCCTCGCCCAGCATGAAGCCGAGGACGATGCACGTGCGGAACGGGAACGGCGGCACGCCCTGCGCCGCGCCGGCGCGCTCGGCCTCGGTCGACCCCTCGCCGAAGAGCAGCGTGCTGATCGAGAGCAGCCCGTAGAACCAGCCGCGGGTCTGGTCGATGGCCTCGCTGATGAAGTCCGCCGGGAAGCGCTCGGCCAGCCGCGCATGGCTGTCGGGCACGTGCGGATAGCCCCACTGGGCGAACGGCATGCTGCCGGCATCCCACCAGCAGTCGATGACCTCGGGCACGCGCCGCATGCGGGCGCCCGGCGCGTGCGGGCTGTCGTACGTGACGGCGTCGATGTACGGCCGGTGGATGCGCAGGTCGTCGGGCAAGCCGGGGTCGGCCGCCTTGGCGGCGTCCCACGCGCCGGTGCCGTCGACGCCGGGCTTGGCGAGCAGCTCGGCGTACGACCCGACGGCCTCCATCTGCCCGGTGGCCTCGCAGCGCCAGATCGGCAGCGGCGTGCCCCAGTAGCGCTCGCGCGAGAGCGCCCAGTCGACGTTGTTGCGCAGGAAGTCGCCGAACCGGCCGTCGCGGATGTGCTCGGGCAGCCAGTTGACGCGGGCGTTGTTGGCCAGGAACGCGTCCTTGAAGCGGCTGGTGCGCACGAACCAGCTCGCGCGGGCGTACTGGATGAGGGGGTCCTCGGGCGCCCGCGGGCAGAACGGGTAGTCGTGGCGGTAGGTCTCGCGGTGGAAGAGCAGGCCGCGGTCGCGCAGCTCGCGCGCGATGTCGCGGTCCGCCGCCTTGATGTTGCGCCCGGCGTAGGCCGGCCCGGCGTCGTCGGTGAAGGTGCCGTCGGGGGCCACGGCACACAGCAGCGGCACGGCGTCGGGGTCGACGAACCGCTGGCGCTCGGCCTGGAACAGGTCGAAGTCGACCTCGCCGAAGGCCGGGGCCTCGTGCACCAGGCCGGTGCCGCTGTCGGTGGTGACGAAGTCGGCGGCCAGCACCCGCCAGCCGACGCTGGCCGACCCGCCGGCCTTCAACGCCGCGGTGCGGCCGCCGAGGTCGCGGTGGTACACGTCGAACGGCGGCGTGTACGGGCGGCCGACGAGCTCGGCGCCGCGCACGGTGGCCTCGACCGCGAGGGTCCGCCCGGCCCGGGCGGCGATGTCGGCCACGAGGTCGGCCGCGACGTAGAGCCGTTCGCCGGACTCGGCGTCGCGGACGCGGGCGTAGGCGAGATCGGGGTGGACGGCGGCGAAGTGGTTGCTGATCAGCGTCCACGGCGTCGTCGTCCACACCAGCAGGCTTGCGCCGGGCTCGTCGGGCAGCGGGAACCGCACGTACACGCTGGGGTCGTCGACCTCGCGGTAGCCTTCGCCGACCTCGCCGGCCGACAGGGCGGTGCCGCCCTGCGGCCACCACCAGACGATCTTGTGGCCCTGGTAGAGCAGGCCGCGCTCGAACAGCGTCTTGAGCGACCACCACACGCTCTCGACATAGCGCTCGTGGTAGGTGACGTAGGCGTCGTCGAGGTCGACCCAGAAGCCCAGCCGCTCGGTCATCTCCTCCCATTCACGGGTGTAGCGGAACACGCTCTCGATGCACCGCCGGATGAAGGCCTCCATGCCGTAGGCCTCGATCTCGGCCTTGGTATGGATGCCGAGCTCCTTGGAGACCTCGATCTCGACCGGCAGGCCGTGGGTGTCCCACCCGGCCTTGCGCTCGACGAGGTAGCCGCACATGGTCTTGTAGCGCGGGAAGATGTCCTTCATGGCCCGGGTCAGGCAGTGCCCGGGGTGCGGCATGCCGTTGGCGGTGGGCGGGCCCTCGTAGAACACGAAGCGCGGCGCGCCCTGGCGCCGTGCGAGCGAGGCGTGGAAGATGCCGCGTTCCTTCCAGAACGCGCGCAGGTCCTGCTCGAGCTGCGGGAAGTCCAGCTTCGCGGGAAGCGGGTCGAACATCGTCGGCTCCGGGTAGGGTCGCGGCTCGGGGAGCGCCGGGCACTCCAAGGCGAACAGATAAGTCGTCAATGATACCGAGGTTGGGCGGGGGAGGCGACTCTGGAGGGGAACGGGGCCGGCGACTGGGCGTCGGCGGTCCGGCGCATGCGCGCCTGCTGTGATCGCATGCCGAATCGTGCCTGTTCAGCCGCCGCTCACCCACTGCCGAACGCATGCAGGGCAGGTTTGAAACCTGCCCCTACCGGGTCCGGGTCATCGTCGGCGGCATCCGGGGCGTCATCGGCGCATCAGATCAGCCTGGCCCAACACCGCCGACCTGGGCTGAACAGGTGCGCCGAATCCACGGTGATCGCGGGCCGCATGCACCGTGATCGCGCACCGCATCTACCGTGATTGCCGCTGCCGATCACCGTGATCGTCGACCGCATTCACCGTGATCGCCGGCCGCATTCACCGTGATCGTCGACCGCATTCACCGTGATCGTCGGGGCCGTGTGCGGCGATCGCCGGCCGCGCCGTCCGTGCACCGTCGGGCGCGGTGCTCCTGCGCCCGTGGCTCCCGATGCCGCTGTGGCCCTCAGTCCCCCAACGCCACCACCACGCGCCCGCGGACCTCGCCGGCCAGGATGGCCTCGGCCCAGCGCGGCACGTCGGCCAGCGGCACGACCGCCTGGCGCACACGCTCCAACGTCGCCGGCGCGAGGTCGCGCGCCAGCCGGTCCCACGCGCGCTGGCGCCGGTCGCGCGGGCAGTAGTTGCTGTCGACGCCCATCAGGTTGACGCCGCGCAGGATGAACGGGTAGACCGTGGTGTGCAGCTCGGCCCCGCCTGCCAGCCCGCACGACGCGACGGTGCCGTGGCGGCGCATCGTCGCGATCAGGCTCGCCAGCGTCGTGCCGCCGACCGTGTCGACCGCGCCCGCCCACCGCGCCGAGCCCAGCGCACGGCGCGGCGGCGCCGCCAGCTCGGACCGCGGCACCAGCGCCGCCGCGCCGAGCGCCCGCAGGTAGGCCTCGGCCTCCGCACGGCCCGTCGAGGCCACCACGCGGTGGCCGGCCGCGGCGGCCAGCGCCACCGCGAAGCTGCCGACGCCGCCCGCCGCGCCGGTGACGGCGACCTCGCCGTCGCCCGCCGCCACGCCGT
>QEVT01000023.1 GCA_003576755.1 bacterium | reverse complement strand
CTGGCTCCTGGACCGCGTCAATGTTCCCGCTATGCCCAGACGCCGCCGATCTCAGGAGGCCGCTTGATGCGCTCAATGGCCGATCTTATGACTATACCCACGATGTCGCAGGGGCTGCCCTCGGCGGCAATGGATGCGGACGGCGACTTCGTCGTGGTGTGGTCCAGCTACGGTTCGGGCGGCACCGATGCTGACAGCTACAGCATCCAGGGCCAACGCTTCAGCGCGGCAGGCAGCGCGATGGGCAGCCAGTTTCAGGTCAACGCCTACACCACGGGCGACCAGCAAGGCCCCACCGCGGCGATGGATGCGGACGGCGACTTCGTCGTGGTGTGGTCCAGCTACGGTTCGGGCGGCACGGACACGAGTGGCGCCAGCAGCCATGGGCAGGTCTTCAGCGCGGGGGGCGCGGTCACGGGGAGCGAGTTCCAGATCAACACCACCACCACGGGCAATCAATTCATCCCCAAAGTGGCGATGGACGTGGACGGCGACTTCGTCGCTGCGTGGGCCAGCTACAGCTCGGGCGGCACGGACGCCAGCGCCTACAGCATCCAAGGGCAACGCTACTTGTCGGCCAACGCACCGACGCCGACGCCGACCGACACGCCCGTGCCGACGCCCACACCGACGTCCACGCCGACCGAAACGCCGGTGCCCACCGACACGCCGGCGGTCGCGCCGACCGACACCCCGACGCCAACGCCGTCACCTCCCCCGACGTCGACCCCGACGCCCACACCGCCGGCCTCGCCGACGTCGACCCCGACGCCCACCAACCCCCTCCGGACGCCGACCGCCACGCCGACGGGCTTGCCGATGCCCACGCCGACAGCCACGAGCACGTGGATCCCCGACCCGTCGAGCACCGTGGACCTGCGCTACTTCCGGGCGATCGGCCTGCCGGACCGGGCGATCCTGCTCTGGGAGACGACCCGGGAGGAGCGCACGCTCGGCTTCGAGGTGCTGCGATCCGCCGGGCCCGGCGAACCGTGGCTGCCCGTCAGCGCCGAGCCGATCCGCGCCGCGGGCGCCGGGCACGTCTACGTCCTGCATGATGCACCGGGGCCGGGAACCTGGCGCTACCGTTTGGTGGACCTCGGCCAGGGCGGCACGCGCGGCGAGCACCCGGCGATCGAAGTGGAGGTCGGGCCGGGCGCGACCGGCAGCGAGGTGTTCTTGCCGAGTGCCATGGCGGGCCCGAACACGCGCTGGTGACAAGGTTGACTCCGGCTGAAGTCGGGTTCCTGGCGAGCGACTGCCGGGGCCGGCTTGAGAGCGACACAGCCGTGGCGCTGGAACGCGCCACGGAATCGGCGGCCACCGCCCCTCAGTCTCGTTCAAGTGCCACGGGGGCTCGATCACCTGGCCATCGCCGGCCATGCGCGAGTGGCTTGCCGCCGTGTACCCGTTCAGCCCAGGTCGGCAGCGTTGGGCCGGGCCGAGCAGATGCGCCGATGACGCCCCGGATGCCGCCGACGATGACCCGGACCCGGCAGGGGCAGGTTTGAAACCTGCCCTGTATGCGTTCGGCAGGGGGTGACGAGCGGTTGAACAGGTACGCCGCCGTTTTCAGGCGTTCCGGCCCAGCTTGCGCACGCGAGCCACGGCAGGCGGCAATGCCAGAATCTCGGGATCCCCCGTGATGACGGGAGCCTCTTTAGCACGACCCGTCGCTACGGCGAAGGCATCGGCGTGCGAGAGGGGATGAGCCGCCTTGATGCGAGCGGCTTCAAGCGCCAGCGGCTCGCGGACCATGATCAACTCAATAGGGAGGGACTCAATCTGAGCGAGGCGTTCGGTCGCCTGCTCCTCGCCGATGAGTTGGATCAGTCGGAAAAGATCTCGCCGAGGTTCACGGCATTGAGCAGGAGTCGAAGGTTGCCGCTCTTCGCGCGCAGAAAATAGCGGCGCATCGCGGACGCACCGCGTTCCTCCGCACGCAGGAACGCAAGGAGTGCCCACGCGTCAATGATCGCCGTGTCGCCAACGGTCATCGGCCTCGACTTCCGCTTGGTGCTCTGTTTCGAGATCCGCGAGAGGGTCCCCCGCAAGACCCTTCAAGCAGCCGTAGAGCGAATCAATCGGGTCGTTCGGCTCGACCTGCGTGAGGCGCACGGCGCCTTCGCCGACGCCCTCAACGGCAAGCTGAGTGCCGGACGACCACCGGAGCTGTTCACGAGCCCGCTTGGGGATGACGACCTGACCTTTGCTGGTAAGGCGTGTCGCGGACTTCATGGCCAGGATCTTACCGCTCGTGTAAGAACGGGCCAAGCTCTGGTTCGAGGTTGCGCTTCTCGCGGCGTTGCAGCCTGCGACACTTGCACGGCACTTGGGGATCGGCGTCATGCCGAGGTTGCTGTGGAAGGCGGGATCACGGGGATCGGGCCGGATCGCCCTGCGTGGGCGGACCGGCGCCTGATCGAGATCGGCCTGACGGGTCTGCGAGCGGTGCGGCGTGCGGCTTGACGCCCGGGCAGGAGGGGTGATAGGCTCTGTCACGCCTCCGCGGCGCGCCTTGCGATTCCCACCTCACCCCGAGAGCCGCCACGAACACGTCCCAGCTCCTGCCGCCCGCCGCCCCGTTCGCGTCGTCGGCCGGCGCGGCCACACGCGCCGCGCGCCATGCGGGCTGACGTCGCGCTGCACCCGTTCCTGTCGGTCGCCACCGACTGCGCACCCGCCGCGGTCGTCGAAGACCTGTTCGTCGACGACCTTCCCGGCCGCTACCTCGTCGCCGAACCGCCCGCCTCGCTGCGCTGTCGTCCACCGCTGTGGGTGGATCACGCCGAGGACGAGCGGCGCTTCTTCTTCGGCGGCCGGTCGGAAGGCGCGTTCGACCCGGTGTACCCGTTCGCGGCCGCCGGCGTCGCCGTCCTCCCCCACGCGCGCCTCGTCGGTCGCGGCTACGTCGTCGTCGCGGGCGACGGCCGCGTCGTCGCGGAGTCGGTCTCGGGCGACCACGTCCTCGCGACCGACGGTCACTTCGAGAAGCAGACCGTCTCCGTCGAGGTCGACGGCCGGCGCCACGCCGTGCCGGTCGCCGTGCGCGGGCACCCGAGCCGGCCGCGGCTGCTTCCGGGGCGCCACATCCTGCCGACGCACCACTGGCACTTCAACTACCACCATTGGCTCGTGGAGTGTCTGCCCCGCCTGCGGCACGCGCTCGAGTGGCCGAGCCTGGCCGGGTGCCCCGTCATCGTGCCGCCGGCCATGGCCCCGTTCCAGCGCGAGTCGCTGGCGCTGGTCGGCATCGGCTCCGAGCGGCAAGTCCCGTTCGACGAGGGCGACTGGCGCGTGGCGTCGCTGGTGTTCCCGACGATCGGCCAGTTCGCGCCGGCGGAGCTGGCGTGGGTCCGCGCCGGGTTGTTGCGAGCGGTCGCGGGCCGGGGTGCGGGAGCGGGCTCCCGGCCGGGGCTGCGGTCGGCCGGCCCGCCGGAGGCGGTGCACGGGCCCCGGCGGCTGTACATCTCGCGCGGCGACGCCGCGACCCGTCGCCTGGTGAACGAGGCGGAGGTGGTCGCGGCGCTGGCGCCGTTGGGCTTCGCTCGGTTGGAGCTGACCGGCATGCCGCTCGCCGAGCAGGTCGCGCGCTTCGCGAACGCCGAGATCGTGGTCGGGCCGCACGGCTCGGGCCTGACCAACATGCTCTTCGCGCCGCGCTCGGCAGCGCTCGTCGAGCTGATGCCGCGCGACCACGTCAACCACTGCTTCTGGCTGATGGCCAGCGTGCTCGGCCAGCGCTACGCGTTCGTCAGCGGGCCGGTCGGGACGCCGGCGCGCGATTTCGAGGTGCCGGCCGAGCGGGTGGTGCGGGCGGTGGCGGCGGTCGGCGGATGAGGGTTGGCCGGCGGGCGTTCGCGCGGGCGGGGAGCGGCGCCTTGCGTGGCGAAGGGGGGAGGGCGACCTTCGGCGGAGCCGCTGGGCCGCCGCAACCGAACGGGGCCGATGCGCTCAGAGCACATCGGTGCGTGGATCCAGCACCGTCAGGTCGTCGAACATCCTGAAGTCATCCGGGTTGCAGGTGATCAACGTATCGACGCCGTTCACCAGCAACGTTGCAGCCAACAGGGCGTCGAACACCCGCTTGCGGCCCAGGCGGTGCCGCGCCAACAGGTCCAGCGCGAGCTCCATCGCCGTGCCGGTCGCATCGACGCAAGTGACGTTCGTTCGCCGCAGATAGCCCCCGGCCAGGGCGACCGCCTCGGACATCGGTACCGGCGGGTCGAAGCGACGCGGGTCAGTGATCACGTGTACCAGCTCGTGCAGCACCAACGGACTGAGCACGAGCGACGTGCCGGGACGCCTCACGAACGCCGTCAGTGCAGCGCCCACCACGTCGTGGCCCGCCAGGGCCGGCATGTGAACGTAGACGAGAACGTTGGTGTCAACCCCATACCGGGCTGCCGTCACAGACGACGCCCCGCGCTGATTTCATCCCAAACTTCGGCCCGGCCCGGCAGCTCCGCCGCTGGCCGGTGGCCGACCAGCACCGGAAAGTCCGTCAGAGGCGTGCGTTCCGCGATGCGCTCGGACCGGTACAGCGACATGGCCTCGCGAATGAGCTGGGCAATCGGCCGGCCCTCGCGCGCGGCCGCCCGGCGGAATGCCTCGTAGTCCAACTCCGATACGGCAAGCGATATGGTTCTCATGGCTATCAGTATAGCGGCGCAATATCGTCGAGTCGAGCCCCGCTCGCTGAGGGTATGACCCAGCCACCCGACGGGGACTCCGTTCCTGGGACCGCGGCCTTCCAGCCCGCATGCTCCGGGCGGGCAGGAAGCCCACGGTCCCAGGGAGCATCCGCGTTGTGGGCGATGGTCACCACGTTGGGCACGTGTCGATACCCCGACCGGCTTTGGACAGGCCTCGTGCCTGCGACGTGATGACGATCGCCAGGCGTGCATCTGAGGTCTTGAACATGGCCCCCGTTGTGCAACAGCGCCGCGTCTGCGATGCGCCACGTCCCGAGGTCCGACCCCTCCGCCGCCGCCATCATCGCGCAGCCGGCGGCCACGGCCGTGTCGACGTACGGGTTGGGCCTGGCGTCTCCCGGCAGGCAGGGCGACGCGCCAGCCTTGCACCTGTCCGGCGCGTAGTGCACGATCTTGACGGCCTGCGCATCTGTCGGCGCGCGAACCGCCCTCGTTGCGGCGCCGCGCGGCCGCGCGGCCTACCCCACTTCAGGAGCCCTCCCATGACCGCACCGAACCCATCGCGCTCACCGTCGCACCGCCTCCTTCCCATCGTCGCCGTGTCGCTGACCGTCGGCTTCGTGCTCCCGGTCCTCCTCGCCCTCGGCCCGGCATCCGGCGGTGGCGAGAGCCGCATGGCCGGCGCCGCCCTGCTCGGCTGGGGCATCGGTTGGGGGCTCATCGCCAGCCTGTCCATCCGGCTCACGCCGCAGGGGCAACGCTGGGCCCGCGTGCCAGCGGCGATCTTCGGCGTGACGGGCTCGGCGCTCATCGCGCTCGCTCCGGGGGCGCCCGTGATGGACCTGCTCGCGTGGGTGTGGCCCGTACCGCTGCTCGTGCTGGCGGCGTGGCTGGCGCTGCGCGTCCGCCGCGGCGTCACGGGCAGGTCGCGCTGGCTCCTCTATCCCGTGCTGGGCGTCCTCGCCCTGCTCGCGGTCGGCGGCGCCCTGGAGGCGGTCGTGGAGGCGACCGACGACAGCCGTTCCACGGCGGGCGGCGAGCTGGTCGACGTGGGTGGCCACCGGCTGTTTGTCGCATGCACGGGCGCGGGCAGCCCGACGGTTGTCCTGGAGTCCGGCCTTGGCGAGGGGGCGACCTACTGGGCGCGGATCGCCCCGGAGGTCGCCTCGACGACGCGCGTCTGCGCCTACGACCGCGCCGGCCGCGGCCGAAGCGAGCCCGCCGGCGCCCCGCGGGACGGCGCCGCCATCGCGCGCGACCTGCACGCGCTCCTCGCAGCGGCGGGCATCCCCGGGCCCTACGTCCTTGCCGGCCACTCTTCGGGCGGGGTGTACGTGCGGGTCTTCGCGGCGGCGTATCCCGCCGAGGTCGCCGGGGTGGTGCTGCTCGATGCCCAGTCCCCGGGCGGGGCGACCGTCCTGGCGAGGAGCGCGGGCGCGCAGCGTTCGATCGGCACCCTTGCGGGGCTGTTCCCGTTGCTCGCCCGTGTTGGCCTCGTGCGGCTCGTGCTTCCGGCCGAATCGGTGGACCTGCCTCCGGAGGCCGCCGCCCGCCAGCACGCGGAACAGGTCTCCGCGCGGGGCGCGGCGAGCTTCGGCGAAGAGTTCGTGCACCTCGGGGGCATCCTGGCGGCGGCCGGGGACCTCCCGAACCTCGGCGACCTGCCGCTCGTGGTCGTGACCGCCGCGTCGCAGCCGCCCGCCGGCTGGCTCGCCCAGCAGGATCGGCTGGCGCGGCTGTCGACCCACCTGTCTCACCGGGTCTTCGCGGACCTCACGCACGCATCCCTGATCGAAAGCACGAAGGGCGCGGCGGCCTCGAGCGCCGCCATCGTCGACGTCGTGAGTTCGGTCCGTTCGGGGACGCGGCTTGACGCGCGAGACGACGCGGCGCGCTGATCTGATCCCTGGTATTCGCTCAGGCCGGCGGGCCGTCGGGGATCACGCCGAGCTGCTGCATCATCGTCATCTGGTCGAAGACGCCCCAGTGCTCGCGCACGAGGCCGTCGTCGCCGAAGCGCATGATGTCGACGAGCTGCACGTCGACGCGCCTGCCCGTCGCGGGCATCCCCATGAGCTCGCCCTGGTGGGTGCCCGTCGCCCGAACCCGCGCGACGACCTTGTCACCGCTCGGGAGGACGTCCTCGGGCGTCATCGTGAGGTCGGGGAACGCGGCCAGGTACATCCGGAAGAACGTCATGACCCCGTCCTTCGTCGGTGCCAGGCCCGGCAGCTCCTCGTGCTCGACGAAGTCGTCGGCCAGCAGGCGACCGAAACCGTCGACGTCCCCCGCGCTGAGCCGGTCGTACATGCGGCGAAGGGTGGCGGCGTGATCCATCTCGTTCCTCCCGGTTGGTCGGCAGCGATCATGTGCCGTGGCGGTTGATGTCGCGGGGGAGCGATGGACGGTATCGTCCGGGCTCGCGCCCGCCGGTCGAGATCGCGGACAGGGCTTTGAGTCTCGCGCCCGCCAGCATACACCCCACCCAGGCCTGCGTCAACCGCCTCGCTTGTCGGGCGGTGTGCGGCGACACACCCCCAGGGCCCGTGATGCGACGGCGGACGGCAGCGCGGCGGTCTCGTCGATCGGGTCGCGGTACATGAGCCTGAGTTGCATGCGGGAACAAACGCCCGGCGCGGCGAAGAGGCTCCATCCGCCCCGACTCGCCCGCGTGCAAGACGCGACCGCAAGCCCGACGGGCTACCCGGCCTCCCCTCTCATCCACTTCTCCACGCGCTTCCACTCCCCGAACCTCCGCTCCGCCTTCCGGAACTCCGGCGTGTGCATCCGCCGCCGGCCGTTGACGGCATGCACGCCGAGCCGCTTGTGCAGCAGCTCGTGGTACATCACGAAGTCCACGACGTAGCCCGGCACCTTCGGGTCGTCGAGCGTGATGCTGAGCATGACGGTGTCGGTGTGGAGGTCGTAGTGGCCGAGCTTGCGCCGCGTGAACGTCGTGTTCCACGTCAGCGTCGGCCGCGGCATCATGCCGCCGAAGTACGACCGGTTGACCCGGTCGAACGAGGCGTTCAGGTCGTGGTGGCGCCCGGTCGCGCGCAAGCTTGCCGCTTGCAGGGCCCATGCATCCGCCGCGTCGCCGTCGACGTCGCGGATCAACGCATCGCCCTCGGCACCGATGCCAGGGCCCTTGCGCGCGGTCTCACGCTCCGCCTCGCGGTGCTCGACGGCCCCCACGCCCGCGGCGCTCCCGGGCAGCCGCAACATCGGGGCAGCCGTCTGGGCGGCGGTCTGGCCCGTGGCCTGGCCGGCGGTCCGGACTGCCGCCCCGTCGGCCCCGCCCCCGTGTGCCACCCCCTCCAAGCGCGCCATCACCTCGTGGAAGGCCGCCGAATGCCCGTAGTCCTGCACCGCCGGCATGCGCCAACGCTCCCCGAATGCCGCGTGGACCGCCGCCTCGATGACCGCATCCGGTGCGCCCATCAGGCCCTGGTGCAGGCGCAGCCCGTACGTATCGGCCTCGACGCGCCCGCCGACGAGGGTGTTGGAGTGGTAGAGCCTGATGGTCAGCGTGCGAACGCCGCGCTCGTGCAGGCGCCGATCCGCGGCCAGGAGCGGCCGCCCGATCGCGGCCGCCGCCGCCACCGTCGCCACGTGTACGTCCAGGTTCACGGGCCGGGCCAGGAACCGGGCCCATTGCCAGGCGCGCCGTGTGCGGATGGGCAGGTTCAGCGGGCTTGTTCCGCCGTCGCGGCAGATCGCTTCGGCCTCCGCCGCTTCCCTGGCCAGCCGCGCCCGGAGCGCTTCGAGGCGGGGATCGCCCGGGGTCGGCCGGGCCGCCGGCGCCTGGCGGCTTCCGCCGCGGTCGGCCAACGCATCGGCCAGCTTCAGGATGTCGTCGTGGAGGCCGTCGCAGATCGAGACCAGGTTCGCGATGTAGAAGCCATGCAGCGGGGGCGGAGGCGGAGCTCCGTCCGGGCGAATCGGGAGCCGCTCGAGATCCAGGTGCTTCAGGAACTGGAAGGCCCGATAGCTCGGCGACGCCAGATCCGAAGGTTGCCGCATTCGCGTGCGAGAGATCTGCTCGACGTCGTCGACGGTTTGCCTCACGTGCTTGCGGAACGCGTCGACGTCAGCCGCGGGGATGCCGGCGGCGAGCTGGGCGCGCACGTTGTTCATGGTCCGGACCAGGCCGGGGATGCGGAGCGCGGGCATAACGGAATAGCGGTATCGTCAGGGGTCGAGATCCATCGCCGAGACCGCCGACGGGGCTTTGGATCTCACGCCCGCCAGCAACCGCCCCGCCCCCCCTGCGTCAACCGCCTCGCCTTTCAGGCGGTGCGCGACGAAGGGCTTGCCGGGACCTGATAGCGCAGCTCCGCGAAGCCTGTGCCGACCTGCCTGACCGAAACGAGCGCCAGCGGCGGTTGGGTGGCCCGGCGCGGGAACAGCGGTTTGCCCTTGCCCAGCGTGACGGATGCCACCTGGACGATGATCTCGCTCAGCAGCCCGGCGTCGTAGAACTGACCGGCCAGGTCGCCGCCGCCGACGATCCAGATGTGCTTGTCCCCGGCCGCTGCGCGCATCGCCGCGTGGACCGGCCGCACGTCGCCCTGCACAAAGGACAGCTTTGCGCCCGGGATGGCCGGCAGCGATCGGGTCGAGAAGACCCACGCGGGCTGCGTGTAAGGCCAAGGCGAGCCGGTTTCGGCTGCGACGGTCTCCGCGTGGCGCAAGATCCACTCGTACGTGGCCGACCCCATCGCCAGTGCACCCACTTCGGCGATGAAGTCGGGGTAGCTGGTGTCGTTGGCGTCGCCGAGCGGGAAGAGCCAGTCGAGCGAGTCATCCTCCGTAGCGATGAATCCATCCAGGCTCGTTGCCGTGAAGTACTGCGTCTTCATCCGCCCCCCTGTATCTGCGTGATGGCTTGTGCCGCCTGACATGGCACTCCACAAACCGACGCTCTCCTCGGCCAGCCCCCATCGGCCTCATCGGCATCGGCATGGCGGGGGTCGGGGGGCCGTGTCGAGGCCGACCTCGCCGCAGGCTCCCGCCGGCGCCGCGCAGCCGGCGGGGGGAGCGAGCGGCGCCCGCTCCCCCCGCCTCCCCGCCGTCATGGACAGCCGGGGATGCTCGCCGCGATCCGCGTGTACACCGCCGCCAGGTCCGCCGCCGCCGGCGCCAGGAAGAAGCGCGCCGGGTCGCCCGCGACCGCCGTCAGCGTCGGCGCGTCCGCGTCGGCCCCGAAGCCGATCGTGTACACGTCGATCCCCGCCGCCCGCGCCGCCTCGCCCGCCGCCAGCGCCGACGCCGGGCCTCCCGTCTGCTGGCCGTCCGAGAGCAGCACGATCACCTGGCCCGCCGTCTCGCGCGCCGCCGGACCCGTCAGCACCGCCTGCGCCGCCGCCAGGCCCAGGTCGATGCGCGTCCCCTGGCGCGTCGCGAGCCCGTCGATGGCCGCCGTCAGCGCCGCCCGGTCGGCCGTCAGGCCCTGCCGCACCGTGGCATCGCTCGCGAAGTCCACCACCGCCACATGGTCGCCGCCCGGCGCCAGGCCCACCACGTCGAGGAACACCCGCAGGCTCGCCCGCGCCGCCTCGATCTTCTCGCCCGCCATGCTCGACGACACGTCGACCACCAGCGCCACGTCGAAGCGCGGCTTGGCCGGAACGCACAGGTTGTTGCTCAGCCACGGCAGGTACGCCCGCACGATCGTCGGCGTCGGCGTGGCCGTGGCCGAGGGGACCACCGTCGGCGACGGCGTGGCCGTCGGCGGGACCGGCGTCGCCGTCGCGGTCGGCGGCACCGGCGTCGCCGTCGGGCCGATCACCTCGACCTGCGGGATCGGGAACACCACGTCCTGCCGCTTCCCCCAGCCGTCCACGAACGACGCCGTGATCGCGCTGCCCACCGGCCACGTGCCACCCTGCGTCGGGCGCAGCGCCGCGCTGGCCGTCAGGCCGTTGTAGTCCATCGCCGGCACGGCCCACGCGATCTGCGGCGCGTTCCACGTGCCGCCGCCCGAGATCGACCCCGCGTCGACGGTGAAGTTGCCCGGCACGGCGTGCGTCAGCGCGATGTCCGTGGCCATCAGCGGCGGCGGCGCGTAGCGCACCATCCGCCGGTGCACGTTCTCCACCCCGTAGAGCGCGTCCTCGTCCGACGATGCCAGGTCGAAGCCGCCGAAGCCGTTGACGACCACGATCGTCACCCCGCTGTTGCGGATCGCCAGCGCCGTGTCCTCGGCCGGCTTGACGCCGGTGCACTGCCCCGGGAACAGCTCGTTCCCCGGCGTGCAGTACTCGTCGCGCAGCACGACGATGACCTTCCGCCGGCCGTCGGAGCCGGTGAACAGCTTGGCCGCCTCCTCGAGCCCGTCCTTGAGCTGCGACTTGACGTTCTCGTTGGGCGGGTCGAAGCGCGTGATGTCGCGCACCGCCTCGATGTAGGTCTGGCGGTCGCCCGTCAACGGCAGCTCCGTCGTCGTCGTGTTCCAATACGAGACGATGCCCGCCCTGTGCTTGCCGAAGTTGAGCCGGCTCATCAGCAGCGTCATCTCGGTGACATACGCGGCCGACGGGTCGACGCCCTGCTCGAGGCGCCGGAAGTACGGCACCACCACCACGATGTCGGTCGGGTCCTCGTTGATGCCGCACTTGCCGTCGAGCCGCAGCGACACCGTCGTGGCCTGGCCGACGTTCAACCGGGCCGGATCCGCCGCCGCCTGGCCGCGGAAGAGGCACTCGGCGTCGTTGGGAATGGGGATCGCGTCCGGGTCGGGCGTCGACTCGAACACGCTGATCAGGCTCGACTGCCCGTCCGAGACGTACACCCGGCCCCCAGCGTCGACCACGAGGTCGGTCAGCGTCGTCGGGTCCGAGAACGACAGCGGCCGGCCGTCGAGGCGCGCCGTGATCCGGCCGTCGTCGGCGTAGCGCTCGATCGACCCCGGCTCGCGCAGCACGAACACCGACCCGTCCGGCGACACCGGCCCGCCGGCCACGGCGCGCGCGTCGAACGCCACGGGGACGTCGGTGACGTGGGTGCCGTCGGGCTGGTAGATGCGGACCTCGTCCTCGAGATCGTCGAGGGCGAAGATGCGGCCGTCGGCCGCCACCGTCATGTCGACGTACGGGTTGGACTTGGCATCGTCCGGCAGGTCGAACGACGCGCCGGCCTTGCGCCCGTCCGGCGTGTAGCGCACGATCTTGACGTCCTGCGTCCGCTGCTGCGCGACCGTGTCGTTGCGCACCACGAGCAGCTCGCGCGACACCGGGTTCCACGCCAGCGCCGGCACCTCGATCTGCTGGAACGACGAGATGAGCGCGTCGGTCCAGACCGGCTCGATGACCTTCTCGACGCCGGTCTGCGTGCGCTTCTCGACCGTCTTGAAGCGGCCGATGCCGCCCTCGGCCGTGAACGTCTGGCCGGTGCGGCGCCCCTTGAGGTAGTAGCCGAAGACCTCGCCGAGGACGTCGGCGCCGTCGGCCCGGATGAGGAAGAAGAACTCGAAGTCCGACGTGAAGTTGCCGGCCTGGCTCGAGCGCTGCGCCGTCGCGAGCTGCGTGCCATCGACCGAGAAGAACCGCATCTGCGACGAGGCGTCGGCGATGAACACCACCCCCGGCTGCGGCATGCTGATCGTCTCGGGCGCGAACAGGATCGGGTTGTCGCTGTTCTCGTTGGACGACGCCTCCCACACCGTGTTCACGTTCTTCAGCGCCTCGTCGTCGTACTTGACGATGATCGGCGTCGTGTCGAGGTCGGCGCGCTTGGCGCCGCACTTTCCGGCGTTGGGGTCGTTGACCGCCAGCGCGTAGTACTGCTGGGTCATGCCCTTGTGGCGCGGCAGCTTGACCGTGTCGCGGCAGATCGACCCGCTGTTGGCGCTCGCGGCGATGGCGAACGCGACGGTCTTGCGGTCGACGATGCATGCGCCCAGCGCCTCGCCGACGAACACCTTGTCGCCGCCGAGCGCGTTGACGCGCGTGCCGTCGCAGGTGTTGCCCTGCTGGGTGTAGCGGGCGTCGCGCAGGTCGTAGGCCACGCGCAGCTTGGCGGCGGGCGGCGGGTTGGGCTCGGCGAGCTGGGCATCGGTGGCCAGGTCCCAGAGCTGCACGCGCTGCCCGCGCTTGTCGCCGACCGCCAGCACGCGGCCGTCGGCGGAGACGTCGACGTCGGTGAAGTTGGCGAACTGGCCGTCGTCGGTGCCGCGCATGCCGAACACGAACTTCTCCTGCCCGGTGGCCGCGTCGAGCGCCCGCACCTGGCTGGTGTCGCGGTCGAGCACGTACACCCGGCCGTCGCCGGAGGCCGCGATGCCGCTGGCGTTGACCTTCTCCCACTGTCCGAGGTAGCGGCCGTCGAGGTCGTACATCACCACGCGCTCGACGGCGGTGTCGAGCACGTAGACGCGCTCGGGGCCGAACGGCATGATGGGCCCGCCGCCCGGCAGGGGGCCGGGGCCGATGGCGATGGGGCCGACCTGGCCGAGCTGGGCCGGGAAGCCGCCCGCCACGCCGAACGGCGTGGTGAACGCGCCGGACGGCAGGAGAGTGTGAACGCCGCCGATGCCAGGGTCGGCGATGTAGACGCGCCCGTCGCGCGCGACGTCGAGGTCGGATGGGCTCTGGAGAAGCCCTTGGGCGGCGCTGTCGCGCTGCGGCCACTGGGCGACCATGGTGTAGGCGATGAGGTCGCCCTGGGCGGCGACGGGCGCGCCGCGCGGGGGGGCCATGGCGGCGAGGCCGAGCATGGCGAGCGCCGTGGCGACGAGGACGCGGGTGCCGGGGCGGCGCCCCGGCAGTCGGAACGACGGTCGGGCAGGCATGGTGGATGGACCTCCGTAAGATGCAGCGATGGGTTCAAGCAGGTGGTTGTGGGGCTCAAGGATACTGCGCCCAAGAGGGGGCGCAAAGTTTTGACCAGCTATTGTGCAGCCCTGGGCATGCCGTGGTCGTGCTGAACGATGTATACATTAAGTATAGTACATTCGTTCGGGATCGACAAGGACTACGCCTCCACGGCGCCCGCTCGACCCCCGCCGACTTGCCGATTCCGGGTGTTCGGATGTAAAAGCGTCCTCGATGCAGACACGCCACCCCGGCGCCCGCGCCGTCGCCCCGCCACCGCGCCCCCCGCGGCGCCCGGCGTGACCCGCCGCGAGGGATCCCACGCGCTGCGCGTGCTGAGCGTGCGGCATCTGGGCGGCTACCTCAAGGGCCAGTTCGTGAGCGCCGTCGCCGTGGGGATCCTGGCCACCGCCGCGCTGTGGCTGCTCGGCATCCGCTTCCCCTACGTGCTCGGGCCGATGGTCGGCGGGCTGGCGCTCGTCCCGATCTACGGCACCGTGCTCGGCGCGCTCCTGGCGATGGCGGTGGCCGGCATCGAGGGCGGCGCCATCCTGGCGGCGCAGACAGGCGTGGCGCTCGCCATGGTCCAGGTCGTCGACAACGCGCTGGTCGAGCCGCACGTCCACGGCCAGGCGCTCGGCATCGGCACGCTGACGGCGCTGAAGGTCATCCTGGTGGGCGGCATCGTCCTCGCCCCGCTCCTCGGCCCGCTCGCGCCGCTCCTGGCGCTGCCGGCGTTCGCCATCGCGCGCGACTTCCGGCGTTACCGCGCGCTGCGCGGCGCGCCGGAACGCCTGTCGCACGCCGAGGCGCTGGCGCGCCTCGCGCCGGCGCGTGGACGGCAGCCGTCGAGGCCGTCGGCGGACGCGGCGGCCTCTTGAGCACCACGCGGCCCGCCGACCGCGCTCGCCGCGCCGCGGCACTGGCGGACCTCGACGCGGCCGTGAGCGCCTGCCGCGCCTGCCCGCGCCTCGTGGCGTGGCGCGAGCGCGTGGCGGCCGAGAAGCGCGCGGCATACGCCGGCCACGAATACTGGGGCCGCCCGGTGCCGGGGTTCGGCGACCCGGCGGCGTGGCTCCTCGTCGTCGGCCTGGCGCCCGGCGCCCACGGCAGCAACCGGACCGGGCGGATGTTCACCGGCGACCGGTCGGGCGACTGGCTCTACCGCTCGCTGCACCGGGCGGGCCTGGCCACGCAGCCGACGGCGACGGCCCGCGACGACGGCTTGACCCTGGTCGGCGCCTACATCACCGCCGTGGTCCGCTGCGCGCCGCCCGGCAACAAGCCGGCGCCGGACGAATGGGCAGCGTGCCGGCCGTTCTTCGAGCGCGAGCTCGACCTCTTGCCGGACGTCCGGGTGATCGTGGCCCTCGGCGCCTACGCCTACGATCGGGTGCTGAGGGTCCTGCGCGATCGCGGGCGCCGCGCGGGCGGCGCGCCGCCCAGGTTCGCGCACGGCGTCGTGGCGCAGATCGACGAAGGGCTGACCGTGGTGGGGTCGTACCACCCGAGCCAGCAAAACACGTTCACCGGGAAGCTGACGGAGGCGATGTTGGATGCGGTGTGGGCGCGGGCGACCGCCTTGCGCTGATGCACCGCCCTTGTCAGTAGTTCGGCGTCGGCGGCCGGTACTTGGACATGTCGATGCGCCGGAACCACGCGATGGTCTGCTCCAGCCCCGCGCGCAGCGGCACCACGGGCTCCCAGCCCAAGAGCGCCCGCGCCCGACCGATGTCCGGCTGGCGCTGCAGGGGATCGTCTTGCGGCAGCGGCCGGTCGTAGACGATGCGCGACGGCGACCCGCTGATCTCGACCACCAGCTCGGCCAGCTCGCGGATCGTGAACTCGGCCGGGTTGCCGAGGTTGATCGGCCCCGCGTCGTCGCAGGCCATCATGCGCAGGAAGCCTTCGACGAGGTCGTCGACGTAGCAGAACGAGCGTGTCTGCGTGCCGTCGCCGTACAGCGTGATGTCCTCGCCGCGTAGGGCCTGGCGGATGAAGTTGCTCACCACCCTCCCGTCGAACGGGTGCATGCGCGGCCCGTAGGTGTTGAAGATGCGCCCGACGCGCACGTCGACGCCGTTCTGGCGGTGGTAGTCGAACATCAGCGTCTCGGCGGCGCGCTTGCCCTCGTCGTAGCACGCGCGCGGGCCGATGGGGTTGACGTTGCCCCAATAGGTCTCGGGCTGCGGGTGGACGTGCGGGTCGCCGTAGACCTCGCTGGTGGAGGCGTGGAACACCCGGGCCTTTACCCGCTTGGCCAGGCCGAGCACGTTGATGGCCCCCAGCACCGACGTCTTGATGGTCTTGATCGGGTTGTACTGGTAGTGCCCGGGCGCGGCGGGGCACGCGAGGTTGAAGATCTCGTCGACCTCGAGGTACATCGGGTGCGTGACGTCGTGCCGGATCAGCTCGAAGTTGGGCCGCCCCAGCAGGTGCTCGACGTTGGCCTTCTGGCTCGTGAAGAAGTTGTCGAGGCAGATGACGTCGTGCCCGGCGTCGACGAGCCGGTCGCACAGGTGCGAGCCGAGGAACCCGGCGCCGCCGGTGACCAGGATGCGCTTGATCATGGGAGCCTGCCCGTACGGCCGGCGCGCGGGCCGCGCCGGCACGCGCGTGAGTCTATCCCCCACCGCCAGGGCCGTCAATCGGCATCCCGCGCCTCGGGGCGGCGCCCGCCATCAGCCGCCGCCCAGCGCCAGCGCCTGATACGGGTTCTCGCACGGCGGCCCGTCGCTGATCCACATCCGGCCGGCGTGGAGGTCCATCAGCGCCGACGCCACGGTCGTCGACTGCCGCTCCGGCGGGCGGCGGGCATCGCGATGGCGGCAGAGCGACTGCGGGTGGCCGTCGTGGTCGCGCAGGAACGCCATCGCGGCCGCGATCGTCACCCCCCCGGCATCCCGCTCGCGGAGCAGCGTGGCGCACCGCACCTGGCGGTGGACCGAGAACGGGCGGGTGTCGGTGACCGGCTCGACGATGCCCAGCGCCGCCGCGTCGAGGAAGTGGTTGGTGTGGGCGATCACCCCGCCCTCCGGCGCGAGGGTGCGCACGGCGCCGGGCGCGGCCTCGAGGTCGGCCACGCGGTCGTCGACCTGCGCGATCAGGAAGTTGGCCGAGCACGCCCGCCGCCCGGCGGCGACGACGGCGACCGCCGCGTCGAAGCCGCGCTGGCGCAGGATCTCGTGGCAGCGCACGTGGAACGGCGTCGCAAGCCGCCCGGCGTCGTCGCCCTCCGAGATCAGCCCGTTGATGGCGAGCCCCAGCCCCGCCGCGTTGAGCCCGAGCTTGCCCCCGACGATGCCGGCCTCGGTGAAGCACAGCGACTCGGGATCGCCGGCGGCGCCGGGCGCGCCCCGGCCGTTCGTCCCGTCCGCGTCCGGCCTCGCCCCGCCGCCCGCCGGGGCGTCCCCCTCCGCCGGCATCCCTGCGCCCCCCGCCACCCGGCGCAGCACCAGCCCCTGCACCTCGGGGAACCAGTCCCAGTTCTGGGCGAGCAAGAGGTGCCCGTCCGCCGAGGCCGCCGGCTGGACGGCAAACGCGGTGCAGCCGTCGGCGCGCAGCTCCGACCCCGGGGCGCCGGCCGCGCCGACGGCCTGCCGGGCGAAGGCGTCGTAGAGGATCTCGTAGCGGACGTTCAGCGCCACGATGGCCAGCAGGTCGACCCCGGCCCCGTCGGCGACGCCGCGCATCTCCTCGGCGTAGGCGGGGTGTTCGGTCCGGACGAGGTCCCAGTACGCCGCCGCGCGGACGCGGACCTCGTCGGCGCCCAGGCCCGCCTCGCGCGCGAACCGGGCGAAGTAGGCCGTCAGGTTGCGATCGATGCGATCGCGCGCGGCCCGGCCGTGGGCCTGGCCGCGCTGGAAGGGCGGGCCGGTCAAGGTGACGACGGGGAGCATGGAACCTCCTGGAGCTGGCGGACGGACAATCATACCGCGCCGCACGCCGTGGAGCATCGGGGGCGGGCCAAGGCATGCCCGACGCGAGCCGCGACGTCCCGCCGGGTCGCCCGACGCCCCCCACCCATCCCCCGCCCGGCGCCCTCCCGGCACCCAGCCGCCCGGTCCACGGCCCCGTTTCGCGGGCTATAATGCCCCAGGCATCGCGGCCACCATCGCCCTCGGCACGCATCGCGGGGCCTCGTGCCTCCCGCCGCCCCACCCGCCCCCCAACGGAGAGACATCATGCCAGCCTCGCGGATCGGAATCGGCCTGTGCGCCGTGTTCGGCCTGGGCATCCTCGTGGGCACGCTCGCGCCGCCGCGCGCGGCGACGGCCGCCCCAGGCGCCCTCGCGCCCGGCGTGTGGCACGCCGAGATGGGCGACTTCCGGCGGCTCGTCAGCGCCGTCGCCTTCGCCCCCGACGACGTGTGGGCCGCCGGCGACGGCATCGTCCACTTCGACGGCAGCGCGTGGCGCCAGGTGCTGGCGCCGCCGCACCCGACCTTCAACGCCATCGACGGCGTGGCGCCGGACCAGCTCTGGGCCGCCGGCGAGGCCGGCTCCAGCCCATGCGAGACGGTGGGCATGCTGTACCGCTACGACGGCACGCGCTGGCTGCCCGAGTCGTCGGGCACCCATGCGCCGCTGTACGACCTCGACATGCGCACCGCCGCCGACGGATGGGCCGTCGGCGGCATCGGCGTCGGCGTCGTCGTCCGCTACGACGGCCGCGCCTGGCGTCTGGCCGACAGCCCCGAGGTCCACGGCCTGCGCGCCGTTCACGCCGTCGCGGCCGACGACGTGTGGGCCGTCGGCGATCGCGGGGCCATCGTGCACTTCGACGGCACCGACTGGACGGCGACCGAGGGCCCGGACTTCGCCAACCTCACCGACGTCAGCGTGCTGGAGTCCGGCTCCGGCTGGGCCGTCGGCTTCGACCGCAAGAGCAACGGCGGCGTGACGCTGCGCCTCTCGGGCGGGCGTTGGACGCTCGACAGCTTCAACGAGATGCCGCGGCTGCTCGCCGTCCAGTCGCTGGCGCCCGACCTGACGCTGGCCGTGGGCGCCAACGGCGTGATGATGCACCACGACGGCGCGGTGTGGCGCGAGATCGGGCGGACGTATCCGGGCGGGTTCGACCCGTGGGCGCTGATGGCGCGGGAGGGCGGGGCGGCCGGCGGCGAGACGGCGGTCGAAGATGACGGCACAAGCGACGAGACCCACCCGAATGGCGCCGCCGACCCGGCCCAGGACGCGGCGCAATCCGCCGCGGACGACGCCGACCCGCTCGGATCCGGGGCCGCCCCCGTCCCCGACGGCCAGCTCCCGCCGGAGTCGCGCTGGGAGTCCGGCTTCCTCCACAGCCTCGCGCCGCTGCCCGACAACGAGACCTTCCTCGCCGTCGGCGACAGCGGCCAGATCGTGCGCATCGACGACACCCTGCAATGGCGCGAGGTGCACAGCGGGCACCAGCTCTTCGCCATCGACATGCTCGCCCCGGACTACGGCTGGATCGTCGGCAAGGGCGGCCCGCCGCTGCGCTGGGACGGCACGGCGTGGACCGCCCCGCCGGCGCCGCCGCACGCCCGGTGGCTCACGAGCGTCGAGGTGGTGGCGCGCGACGACGTGTGGGCGGCCGGCCACCGCGGGACGCTGATGCATTGGGACGGTGCGGCATGGACCGAATGGCCGACCTTCACGTGGCTCGACCTGGGGGCGCTGGACTTCAGCGGACCGGACGACGGCTGGCTGGCCACGACGACCGACTGGGAGGACTGGTTCGACGGCGAGGCGGAGGCGTCGATCTACCACTGGGACGGCCAGGCGTGGTCGCTGGCCACGCGGGTCTGCCGCTCCGTCGTCACCGACATCGCGGCCGTCGGCCCCGGCGAGGCGTGGTTCAGCACGATCGCCACCTGGTGGGACCCGTGGGAAGGCGAGCCGTCGGACGCGCAGCCGTCGCAGCGCGTCCTGCGCCACGACCGGCGCAGCTTCACGTGGTACCCCGTCCTCGGCGAGACGGCGCCGGGCGGGCCGGCCGCCTGGATCGCGCAGCTCGCCCGCGGCCGCGACGGGTCGCTGTGGGGCGTCGGCGATGGGATCGCGCGCTACACCGGCGGGGCGTGGCGGACCGTCAGCCGCGAGGGGTTGTGGGTCGAGGCCATCGCCGGCGCCGACGCCACGGGGTTCTGGGGCGTGGCGGACGGCACCGTGGTGCGCTACACCCTCGGCCAGCGCCCGGCGGTCGTCGAGCTGCCCAACTACGACTTCAACCACCTGGCCGTGCTCCACGACGGCGCCGGGGTCGCGGATCTGTGGCTGGTGGGCGACGCGTCGACCGTGGTGCGCTACCGCGCGCCGGCGCCCGACCGGCCGTTCCCGGACGCCACCGCCACGCCGCCGCTGCCGGCGCCGCTGCTCGTGCCCACCCCCACGCCGCGCTCGGCGTTCGACCAGGACGAGGCCCTCGAGCGGATCCTCGACCTCGTGGACCCCGACGACACCGGCGCCTACACGCAGAGCCGCATGCTGCTGTCGACGGCCGCGGGATTCCGCGCCTTCCTTGCCGCGGAGTACCTCAACGTCCCGTGGGACGAGGACGACGGCTACCGGTGGATCTACCGCGGCAACCTCGAGCCGTGTGCGCGGGGTCCCGAGCACCCGGTATGGCTGGCCGAGTTCGAGACGGCGCCGAACTGCGCGTCGCACGTGTTCGTCGTGCTCGACGCGCTCGACGGCGAGGCGTACATCTACAGCTGCTACCCGCGCAAGGTGATGTCGGCGTTCCTGCCGGTCGCGCTCATGCCGCGCGTCGAGCACGAAGCGCCGTCGGAGCCGTCGCCGACGCCGCGGCCGCGCAACCTCACCCCCGAGCCGATGCCGACAGTGCTGGGCGGCTGCCCGTCGCCGACGCCGGCGCCGACGGAGGAGGACAAAGGGTAGGGCGCTGGCTCCGCCGCCTCGAGGCCCTCACCCCGGCCGAGCCGCGCTCAGCCGGTCCCTCTCCCGATGCGGGGAGAGGGGCCCGGGGGTGAGGGCCGACCCCTCGATTCCCGACCGGCCCCGCCGTGCGCTCTCTACACCCCTGAGGGCGTGACGCATCGCGTCGACGGAGACGCCGTTCCTGGGAGACACGTGTTGTGAAAAAGCCCGCGTCTGCGATGTGTCACGCCCTCAGCCCTACACCCCCAGCCGCTCGGCGATCTGGTCGCGGTGGACCTGGTAGATGCCGCGCACCCGGTACTCGCGGAACCCGAGCCGCTCGTTGATGGCCAGCATCGGGGCGTTCGTCGTGGCGTTGTCGGTGCGGACCCAGTGGATGTCGCGGTCGGCGTAAGCGTCGCGGACCACCTGGAGCATGCGGGCCTTGACCCACTTGCCGAGGCCGAGCCCGCGGGCATCGGGGTGCACGCCGGTGAAGAACTGCTGGACGCGGTGCGGCTGGTGCGGGTAGTAGCCCACGTCGGTGATGGCCACGATCCGGCCGGCCGGGTCGCGCACCCAGATCACGTGGTGGTCGGCGGCGTAGGTGTCGAGCTGGCGGTAGAAGTCGCGCAGGTCGCCCGCGTCGAACACCCAGTCGCCCATGTCGAGCCCGTCGCGCGGGATGTGCCGCATCTGTTCGGTCCTGGCGGCGCAGTACTCCTCCCACAGCGCCTCGGGCAGCCGGTGCGTGTGGATCTCGAGGGTGTGGCCCGGCGCGCGGCCGGCGGCCTCGTCGACCCAGCGCTGGACCATCGTCCAGTCCAACGTCCGGAAGTCGGTTCGGCTGTAGCGCAGGAGCTGCTTCGGCTCGCCGGCCAGCCAGCGCAGGAAGGCCCGCCCGTCGGGCTCGTGCGCCGAAGCCGTCAGCGTGGTGGCGCCGGTCTCCGGCATCCACGCCAGCACGTGCCGCAGCCACGCCCTCCCGATGCCCTGCCGGCGCCACGGCTCCAGGACGGCGGCCGACGAGAACATCATGTGGCCGTTGTTGGCGTAGTCGGGCGTGCCCGGCTTGGGCGCCTCGCTCCCGAAGGTCGCGACGACCTGGCCGTCGGCCTCGACGACGGCCTCGTGGTACGCCCAGTCGTGGTCGAGCCGCTCGTCGCGCCAGCCCTGCTCGAACACGGCGTCCGGCACCACGGGGTCGTCGGGGTCGCTCTCGATGGCCCGTGCGCGGCGGTACGCGTGGTAACGGCGCCACACGTCGGGCGTCGCGGTCGCGGGGTCGAACTCGGCGATGGTCCAGGCGGGCACGGGATGCTCCATGGGTGGTGATGCGTGATCGTGCAAGGGTCGATTTCGGATGTCCATCCGTCGAAGCCCGAAGGACGACGACCATCCGCCCGAGATGCGAAGCGGCGGCCCCATGCCCCTCGACCCTCTTGCGCTCTCCGCCGGCGGCGCCCTCGACGCGCCGGCACCCCGTACGCGTCGGCCAGGCCGGTTGACACCCGGTGCGGGGCACCATACCATATGTCCAAATCCGGTCCAAACGCGGTTATTCTACGCGCCGGTCGTTCCGCAGCGAACCCAGAGGAGCATGCGCCATGAGCCGCCACCCCCGCCGAGTCGTCTACGTGCTGGCAGCCGCCGTGCTGTCGGCCCTCCCCGCCGCCCCCGCCGCCGCGGCTCCCGCCGACCTCTCCGCCCCCGGCGACGCCCACTTCGACGCCTGCGGCACGCCCGCGCCCGGCAAGTGCATCGTCCGCGGCGTGGGCGACTTCAACGGCGACGGCCTCGACGACCTGGTCACCGAGAACGGCGGCCAGGCGGTCGTCGCCGGCGCCAACGTCAGCGTCAAGCGGACCTTCAGCGTGATGTACGCCCCCTTCGGCCCCGACGGCGCCGACCGGAAGGGCGCGATCAAGCTGAGCACGGTGCCGGCGGCGGTGCCGGTCACCGTCGCCGACGTCGACGCCGACGGCCGCGACGACATCGTGTTCGTCGGCCAGCATCTCGTGCCCCTTGCGCGCGCCGGCGCCCCCGGCGCCGCCGGCACGCGGTTCCAGCGCGTGCTGCGCGTCTCGGTCGTGCTGGGCCGGCCGAGCGGCCTGATCGCGCTCGACCTGCACGACGGCGACAGGGCGGACGTCGTCGTCGAGCGGGTGCTCGAAGCCGGCGAGCAGACGGCCAGCGCCGGCCAGGGGCTCTTCGCCGCCGCCGCGTTCGGCGACTTCGACGCCGACGGCACGGTCGACCTCGCGCTCGGGTTCGGCGCGCCGAACAACCGGTTCATCACCGACACGCGCGGGGGCTCGGTGCCGGTCAACGACCTCGTCGCCAACGACGTCGAGGTCATGCACGGCGTCGGCGCCGCCCCCGGCCGGCGCACCTTCACCGCCGACCTGCGCATCACCGACCTCGGCGCATGCGACCAGCCCCTGGCCGGCGCCGGCGACGTCTCGGGCGACGGCATCGCCGACATCGTCGGCCGCCGCTGCCCGGGCAGCGGCCTGCCGGACGGCGTGTGGGTGCAGCCGGGCGCGGCGGCGGACGCCGCGGCGCCCGGCGATGGCGGCACGCCCGCCGTCGTCCGCATCGGCACGGCCGGGACGGCGTCGGGCGCGGCCTTCGACCCGCGCGGCGCGGCCGGCGACACGACCGACGTCGTGCCGCCCCCGCCCCCGTCGCCCGGCCGCGGCTACGTCGGCGGCGCGGGCGGCGGCGGGCTGAACCTGATCCAGCCCGGCGATCCCGTCCCGCTGTTCGTCACCGACGTCGACGACGACGGCACCGCGGACATCGTGCACGTGTTCCGCGGGAGCGCCCACGTATGGCTCGGCGGCCCGGACATCGCGGCCGACGCGCTCGCCAACCGCACCGACCGCATCTACCTCGGCGCCGGTTTCAGCGAGCTGGCCCGCACGCGCGCCTGGCGCACCGGCGACCTCGACGGCGACGGCGGGCCGGACCTGCTGCTCGCCGATGCCCTGCCGGTCGTGGCCGAAGGCAAGCCGACGGCGATCGTGCGGTTCGACGAGCGGACGCGCGTGCCGCTGCGGCTCTTCCGCGGCGCGCGGGCGGCCGCCGACGTCATCGACCTCGCCACCGAGACGCCCGACGCGCAGTGGGCGGCGCCCGCGCAGGCCTTGTGGGGCATGGGCGACTTCAACGGCGACGGCGCGGTCGACCTGCTGATGGCCGACCCGGCGGCGGCGCGCGGCTCGGACGTGTCGATCGTCCACGGGCCGCTGACCGCCCGCTAGCCGGGGGCGGCGTGACGAAGTCGCGGCGACGGGCGCCGGGGATCCCGGCGGCCGTCGCCGCCGCGGCCGGCGCGGTCGCGATCGCCGTCGGAACGTGGGCGTCCCCGGATCGCCCGATGCCGCCGCCCGCGCGCACCGACGGCCACGACGCCGGATGGACGGCAGGGGCTGCGGTCGGCGCGGCCCCCGCCGACCGCGACGACCCGACGCCGGCCGCCGGCGCGTGGCACACCGGCGCCGGCCTGCCGGTGGCGTTGGCCGAGATCGCCGGCGCCGTGATCGACCAGGCCATCTACGTCGGCGGCGGGTTCACGCCGCCCGGCGGCAGCGTCGCCGCGTGGTTCGGCCGGTACGACACCGCCGACGACGCGTGGGCCAAGCTCGCCGACCTGCCGGTGGCGGTCCACCACCCGATGATGGCCGCCGCCGCCGGGCGCGTCTGGCTGGCCGGGGGCTACACCGGAGCGCTGAACGCCTCGACGGCCACCCGCCGCCTCGACGCCTACGACCCCGCGGCGAACCGCTGGACGGCCATGCCGGACATGCCCGGCCGGCGCGCCGCCGGGTTCATGGTCGCCCTCGACGGCCGGCTGTACGTCGTGGGCGGCATCGGCGACGCCGAGGACCGGATGTGGGTCTACGACGTCGCGGCCGGGTCGTGGTCGGACGCCCCGGGGCCGACGAAGCGCGAGCACCTCGGCGCCGCCGTCTCCGGCGGCCGGGTGTACGTCGTGGCGGGGCGCGGCTTCGGCCGGGGCAACACCGGCGTGCTCGAGGCGTACGACCCGGCGGCCGGAACGTGGGCGCGCCTGCCCGACATGCCGGGCGTGTGCGGCGGGTGCTCGGCGGCGGCGACGGCCGACGGTCGGATCCACGTCACCGGCGGCGAGGGCGGCGGGCGGACCTACGACGACCACTTCGTCTACGACCCGGCGGCCGGGGCCTGGTCGGTGGCGGAGCCGATGCCGACGGCGCGCCACGGCATCGCGGCGGCGGCGGTGGGCGCGCGGTTCTACGTCATCGGCGGCGGGCTGAAGCAGGGGCTGGACCACTCGACGCTGGTCGAATGGTGGGCGCCGGTCGCGCCGGGCCCGCTTCCCGACCTGACGGAGGCGCCGCCCCGGCTGAGGGTCTACTTGCCGCATCAGGGGCGGGAGTGATACGTGGCACGTCCGCGCCGGCACGCCCGGGCTTCGGCCGTGGCATGCGCCGCGGCAGTCGCGCCCCAGCTTCGATCCACACCTCGCCTGGCCAGTCATCGTGGGGTGCCCGCGCTCGCCGCCGGCCGCCACCCGGCTGCCATCGCGTGACATCAGGAGCCCGACCCCCGTGGACCACCCGACCATCCGCCAGCAGTTCGGCGCCCACGCCGGCGAGTACGTCGACAACCCGGTGCACGCCCGCGGCGCCAGCCTCGCGCGCCTGGTCGCGCTGGTGCCGGCCCAGCCGGGCTGGGAGGCGCTGGACGTCGCGACCGGCGCCGGCCACACCGCCTTTGCCTTCGCGCCGCGCGTGGCGCGCGTCCGGGCCACCGACATCACGCCCGAGATGCTCGCCCTCACGCGCCAGGGCGCGGCCGAGCGCGGCCTGGACAACGTCGTCGCCGAGCCCGCCGAGGCCGAGGCGCTCCCGTACAAAGACGGATCGTTCGACCTCGTGACGTGCCGCATCGCGGCCCACCACTTCGGCGACGTCGACCGCTTCGTGCGCGAGGCCGCCCGCGTGCTGCGGCCCGGGGGGGTGCTGGCGGTCGCCGACAACATCGTCCCAGCCGGGCCGGCCGGCGACTACGTCAACGCCTTCGAGAAGCTGCGCGACCCCAGCCATGCGCGGTGCCTGTGCCTCGACGAGTGGCTCGCCGCGTTCGCCGACGCCGGGCTCGCGCTGATGGCCGGCGAGACCGTCGAGAAGTCGATCGCGTTCGGGCGTTGGGCGGCCCGCCACGACCCCGTGATGCGCCGCTACCTGCGGGCCATGCTCGACCAGGCAACGGGCGCGGCGGCCGAGCACCTGCGGCCGCAGTCCGACGGCGACGGGCTGGCGTTTCGGCTCGTGGAAGGGGTGCTGGTGGGGCAGCGCTGATCGACACGGCGCGGCTCCCGCCCTCTGCCCGCTCCCTTCGCCGCCCGCAGCGCCTGCCGCAAGGCGATCCACCCCGCCGTGGTATCATCCTCCCCCATGGACGATGCCCTGGATTGGGGACCGGCGATCGACCGGCTGCGGGCGGGCTGGCGGGCCATCGCCGTGGCTGCGCTCGCCGGAGCGGCCGCGTCGGCCACGCTCGACAGCGTCCGCACGGACCGCTACCGCGCCGAAGCCGTTCTGGCCGTCGCGCGCCCCGCGCCGCCCATCGAGCTCGACCCCCGCTTCGAGGCCCCCGAGCCGAACCCCGAGTTCCCGTACCAGGTGTCGTCGCTGCGCGCCTACCCCGAGCTCGTGCTCGCCGACGGCATCGCCCAGGCCGTGCTCGACGCCCTGGAGGCCGACGGCGCCACGGCGGCGCTGGCGGGCTCGTTCCGCGACTTCGACGACCTCCGCGCCCGCGTCGAGGTCGAGGCCATGGCCGAGGGCGGCCTGATCGCCATCCGCGCCCGCGCGGCCTCGCCGGCCGCCGCCGCCGCCATCGCCAACACCTGGGCGAGCGTGTTCAGCGCCCGCATGGCGGCCGTCTTCGGCCCGACCGATCGCCTGGACGCCCTGGCGAAGGCGCGCGACGACGCGGCTGCGGCTCTGGCCACGGCCGAGGCCGGCCGCCTCGAGCGCGCCCGCCGCCGGGCCGAGGAGCGCTTCGTGGCGATCGCCCGCACCGTCGACGAGCTCACCCTGGCCCACGCGGCGGCGCGCCCCGAAGTCCGCGTCGCCAGCCCCGCCGTGCCCTCCGACCGGCTGCCGTGGGCCGACGCGCTCCAGCGCGCCCTGGCCGCCGCCGCTCTCGGCGCGCTGGGGGGCGCGGCGTGGGTGCTGGGAACCCGCGG
>QEVT01000312.1 GCA_003576755.1 bacterium | reverse complement strand
CGCCACGGCCGCCACCAACCCCGCCGTCAGCGCGCTCGCGAGCGCGGCCCACGCCGCCACGGCGATCGCGCGCGCCGCGTCCGCCGGCCCCCGGGCGGCCGCAGCCGGGTCGACCTGGATGACGAAGTCGGCCGTCGGGAAGACCGAGCACGCCATGCGCACCTCGCCCGGCTGGGCGAAGCGGCGCACCCAGCGCTGGCCCGGCGCGAGCACGAACGGGCCGAACGTGTGGGCGGCGGTGTCGGCGTTGACGACCTCGAGCGTGTGCCCGACGCGCGTCGTCACGCGGCCGGGCAGGGCGTCGGCCACGGGGGCGCCCGCGGCCACGCGCTCCGCGGTGCCGGCGGGGATGGTGTACACGTCGGCGGCCTGGCTCCGCCGGGGCGGGTCGAGCCGCGCCACCAGCGGCAGGGCGAGCAGCGAGACGGCCCACGGCACGACGGCCCAGCGCAGCCGGCTGGCGGTCACGGGCCCGCGGCCCCGCGCTCGGCGACCGCGCCGCCCTCGGCCCAACGGACCAGGCGGCCGGCGGCATCGACCTCCGCCCAGGCGTCGGGCAGGCCGGGGGTGGTCAGGTGGATGCGCCGCGCGCCGTGCGGCGCATCCTCGGCCCGCAGCGTGAACTTGACGGGCCGGAAGCGCAGCCCGCCGCGGGCGGCGGGGCGCCGGGCGACCGAGAGCAGCATCACGGCGTCGGGGCCCTGGCGGGGCGTGCGGTCGAGCCAAGCGGCGAGGCACTCGGCCCGTCCGGCCAGGGGCGGCCACAGCAGCCGGTAGCCGGGGGGGACGGCGACGGCCTCGCTGGCCGGCTCGGCGCCGCGGCGCCAGATCAGCACCTCGTCGTCGAAGCCGGTGCAGGCGACGTCGACCACGGCGGGGCCCGCGGCGTCGTCGCGAGCCGGACCCGCCTCGACGAGCCGGGCCTCGAGGCGTTCGGGCCGGCCGTCGGGGGCGAGCACCACGTGCCAGAGGTCGCCCGCGGTGGTCTCGACGCGCACGATGCGGCGGCCGTCCGGGTCCAGGTGGGTGGTCCAGGTCTCGGCGGCGTGGCCGGGGCGGATCCAGCGACCGGTGTCGACGAGCGTCTCGTCGGCGCCGGCGGGATGCAGCTTGCGCATGGCGGCTGGAGCTCGCGGGTCCGTTCGGGAGTGCGATGACCCGTGCGGGTGGGACGACGGGCGCGTCGGCCGTGCGAGGCACGGGGCGGGGGGAAAAAGATGCCTGTTACGTCGTGCGGTGCAAGTCTCTCAACCTGCGTAAAGCAGGTGGGTGCCTGCCGGGCGCCCCGGCCGCGAGGGCCGGTCAACCGGTCTGGGACCTGGTGCAGACGCCGTACGAGCTGAGCTCCCTGAGATCGAAATGTTGGTTGACGACGTGCGTCGACCACACCACGTAACAGGCGCACGTAGCATACCAGAACGGTGGGGATGGGGCAAGTCGGTGGGGTGAGCAGGGCTGTTTCGAAGTCGTGGGCCGAAACGCCGCGGCAAGGATGTTCCTGGGACCGCGGGCTTCCGGCCCGCCCGGTTTCGCGACGGCCCACGGCCTGTGCGGGCTGGAAGCCCGCGGTCCCAGGGCGACATTCGAGTCAAGTGTCGCCGAGCGGGACGACTTCGAAACAGCCCTACCTTACCCCCGACCGCGCGCCGCGTCCCCTCGCAGCTCCAGCCGCCAGATCCCCCATGCGGCCAGCCCGAGCACGCACGCCAGCACCAGCCACGCCGCCGCCCGGTCCGCCCGGCTGACGAACAGCGCCACCCCCCCGGCCGCACACGCCAGCAGCCAGATCGTCAGCGCCGCCTCGCGCGTCGTCGCCCCCAGCGCCACCAACCGGTGCGACAGATGGTCCTTGCCGCCCGTCGTGAACGGGTTGACCCCCCGCCGCACCCGGGACACCACCACCAGCGCCAGGTCGAAGAGCGGCACCGCCACCACCAGCCCCGGCACCATCCACGACACGTGGGTCGGCTGCCCGGGGAAGCGCAGCTTGATGCCGAGCGCCGCCAGCAGGAAGCCGAGGAACAGGCTCCCGCCGTCGCCCATGAAGATCGTCGCCGGGTTGAAGTTGTAGATCAGGAAGCCCAGGCTCGCCCCGAGGATCGCCGCCGCCAGCGGCGCCACGAGCTGCTGGTCGTTGGCCACGGCCAGCAGGACGAATGTCCCCGACGCCGCGGCGGCCACGCCGCCGAGCACCCCGTCCATGTTGTCCATGAAGTTGACGGCGTTCATCAGCACGAGGACCCAGATCACGGTGAGGGCGGCGTCGGCGGCGCCGACGCCGCGCCACAGCGCCGGGCCGTCCGCCAGCTGCACCGACACCCCCGACGCGATGAGGATCGCGGCGCACGCCAACTGCCCCAACAGCTTCACCCGCGGCCGCAGCGGCCGCCGGTCGTCCCAGACGCCGATCGCGCTCGCCAGCGTGCCCCCCGCCAGCATGCCGCCGAGCTGCACCAGCGCGCCGCGCTCGCTGACCGCGCCGAGCGCCGCCAGCACCGCCGCCCAGATGGCCAGGCCGCCGAGCAGCGGCGTCGGCCGGGTGTGCACCTTGCGCACCGACGGCTGGTCGGTGACCCCGGCGCGCCACGCCAGGCCGCGCACCAGCGGCGTGCCCACCCACGCCAGGCCCAGCGCGAGCCCGAAGACGAGCAGCGACGTCAAGGCGCCGCGGGCGCTTCCGCCGGGGCCGGCGTGATCCCGCAGCCCAGCGACAGGTTGAGCTGCCCGAGCTCCGGATCCTCCGGCGCCACCGCCAGCCCGCGCCCGACGTAGCCGCACGCCTTGTCGCGCTGGTTCTGGTCGCGCGCGATGAGCGCCAGGTTGGCCAGCGAGGTCGGGTCGGGCCGGCCGCTGCGGGCCTCGGTCAGCTCGACCACCTTCAGGTTGGCCTCTTCGGCGCCCGCCAGGTCCTTGGCCTGCCCCAGCACGAACGCCAGCTCGCTCCACGCCGCCGCGTCGGACCGCCCGTCGCGGCTCTCGACGTACCGGCGGTAGTCGGCCGCCGCGTCGTCCCATTGCTCGAGCTCGCGGTGGATGCGCGCGCGCAGCCGGTAAGGCTGGGTGAACAGCGGGTCGATCGCCAGCGCCTCGTCGATCCGCGCCATGGCGTCGTCGGTGCGCCCGTCGAGGAACTCGGTGGTGGCCAGCTCGGTGCGCAGGCCGGCGTTGCTCGGGCTGAGGTCGGGCTCGATGGCGCGCAGGAACCACTCGCGCGACTTGGCCAGCCGCTCGGCGCGGGTGTCGGGGTCGAAGGTCCGGTCGCCCCAGATCTGGTAGGCGCGCCCGAGGTTGGCGTAGTGGTCGGTGTTGCGCGGCGCCAGCGCCCGGGCCTGCTCGAGCACCTCGAGCGCCACCTCGAACAGCCGGTCGCGGTTGGCGGCGTCGCCGCGGAAGCTGGCGGTGTACTCCGAGAACCCCGGCTCGCCGGTGGCGTCGCCGAGGCGCTCCTCGAAGCCCTGCGCCGCGGCGTCGGCCTTCTCGAGCAGCGCCTTGCCCTTGAAGAGCAGGTAGTAGTCCTCGCGCGGGTCGAGCGCCAGCGCCCGGTCGTAGTCGATGACGGCCTCGTCGTAGCGGCTGGCGGCGTGGTAGCCGTTCCAGCCCTCCTTGTAGTACACGTCGGCCCGGACCTCGTCGACGTTGGACCGGAACGCCAGCGCGATCACGGCCAGCCCGGCCAGCGGGTACAGCCACGCGCCGCGGCGGCGGGCGAACACGCCCGGCTCGGGGTCGCGCCGGAGGAGCACCCACGCCCACGCTGCCAGCACCACGCCGAGCATGAGGTAGTACATCACCACCATGGCGGTGCTGGTGTCGGCGCCGCCGCCCTGCGCCAGGAGCGCACGGTGGCTGAACGCGTACACGCCCGTGGCGCCGAGCGTCAGCCCGACGTAGGCGAGCAGGCCGCCCCCGCCCTGACCCCGGCGGCCGGCACGGAGCAGGCCGAGGACGGTCTCGGTGGCCACCAGGAGCGACCCGATGCCCCAGGTCAGGCCCATCAGCCACAGCATGATCAGGCGCTTGGACGTCGCGGGGTTGGCCTCGACGATGAAGTCGAACGACAGCGTGGCCAGCACCGTGACCAACAGGAAGGCCCCGCTCGCCCAGCCCCACACCGCGGCCGGGGCGGCCGGGGCGCTCGC
>QEVT01000311.1 GCA_003576755.1 bacterium | reverse complement strand
ATGCCCTCGGCCACCAGCGCGCGCAGCGCCGAGAGGTTCTGCGCCAGCCCCACGCTGGCCACGACCTCCGCCAGCTCGCGCGCCGACTGCACGCCGAGCACCTTGAGGCACACCGCCGCCAGCGGGTGGCTGCGCGTGCCGCCGCCCACCGTGCCCAGCGCCAGCGGCACCTCCAGGCGCCCGAGCAGGTCGCCCGTCGCCGCGTCCAGGCGCCAGTCGGTGAGGGCGCGGTAGGCCCCGTCGCGCGCCGCATAGGCGTGCGCGCCCGCCTCGGCGCTGCGCCAGTCGTTGCCCGTGGCGATCACCACCGGGTCGATGCCGTTGAGGATGCCCTTGTTGTGCGTCGCCGCGCGGTACGGGTCGACGATCGCCAGCGCGTTGGCCTCGACGATGCCGCGCGCCACCGCGTCGCCCGGGTGCCCCGTCCGCCCCAGCGCCGCCGCCGGCACCCGGCACGCGGCCCACGCCTTGCGGCGGTCGGCGAGGTTCGAGAGGATCCGCATCAGCACCCGACCACCGGTGACCGCCGCGACGCGCGGCGCGATGGCCTCGCAGGCCGTGTTGACCGCGTTGGCGCCCATGGCGTCGCGCGTGTCGAAGTGCAGGTGGACGACGAGCATCGGCCCGGCCGGCGTGTCGGGGAACCGGCGCACCTCGATGGCCTTGGCGCCGCCGCCGAGGCGTGGGAGCGTCTCGCTGCGGCTGTCGGCCAGGGCCATGAGGTCGGCCCGCGCCGCCAGCACCCGTGCCGCCGCGGCGTCGAGGTCCTCGGCGGCGATGTCGAGGACCTGCACCTGGCCGATCATCACGGGGTCGTCCGAGCCGGCCGTGAAGCCCCCGCCGCGGCGGGCCATCAGGGCGCCGTGGCTGGCGGCCGCCACCACCGACGGCTCCTCGACGGCCATCGGCACCAGGACGTCGCGGCCGTTGACCACGAAGTTCGTGGCCACGCCGACCGGAAGCCCGAAGCAGCCGACGACGTTCTCGATCATCGCGTCGGCGCGGCCCGCGTCGAGCCCGCCGTCGAGCAGCGCGATCTCTTCGTGCGTCAGGCCCGCCCAGCGCGCCACCGTGGCCCGGCGCTTGGCGAGCGGGAGCTGGTAGAACCCGGGCAGGCGGCTCGAGCGCTCGCGGAGGGCGGTTTCGATGGGGTCGCTGTGCGGCATGGTCGTGGCTCCAGGATGCAGGTGCGGCAGGTACGGCACGTTCACGGCCGCAATCCTAGGCCGCACCGCCTGCCAAAACCTGTCAATACCTATCCAAACGACCGCCGACCCCCCCTGCCGCCCGGACGCTCGGCCGCGGCACCCGGGCAAGGGCGCGCAGGCTACGGCACGAAGTAGTCCACGAGCACCGGGAACTCCCGCCCCTGGCGGCGCAGGTTCTGCGCCAGGCGCACCGCGTAGAGGTCGAGCTCGCCGGAACGGTTGTCGGCGAACACCGTCACCGCCATGCCCTCGGCGCCCGCCGCGCTGTCGGGCCACGACTGGTCGGCGGCCGGCACCAGGATGCCGATGCTCGGCCCGCGCGTCAGGTTGTTGGCGTACACCTGGACCCCGCGCACGTCGGTGCCGGTCGCCGGGTCGAACACGTTCCACAGGAGCCCGATGCCGTAGCGCGGCGCGAACTCGTCCTCGTCGGGCGTGGCGACGAGCTGGTCGGGCTTGCCGTACGGCTTGCCGTTGTTCAGCCGCAGCGACCAGATGTCGCTCTGCCCGGCCCGGTCGTCGACCCACGCGACGACGCTGCCGTTGGTCGTGGGGTCGGTGGCGTTGGCCAGGTTGGTGTCGTCGCCGCGGAAGAGCAGGTAGGGCTTGGCCTTGGGGATGCCGTTGCCGCGGACGCGCACCCCCCAGATCTCGTCGCGGTCGCGCGTGTTGTCGTCGAACACCACGAGGTAGTCGCCGTCCTCGTTCTCGTTGTTCTGGATGTCGATGAGGTCGACGTCGGGGTGCTGCTGGTCGCCCGGGCCGCCGGCCAGGAGCCGCGGCTGCGTCACCGCGAAGCCCGTGGCGTTGACCCGCGCCCCGAACACGTCCCAGCCCGCCTCCTCGCTGACCCGCTCGCTGAAGACCAGGAAGTACTCCTGCTGCGTCGGGTTGTACACCAGGGCGGGGTCGGCGCGCGGCCCGTGCGGGTCGCTGCGGCGGTTGGGGTCTTCGCGGACCACCTGGGCGCCGGACTTCTCGGGGCCGCCCTGCGGCAGGCCGCTGTTGGCCAGGCGCTTGCCGTAGATCTCGGGGCCGGCGCCGCGGTCCTCGACCCACACCAGGAGGTAGTCGCGGATCTGCGGGTCGGCGTTGAACGCGATGGCCGGCATCCGCTGCTCGCGCGGCGCACGCGGCGCGGCGCGCACGCCCGCCGCCGTCATGGTCGCCGCCATCCCCGTCACGGCCAGCACGGCCGCCATCCCCTGGCTGAATCGCATGGTAGACTCCCCTCGCACGCGCGGCGGATCGCCGTCGGATCCGGCCCGCTCCTCTGGACAATCGACGGCCTATATGGTATGCTTTATCGGCAGTCCTTGGAAATCCACGCGTCGGCCGGCCGCCACGCGTCGATCCTTTTCAGCGACTCGGGCGTTGTTTAATAGTGTTGAAGCCGATGATCGATCCGCGCCGGATCGGTCGCGATCACGAGGAGCCACGACCATGTCCACCTTCATGCAGACTCCCCTCCGCCGCGTGTTCGGGCTCGTGCTCGCCGCGGCGTTCGTAGCAGGCCTCGCCGCCGTCCCGGCCGGGCGCGCCCTCGCGCAGCGCGGCGGCGGGACGGTCGTGCCCTCCGGGACGATGTGGTGCGGCCTCACCGACACCGGCGGCACGGTCAACATGCAGCTCTCGAGCGACCTGCGCTTCGTCGAGTGGATCGACATCCGCAACGACAAGGCGTTCATCTCGACGCGCGAGGGCCAGTTCAACGGCGTCGCCCGGGCCCAGATCGCCGACGACAAGTTCATCTTCCGCAAGGACCGCGAGGAGCGCGAGTGCGAGCCCGACCGCAGCCGCGGCGCGCGCGAGCGCTGCCTGCAGGCCCCCTGCCGCCCGGGCGCCAGCGGCGGCGGCCGGCCGGCCGACCCGCCGGTGAACTGCCGCACGACGCAGGTCAACGAGCTCAACGTGCGCGGCCGCTTCGAGAGCCCCGACAGCGTCAAGGGCAACTTCTCGGCGCAGCAGCAGATCGAGGTCGTCAGCAGCGGTCGGGGCGGCGCGGCCGTCACCAAGACGCGGCTGGTCATCGGCAACTGGGTGGCGTGGCCGTCGGGCTCGGCGCCCTGCCCGTAGGTCGATCCACGACGGGCGCCCGCGCGGGCGCCCGAGAACCATGACGAGAGCGAGGCCGGGGCCGCGAGCGCGGTCCCGGTCTTTTCTGTGCCCGCACCGCGCATGCTCGCTGGGACCGCGGGCTTCCTGCCCGCCCGGATGCTGCGGGCTGGAAGCCCGTGGCCCCAGGAATGGCGTCTCCGCCGACGCGAGGTGTCACGCCATCGGGGGTGGCCGGTGGCTTGACGGCGCCGACCCCCCCGCCGCCAGCCGGTCGATGACCGCCTGCCGCTGGGCGTGGACCATCAAGACCACGAGGTCGCCCGGCTCGGCCCACGCCAGCGCCAGGTCCAGCGCCTCGAGCTCGTCGCCGGCAAACGCGATCGACGCCGCCGGGAAGCCCTGTGCCGCCAGCGCCGCGGCGAGCACGCGCGGCACCTCGCCCTCGGGCCGGCCGCGCAGGTGGCTGCGCAGCTCCTTGACGATCACGGCGTCCGGCCGGCCCTCGAGCGTCGCCCGCGCCAGGTCGGCCAGCGCCGCGTCGTCGCGGTCGCCGGCCTGGTCGATGGCCACGAGCCGGCGGCGCCCCCCCAGCCCGCGGATGACGTCGTTGAGCGCCCGCACGCCGTGCGGGTTGTGCGCGTAGTCCACCAGCACCCGCACGCCGCCGACGTCGAACAGGTTGAGCCGGCCCGGGTTGCTGTCGGGCGTGCTCTCGAAGCCGACGAGGCCCGCGCGGATCGCCGCCGGCGGCACGCCGAGCGCGTCGGCGACGGCGATCGCCGCCAACGCGTTGGCGACGTTGTAGCGCGCCGCGCCGCCGAGCGTGATCGGGACGTCCGCGGCCGCCGCGACGTCGAGCACGTCGCCCCGCGCG
>QEVT01000310.1 GCA_003576755.1 bacterium | reverse complement strand
CGGCCGTGCGCGACGGCCTGGCGCGGCTGTTCGGGCCGCCGGGCCGCGACGGCGGCGTCGGCGACCAGCGGCGGGCGGCGGAGGTGGCGGCGGCACGGCGGCTGTGCGTCATCACGGGCGGGCCGGGCACCGGCAAGACCACGACGGTGGTCAGGATCATCGCCCTCGTGGTCGAGGCGGCGCTGGCGCGCGGGGGGCCGGCGCCGCGCATCGCGCTCGTGGCGCCCACCGGCAAGGCCGCGGCCCGGCTGACCGAGGCGGTCCGGCGGGCGCGCGACAAGCTGGACGTCTCGGACGCCGTGCGGGATGCCATCCCCGAGGCCGCGGCGACGATCCACCGCACGCTCGGGTCGCTTCCGGACGTCGCCACGCGCTTTCGCCATGACGCCGACCACCCCCTGCGCGACGACGTCGTGGTGGTCGACGAGGCCTCGATGGTCGACGCCGCGCTGATGCGCCGGCTGGTCGACGCGCTCCGGCCGTCGGCGCGACTGGTGCTGCTCGGCGACAAGGACCAGCTGGCGTCGGTCGAAGCGGGCGCGGTGCTCGGCGACATCTGCGGTGCCGGGGCGCTGCGCGACTGTGTCGTCGGCCTGACCCACAGCTACCGCTTCGGCCCCGACAGCGGCATCGGCGCGCTGGCGCGGGCCGTCAACGCGGGCGATGCCGACGCCGCGCTGGCCATCCTGACAGGCGCCGGCCACCCGGACGTCACGCTCGTGACGCCGACCGGCGGTGGGCGCGCCCGAGACGTGCTCGACCCGGCCCTGGCGCGGTGCGTGGTCGACGGCTATCGCCCCTACCTCCAGGCTGCGGCGGTGCTGGCCGGGGCGATCGCCGGGGAGCGTACGGACGACGGACCGGGTGCCGGGACCGACGGCGGCGCCGGCGCCCTGATCGCCGCCGAGCGGGCCTGCCTCGACGCGTTCGACGGCTTCCGGGTGCTCGGCGCACACCGTCAGGGCCGCGACGGGGTCGACGCGCTCAACCCCCGCATCGCCCGCGTCCTGGCCGACGCCGGCTGGCTCGACCCGACGGCCCGGATGTACCTCGGCCGGCCGGTCATCGTGACGCGCAACGACTACGACGTGCGGCTGTTCAACGGCGACATCGGCGTGGTGCTGCCGGATCCGGCGCGCCCGGGCCGGCGCCGCGTGGTGTTCGCGGCCGCCGACGGCGGCGTCCGGGCGCTGGCGGCGGCGCGGCTGCCGGCGCACGACACGGCGTTCGCGCTGTCGGTGCACAAGGCGCAGGGGTCGGAGTTCGACACGGTGGCGGTGGTGCTGCCGGACAGCGTGTCGCCGGTGCTGTCGCGCGAGCTGTTGTACACGGCCGTCACGCGCGCGCGGCGCGCCGTGACGGTGTTCGGCAGCGAGGCCGTCGTCCGCGCGGCGATCGAGCGGCCGATCGAGCGCGCCAGCGGGCTCGCGTCGCGGCTCGGGTAGGCGGGCGCCGGGACGTGTGGTCGGCGGCGCCACTTGCGCGATTCGAACGCCCGTTCTAATATCTCGGCGAGCTACTGTTCCAATCGCCCCTCTTCCCAAATCAAGGAGTCCACCATGGCTTACCGCGACGACCCGCAAGTCCAGACGATGCTCGCCAACCTCCCCGAGAAGACGGGCAAGTCCATCGCGCAGTGGTTCGAGGTTCTGGCGGCCAGCAAGCTCGAGAAGCACGGCGAGATGCTCAAGCTGCTCAAGACCGAGCACGGCATGACGCACGGCTTCGCCAACACCGTGGCGCTGATCTACCGCGAGGAGTCGGCCGCGGCGCCGCCGCCGGCGGGCGACGACCTGGTGGCCGTGCAGTACGCCGGCGGCAAGGCGGGCCTGCGGCCGATCTACGACAAGCTGGTGGCGGCGGCCCTGGCCTTTGGCCCGGACGTCGAGGTCGCGCCGAAGAAGGCCAACGTCAGCCTGCGCCGCAAGAAGCAGTTCGCGCTGGTCCAGCCCAGCACCAAGGACCGCATGGACCTGGGGCTGAACCTCAAGGGCACCGAGCCGTCCGGGCGGTTGGAGGGGGGCGACATCTGGGGCGGCATGTGCTCGCACCGCATCCGGCTGGGCGGCGTGGACGACGTCGACGCCGAGGTGCTGGGCTGGCTCAAGCAGGCCTACGAGCGGGCGGGGTAGCGGGGCCGGAGGCCGGGAGCGCCCGGGAAGGGAACCGCCGCCCGGCGACGGCATGCGCCTCCTCGCCCAGGACGGGGGAGCAGGGCTTGGGACGTGACGGCCCGGCGACCGACCGGCTTCCGCCCCCTGCCCGTCAGCCATCCGTCAGCCTGCGGACAGCCGCAGGACAGCGAATCGTCTCCCCACCGCCGCCCCAACGTCAAGCACGATCGAACCAAGGCGGATAAACTGGTGTAGTACATCTCGTACTGATCGAGACCACGACTGTAAGGAGCTATCGACATGAACCCGATGATGAACCAGAAGTTGAAGGCCGCCCTCGTCGCCACCTTCCTCGCCGGCGCATTCGTGACGTCCAACGGCGTCGCCGCCGCCAGCCCCAGCGACTACCGCGCGGGCATGAAGGACCTGGTGCCGCAGGCCAACGCCTGGGTCAGCGATCTCGAGATGACGGCCGCCGCCGCGCTGTCCAAGCCCGAGCTGGCGTGCGGCGACCAGATGGCCGAGCTGGCGCGCCGCGGCGTCTCGATCGCCGCCGACCTGCGCGGCACGGGCGAGAACGCCCCGCGCGCCCTGGTGAGCGCCAACAGCCAGATGGCGCAGTCGGTCGAGCGCATGGCGGCCGCCGCGGCGTCGGCCTGCGGCGATCCCGCGGTGCTGGCGGACGTGGTCACCGAGCAGAAGTCCGGCTACAACGCGGCGATGCTCCGCATCAACGTCTTCGTCCAGCGGGCCTACGCTTCGGGCCGCTGAGGCGGCCGACGGTCGGATCCGAACGACATCCACGGGGCGGGCGACTTGGTCGCCCGCCCCGTTTCGTTTTCCCGCGCGTCCCTACTTCCCCCGGACCACCGGCAGCCATGCCACGACCGGCCAGCGCGCCGACAGCCGCAGCGCGGCCGTGACGTCGAGCCGGGGGCGCACGAGTCCGTTGCGGGGGTCGCGGACCGGGCGGCCGGCGCGGGCAAGCAGCATGTCGATGGCCGCCGGCGGCAGCTCGGGGCGGGCCTGCGCCAGCAGCGCCAGGGCCCCGGCGACGTGCGGCGCGGCCTGCGACGTGCCGGTGAAGGTCGACCGCCCGCCACCGCGGCCCGAGGCGGTGATGCTGACGCCCGGCGCCCAGACGTCGAGCGCCGACCCGCCGTTGGAGAAGCACGCCACCGCGTCGGCCGCGGTGATCGTGTCGGTGCAGCCGGCGGCGGCGTGCGGGCCGAAGTCGGCGTCGTAGACGGCGCCGACGGCGATCACGTCGCGCACGCACGCCGGTGCGGTCATGCGGTCGGGCAGGCGGTTGTTGAGCGAGGCGGCGACGACGAGCGTCCCTTGCGCCCGAAGGCGGCGGGCGGCGGCGGCGAAGGCCTGGGTGCTGGCGTCGGCGTCGTCGCATGCCCCGGCGTAGGTCGTGTCGGTGCCGAGGCTGAGGTTGACGGCGCGGACGTCCCGGCGGCCGATCAGCCAGTCGAGCCCGGCCAGCACGTCGGAGGTCAGGAAGCGGTTCTGGTCGTTCATCACCTTGACGGCGACGATCGCGGCGGCCGGCGCCACGCCGCGCGGCGCCACGCGCCCGCGCGACGCGACGATGCCGGCGACGTTGGTGCCGTGGCCGTGGTCGTCGTCGGCGGGGTGCGGCGGGGGCGGGCAGCCGGGCGGCAGGTTGACGAAGCACGCCTCGGCGACGACGCGGCCGTCGAGGTCGGGGTGGTCGACGTCGACGCCGGTGTCGACCACGGCCACGCGCACGCCGCGCCCGTCGACGGGGCCGACGTCGGGCGCGGCGGCATGGATGAACGGGACGCTGGAGTCGAGCCCGCCCGACCCGCCGACGTCGGGCCCGACGGTGCGGACGCGCGGGTGCCGCGCCAGGCGCGCCACGCCGGCCGCGGTGGCCCGCCCGGCGACGGCGGGGATGGCGCGGTAGCGGTGGACGGGCTGGAAGGCGGCGGGGCCGAGGGCGTCCGCGACGTCGGCCAGGACGGCCGCCTGGGCGCGCGCGATGGCCTCGGGCGCGGGCAGG
>QEVT01000309.1 GCA_003576755.1 bacterium | reverse complement strand
GCCCGCCGCCGAAGCCGCCCGCGCCGCGCACGTCGGCGCGCTCTTGTGGTCGACCGTCGCCCTGGCCCGCGCCTGGGGCGTCGACGCCGAGTCCGCGCTCCGCGAGACGACGGCACGCGCCGCGCGCGGCGGCGGGGCGTGACCCCGTCCCGCACGGGGCGTGCCCGGACCGCGATTCCAACCACCGCCACCCCACGACCGCCACACACGGAGGGCAAAGCGTGAGCCGCATCACAGATGTCGTCGCGCGCGAGGTGCTGGACTCGCGCGGCAACCCCACGGTCGAGGCCGAGGTGCGCCTTACAGACGGCGCCGTCGGCCGCGCCATCGCGCCGTCGGGCGCCTCGACCGGCGCCCACGAGGCCGTCGAGCGGCGCGACGGCGACGCCGGGCGCTACCGCGGCAAGGGCGTGCAGGCCGCCGTGCGCGCCGTGAACGGCGAGATCGCGCCCGAGATCCTCGGCATGGACGCGCTCGACCAGCGCGGCGTCGACCACCGGATGATCGACTTCGACGGCACGCCCAACAAGCGGCGCCTCGGCGCCAACGCCATCCTCGCCGTCAGCCTGGCCACGGCGCGCGCCGCGGCGGCGTCGACCGGCCTGCCGCTGTACCGCTACCTCGGCGGCGCCGACGCCCATTGCCTGCCGGTGCCGATGTTCAACATCCTGAACGGCGGCAAGCACGCCTCGGACTCCGCCGACGTCCAGGAGTTCATGATCATGCCCGTCGGCGCGCCGACGTTCGCCGAGGGGCTGCGCTGGGCCGTCGAGGTCTACCACAGCCTCGGCCGCGTGCTGCACGACGACGGGCAGTCGACCAACGTCGGCGACGAGGGCGGCTTCGCGCCGCGCCTGCCCACCAACGACGCCGCGGTCGAGGTCGTGCTGCGCGCCATCGAGGCGGCGGGCTACCGGCCGGGCGAGGACATCGTGCTGGCGCTCGACCCCGCGGCCACCGAGCTGTGGGACGGCGGCGCGTACCGCCTGGCGCGCGAGGGACGGACGCTCGCGAGCGCCGAGATGGTCGACTTCTGGTCGGACTGGGTGCGGCGCTACCCGATCGTGTCGATCGAGGACGGCCTGGCCGAGGACGACTGGGACGCGTGGCGCGCGCTGGTCGGCGCCGTCGGCGACCGCGTGCAGGTCGTGGGTGACGACCTCCTGGTGACCAACGTCGCCCGCCTCGCGCGCGGCATCGAGCTCGGCGCCGCCAACAGCATCCTCGTCAAGCTCAACCAGATCGGCACGCTGACCGAGACGCTCGACGCCGTCCGCATCGCGCACCGCGCCGGCTGGACCGCCGTGATCTCGCACCGCTCGGGCGAGACCGAGGACACCACCATCGCCGACCTCGCCGTGGCCACCAACGCCGGGCAGATCAAGACCGGCGCGCCGGCGCGCAGCGACCGCGTCGCCAAGTACAACCAGCTCCTGCGCATCGCCGAGGCCCTCGGCGACGCCGGCGCCTACGCCGGGCGGTCGGTGCTGAGGCGGGGGCGGTAGGGCGTGGGCGCCTTCGACCGTTCCCAGGCCCTCTATGCCGCGGCGCGGGTGCGCATGCCCGGCGGGGTCAACAGCCCCGTCCGGGCCTTCCGGGCCGTCGGCGGCACGCCGCTGTTCATCGACCACGCCAGCGGCGCCCACGTGTGGGACGCCGACGGCCACCGCTACATCGACTACGTCGGGTCGTGGGGGCCGATGATCCTCGGGCACGCGCCCCCGGCCGTCGTCGCCGCCATCCGCGACCAGGCCGGGCGCGGCACGAGCTTCGGCGCGCCGACCGCGCTCGAGACGCGCCTCGCCGAGCTCATCATGGCCGCGATGCCCGTCGTCGAGCGCGTCCGGTTCGTCAACAGCGGCACCGAGGCCACCATGAGCGCGCTGCGCGTGGCCCGCGCGTTCACCGGCCGCGCCAAGCTCGTCAAGTTCGAGGGCTGCTACCACGGCCACGCCGACCACCTGCTGGTCGCCGCCGGATCCGGCGTGGCCACGCTCGGCTTGCCCGACTCGCCGGGCGTCACGCCCGGCGCGGCGGCCGACACGCTGACGGTGCCGTTCAACGACCTGGCCGCGGTCGACCGGGCGCTGGAAGCGCACGCGGGCGCCGTCGCCGCCGTCATCCTCGAGCCGGTCGTCGGCAACATGGGCCTCGTGCCGCCGCTGCCGGGCTTCCTCGAGGGCCTGCGCGCGCGGTGCGACCGCCACGGCGCGCTGCTCGTCTTCGACGAGGTGATGACGGGCTTCCGCGTGGCCCATGGCGGCGCGGCGGCGCGCTTCGGCGTGCGGCCCGACCTCGTCACGCTCGGCAAGGTCATCGGCGGCGGGCTTCCGGTGGGCGCCTACGGCGGTCGGGCGGACGTGATGGACCGCGTGGCGCCGGCCGGCCCGGTCTACCAGGCGGGGACGCTCTCCGGCAACCCGCTGGCCATGGCCGCCGGCATCGCGCAGCTCGAGGCGCTGGCGGACCCCGCGGTCTACGCCGGGCTCGAGCGCGTCACGGCGCGCCTGGTCGACGGCCTGGCGGCCGCCGCGGCCGCGGCCGGAGTCCCGGTGGCGGCCGGCCATGTCGGCTCGATGTTCGGGCTGTTCTTCCAGCCCGGGCCGGTGGTGGACTACGCCTCGGCCCGGCGCTCCGACACCGCGCGCTTCGCCCGCTGGTTCTGGGGGATGATCCACCGCGGCGTGTACCTCGCCCCGAGCCAGTTCGAAGCCGGCTTCGTCTCGGCCGCCCACGGCGACGCCGAGATCGAGCAGACCCTGGCCGCCGCCCGGGAGGTGCTGGCACGGCTGGCGGCCGGCGACGACGGACCCGACATGCGGCCGCCGGGCGCGTGAGGCCCGGCCCCGCCGCAAAGCGCATTTGGCCGATTTCACGGCCTTGCATACCATTGATGCTCGATTCCGCGGGAGGAAAATCGGACCCATGCAAGTCATCCTGACCGAGAACGTGCCCAAGCTGGGCAGCGTCGGCGATATCTGCAACGTCAAGCCGGGCTACGGCCGCAACTACCTGTTGCCGCGCGGCCTGGCGATCATGGCCGACGCCGGCGCCAAGAAGCAGATCGGCGACCTCAAGCGCACCGAGCAGCGCCGCCAAGACAAGATCCGCTACGAGATGATGGAGTTCGCCCGCCGCATCGGCAACCAGCACCTCCACGTCAAAGCGCGCGTGGGCGAGACCGGCCGGCTGTACGGCTCGGTGACGGCCGCCAACATCGCCGAGATGCTCGAGGCCAAGCTGGGCGAGCCGATCGACCGGCGCAAGATCATCCTCGACGAGTCGATCCGCACGCTGGGCGACCACACCGTGCATGTCCACCTGATGCCGGGCGTCGACGCCAGCGTGACGCTCACGGTGGAAGGCGAGGAAGAGGAAGCGACCCCCCACCGCGTCGCGCCACCGACCGAGGCGCACGACGAGGCGTCCGGCGACGACGCGAACCCGGCCGAGGACGCCGCCGAATGACCGACCGCGCGCCACCCGGCGCGCGGTCTCTGCGTCCGGCGCCGTGCACCCAAGGAGAGGCGGGATGAGCAGCACCACCGAACGGATCATCCGGGTGCTCCTGGACGAGGCGCGCTGCACCGAGTGCGGCAGCGCCTACCACGCCGAGGACGTCCACGTCCTCCGTCAGGTGGACGAGCGCATGTGGGACCTGGCCGTCGTCTGCAACGGCTGCTACACCCTCAGCCTGATCCGCGCCATCGTCAAGCCCAACGCCGCCGGCGTCCCCGCCGGCCGCGCCCCGGTCGTCCCCGAGGTCGAGCTCGTCACCGAGCTCACGCGCGCCGAGCGGCGCTACTTCTCCGACCTCCCGCCCGTCGAGGTCGACGACGTGCTCGACATGTCGGCCTTCCTGGCGGAGTTCGACGGCGACTTCCGCGACCTCTTCGGCCAGGACCCGGTCGACCCGGCGCATGACTGAGCCGGGTCGGCGCCGCCGCCCGATCCCCGGGCGGCGCGCCGCGCGCGCGCTCGCGCTGCTCTCGCTCGCCACGGCCGCCGGCTCCACCCGGCTCGCCCCACCCCCGTCCCGCGTGCTGGCCGCGCCGGTGCCAGCCGCCACCCCGACGCCCCGCGGCGGGGCCGCACCGGCCACCGGCACGCTTTTCGGCACTGTCACCGACCTCGTCACGGGCCGGC
>QEVT01000308.1 GCA_003576755.1 bacterium | reverse complement strand
GACGGCCGGCGCGATCGGCGGGCCGCCGACCGCAGCGCTGGCGGAGATCGAACCGCCCTGGCCTGGCGCCGGCGCCGGCCGGTGGATCACCCACGCCAACGGCGACCGCATCAACCGCCTCCTGCGCGAGGACGGCGTGGCCTGGGCCGCCACCGACGGCGGCGGGGTGGTGCGGTGGGACCTCGCGTCCGGCGACTTCGACCAGCTCCTCGCCCCGCAAGACGGCCTGCCCTCGAACGTGGTCCACGACCTCGCCCGCACGCCCGACGGGGCGCTGTGGGTCGCGACGGCGCGCGGGCTGGCCCGCTGGGATGCGGCCGCGCGGCGGTTCCGCGCCGTGACGCCCGATGTGTCGCCGGGCATGCCGGCGCGCGTGACCACGGCGCTGGAAGCCGCGCCCGACGGCCGGCTGTGGGTCGGGTTCGCTCAGGAATGGGATCCCTCGCGCCCGCACCCCGAGACGCGCGAGCCCGGCGCCTTCAAGCCCGGCGGGCTGGCGCGCTACGCGCCCGCGACCGACACGTGGGACGAGGAGACGCACGTGTCGCTGCGCGGCAGCATCAAGGACGAGGACTACAAGACGATCCCGTCGGAGAACATCACCGACCTGGCCACCGGGTCCGACGGCATCCTGTGGATCGGCACGCGGCCCTACCACGTGTGGAACGCCAAGGCCTGCGACGACAACGACTGCCGCAAGGACGCGCCGGGCTACTGGGTGCCCGCCGGCGGGGGCCTGGCGGCCCGCCAGGGCGACACGTGGGCGGCATGGGTGTCGGCGCAGTCGTCGAGCAGCTGCTTCGGCTCGCACGTGACGGCCCTCAGGGCCGATGCCGGCGGCCGGATGTGGGTCGGCACGCTCGGGCACGGGCTGCTCGTCATGCAGAACGGGCTGCGCAAGACGGGCTGCCAGTCCGGGCAGCCGTCGTACACGCGGCCGAAGCGGGCGGGCATCGACGGGGGCCTGCGCGGCAACTCGGTGTGGTCGATCGACGTCGACGACCGGGGGCACGTGTGGATCGGCAACGGCGACGGCTCCGCCGTCGGGCGCGGGATCGTCATCCTCGACCACAACGGCACCTTCGACGACAGCACCGGATGCGAGTGCCCGACCCGCAGCGACGACACCTGGACGTACCTCGACTTCGACGGCGCCCCGGGCGACAGCGACGCCCTGGTCACCGCCCTGTCGGTCGGGCCGGGCTCGACGCTGCTCGGCACGCGCGACCACGCCAACGGCGACGGGTTCGGCCTCCGGGCGCTCCACCCCGCGGAGGAGCGCTGGGAGCCCTTGCGCACCGCCGACCGCGGCCTGCCGAGCAACCACATCGTCGACCTGGCGCACAACGCCGTGACGGGCGAGATCTGGGCCACGTTCCGCTCGCGCGGCGTCGGGCGGTTCGACGGGCGCCGCTGGCAGTCGTGGCGGATGTTCGGCCCCGGCGCGCAGGTGGCCAGCGTGACGCTCGACACCCGCGCGGGGCTGGCGCGCCTGCCGGTGGACCTCCCGACGGCCGAGGCGTTCGTCAGGGCGTTCCCGGTCCTGCCCGCGATGGTCCGTGTCGGCGACGACCCGGTGTTCTACCGCGTGCGCCGGTACGTCCCGCCGGCGGGCAACCTCAGCGCGATGCTCGAGGTCACGCCGAAGCTCGGCCGCACGGCCAAGGCCGGCACGCGCGTGTTCACCGTCGACCGCGGGCCGGCGAGCGACCAGGCGACCCAGATCGCCGTCGACGGCGACGGCAGCGTGTGGGTCGGCGGGCGCGAGACGGTGTGGCTCGGCCAGGACTGCCCGTCGGACCGCGCCAGCACCGGCGAGTGCTGGCTCGACGGCGGGATCGCGCGCTGGGACGGCAGCCGCTGGCAGGCCTACGACCAGGAGAACAGCGCGATCCCCGACCAGGAGGTCCAGTCGGTTGCGCTGGACCAGCGGGGCCGGGTCTGGGTCGGCACCGGCAACGGCAAGTCGGAGGGCAATGGGATCGGCATCGTCGACCCCGCGACCGGCGACTGGACGGTGATGGACCGCACCGCGCTGCCGGCCCAGCAGCGCTTCGGCAGCAACGGGATCGCCGACATCGACGTCGACCCCGAGAACGGCGACGTGTGGGTGGCCCACCACGGCGTCATCGAGTACCACGAGAACCTGAGCGGGTCGTACGACCGCGTGTACACGGGCGGGGGGGTGTCGCGGTGGGACGGCACGGCGTGGCGCACATGGGCCAAGCCGGCGGCGCGCCTCACCGCGTTCGGCCCGGCCGGCGACCTCGCGAGCATCCTCGTCGACCGCGTCCACGGCCGCGTCTGGACCGGCGCCTGGGTGGACGCAGCCGAGTTCCACTGGCTCCAGGGCTACGGCATCAACGCGTCCGTCAACTGGTGTCCGCTCTCGACGTGCACCGACGGGGGCTGGGAGAGCCGGGTGTGGCCGGAGGACGGCACGGTCGCCGACATCGCCCTGGACGCCGGGGGGCGGGTGTGGGTCGGCACGCACCGCAACGGCGTCGGCATCGTGCCCCCGTCCAACGGGGTGAAGCTGTGGGACGGCAGCGCCTGGTACCACCTGTCGCCCGACGACTCCGGCGTGGTGGCCGACGAGGTCACCGCCCTGGTGCAGGCTGGCGGCAGCATGTGGATCGGGTCGTTCGGCCTCGGCATCAGCGAGTTCGTCGCGGTGCCCCCGGCCACCCCGACGCCCGCCGACACCAGCTCGCCGAGCGACACCCCCGCGCCCGCGCCGACGGCCACGCCGCCGGCCACGCCCACCGACGAGCACACGCCGACGCCCGAGGCGTCCGCCACGCCGACCCCGACCGCCACGGCCCGCCCGAGCGCCACGCCGACGGGCGGATGCTACGCGGGCGCGCCGTGCGCGCTCTTCGTGCCGCTGGTGGTCAACGGCGACGGGTGCGCGGCGTGCCCGCCGCCGACCGCGACGGCGCGCGGCGCGCCCGCCACGCCCGTGCCTTCCACGACCGGGCCTCCCGCCACCGACACGGCGGCGCCGACGCCGAGCCCGTCGGCCACCGCGACGGCGACGGCGTCCGCGACGCCGGTGCCGCCGACGGCGACGGCCTCAGCCACGCCGACGATGACGGCCACGCCGTCGCCGTCCCAGACGCCGGCCCCATCCGCCACACCCACGCCAAAGGTGGCGCCGCTCGGCACGTGGTCGCTGTTCGAACCGGCCCCCGGATTGCGCATCCCGAACGTCGACTTCTTCGACGTGCACGGCTCGTCGCCCGGCAACGTGTGGATCGTCGGCGCGAAGGGCACGGCGCTGTTCTGGGACGGCCAGGAGCTCTTCATCGAGACGCTGCCGACACAAGAGGACCTCACGCGGGTGTTCATGCTGTCGGACCGCCGCGGGTACATCGTCGGCACGAACGGCACGGTCTTCGAGATGCGGTCCGGGCGCTGGGCCCGCGCCGCCACCGGCAGCATCTCCGACCACTGGAACGCCGTGGGCGCCGTCGAGGTCGGCGGCGCGCCGCGCGCGTGGATCCTCGGCAACGACCGCGGCAACCGGCTGTTCTTCGACGGCCAGCAGTGGGCCCCGACGTCGCCGGACGACCGCAACACGAACCACAAGTACACCGGCGTGGCGGTGCTCGGCCCGACGCGCGCGTTCGCGGTGCAGTCGGGCTCCGGCGGGCGCATCTTCGAGTGGAACGGCACCGCCTGGCTGCCGGGCCCGTCCCCTGGCCCGATGCACGACATCCACATGCGCTCGGCGACCGAGGGCGTGATGGTCGGCGACAACGGCAGCGTCTGGCAGATCGGCGCCACCGGCACGTGGTCGGCGATGCCGCAGCGCCCCCCGGCGCGCGGGGCCACCCTCAACACCGTCTACATGGCGGGCCCGGAGCGCATCTTCGCGGGAGGCACGTTGACCAGCCTGTTCATCTGGAACGGCGCGGGTTGGGTGTCGCAGACGGTGCGGGCGTCCAGCCGCGACGTCCAGGGCATCTGGGTCAGCGACGACGCCGCCGACGGCTGGGGCGTCGGCAAGGGCGGGCTGCTCATGAGGTATCGATGACCGCGCCGCCGTGGGACCGCGCGCGCGCCGTCCGCCGCCGGGCCGTGACCGCGTCGGCGGTCGTGCTGGCGCTGGCGGGGCTGGCGGCGCCGCCCGCCTCGCGGGCGG
>QEVT01000022.1 GCA_003576755.1 bacterium | reverse complement strand
CACGCGACGGCTCGCGGCGCTGAGCCCCGAAGCCACGCTCCGGCGCGGCTACGCCCACGTCAGCCGCGCGCGCGACGGGCGGGCGGTGGGGACGATCGGCGACGTCCGGTCGGGCGACGCCATCCGCGTGCGGGTGATCGACGGGGCGTTCGATGCCGTGGTGACCGGGCAGGGGCGGCTGTTCGACTGAAGATCGAGGAGGAGACCGGATGGGGAAGGGTGCAGCGGCCGGCATGGCCGGCAAGGACGTGGCCGAGCTCGGCTTCGAGCAGGCCTATCGCGCGCTCGACGAGGCGGTCGCGCGGCTGGAATCCGACGACATGACGCTCGACGCGTCGCTGGCGCTCTACGAGCGCGGTGCGGCGTTGGCCGAGCGCTGCGCCGCGCTCCTGGCCGCGGCCGAGCTGCGGGTGCGCGAGGTCGACGGCGAAGGGCGCGACGCCGGTCCCGTCGACCTGGAGTAGGGCCGTCCGCGCGAGCTCCGCGGCGGTCGGACGCCCAACAGCCGGCCCATGGCGGACCGGCCGTTGGCCATCCGATCGCGATCGTGACGGGGGGTCGGAGGAAAGGTCCGGGACTAGGCGCGGCCGCGCATCGGCGCGCGCCGCACCCCGGCCAGCGCCGGCACCTGCCGGCGGTTGAGGTCGGGCACGGTCAGCCGCGGCGCTTGCGGGGTGTCCGGATGGTCTTCGACGGTGCCGCCGAAGACGATGGCGCGCAGCAGGCGCAGCCGGTTGCGGTGCAGCTGGCGCTGCAGGTCGGTCAGTGGGCTGTCGGTCGAGCCGTCAGCACGCATGATACACCTCCAAACGGTTCAAGGTTAGCGGTACAGCGCTGGCGGTGCCCACGGCTGGGCATTCCCCGACGCTTGAGCCACAACGATACAGCATCCCGCGCGTCGTTGCGACATTGCGTTGGCCATGGTCGGGCCACCCTTCTATATAGACGTGCGGGCCGCCGTCGTTGTTACGATCGCGTTGACGCATCGCCGCGTTCGGGATACCCTACCGACAGAACGCGTGCGCCATCTTGCGAGAGGGATCACGACCATGCTCGTTCATGCAGCGCTGCCGCCGGATCGGCCGTCGGAACGCACGTGCATCGGCCGCGTCGCCGCGGCCCTCCTGGCAGCCGCCTGCATGGCCTGGGTCTGCCACGCCGCCGCGGCCACGCGCCCGGCCATCGCGGCCGGCGGCGCGGCCGAGCCGCTGGCCGCACGCCGCTACATCGTCATGCTGACCGACCCGCCACTCGCCGGGTATCGGGGGGGCGTCGGTGGGCTTGCCCCCACGGCACTGCCGGCGACGGCCGGCCGACGGGGCTGGATGTCGACGGAGGTGCGGCCCCTCGGCAGCACCTGGCAGGCGGCCCGCGCGCGCGCGCACCTCGCGCTCGACACCCCCGCGGCGCGCGCGTACGCCGCGCACCTCGCCGCCGCGCAGGCGCGCGCCATCGCCGCAGTGCGGGCGGCGGCGCCCGGAGCACGGGTCGACTGGCGCTACCGATACGCCTTCAACGGCTTCACGGTCAAGGTCACGCCGGCACAGGCATTGCGCATCCTCCGCCTGCCGGGCGTGGCTGCGGTGCATGCCGAGGAGCAGCTCCAACCCGAGATGGACGGCACGCTGCGCCTGATCCACGCGGCCGACGCCTGGCGGCAGGCCGGCGGTGCCGAGGAGGCCGGCATCGGCGCCCGCATCGCCATCGTCGACACCGGGATGGACGCGACGCATCCGTTCATGCACGACGCCGGCATGCCGTCGCCGCCCGACGGCTTCCCCGCGGCGACGATGCACCTGCGCGATGGGACGGTCCTGGAGTACCCCGACCGCGCACGCTACGCCAACGGCAAGCTGATCGCCGCCCGCGCGTTCCCCTCGCCCGAGATGCTCGAAGGCTTGACCCACGCCCAGGCGCTCGCCCGCTTCACGCCCTTCAGCGGCGGGCACGGGATGCACGTCGGCGGGATCGCCGGCGGTCGTCAGGTGACGCACCTGCTGCCGTTGACGTGGGGCGAGGTGACCCCCGTCGCGTTGTCGGGCGTTGCTCCGATGGCATGGCTGTTGAACTACAAGTACGACTTCTCGACCGGCGCCGAGTATGCCCAGGGGACCAACCTCGCCGGCACGCCCGAGCTGATCGCCATGCTCGATCAAATGGTCGTCGACCAGGTCGACGTGCTGAACATGTCGGAAGGGCACGTCACCTTCTTGATCGACCACCCCGCCACCCACCCGCTGGCGGTGGCGTTCGATCACGCCGCCGATGCCGGCATCGTGCCGGTCTTCTCGGCGGGGAATGCCGGCGCCAACGGCCCGGTGTCGCTTTCGGGCGGGTTCAAGCACTCGGCCAAGGTCATCGCGGTCGCCAACACGTCGACCACGGCGTCGGTCGACGTGGCGTTGCGCCTGTCGGGCGGCGGGGCACCGGCCCCGGAGATCGCCGTGACCCCGCGCGGCACCCTCGCGGTGACCCGACCGATCGCGGCGCCGCTGTACCTGGCGCCAGACGGTGGCTGCACGCCCGACCCTCGGGCGGCGGGGCGCATCGCGGTCGCTGTGCGCAACGGCGAGGGCGCATGCGGCTACGCGGAACGCGCCGAGGCCCAGCGTGCCGCCGGCGCGGTTGCGATCGTGTACTACTACGACGATCGTCCGAATGGCGGCACGTCGGCCACGGCGTTGCCGCTGCCGGCCCTGGCCGTCGGCACCACCGCCGGTGCCGGGCTGGTCGCCTGGTTGCGCGGTGCGCCGCCCGACGCCGGCGCCACCGTCGTTCCCGGCGTCACCCGCGGCTATTCCGAGACGCCCGACCTCTTGGCCGCGTCCTCGAGCCAAGGGCCGAGCCTGGACTGGGGCATCAAGCCCGACCTCGCCGCACCGGGGACGGGCGTCTTGTCGAGCTTCTCGGCCGGCAGCGAGGCCCAGCCGAGCCACTTCTTCGGCACGGCCAGCGGCACGAGCATGGCCGCGCCGCACGTCGCGGGTGCCGCAGGGCTGATCCGGTCGGTGCATCCCGACTGGCCCGCCGCGGCGGTGCGCGGCGCGTTGGTCAACACCTCGGCGCGTGTCGTGCGGGTGGCCGTCGCCGGCGCCCCCTCGCGCGACGCGCGGCCCACCGAAGGCGGCCCCGGGCGGCTCGACCTGGCGCGCGCGCTCGACCCCGGTGCGCTCCTCTCCCCGCCGACGGTGAGCTTCGGCAAGCTGCGCGCCGGCGCCACCGGCACGCAGGCCGTGCTCGTGACGGGCGCGCTGCCGGACGTTGCCGATTGGGCGGTCGAAGTCGTTCCGCTCGGCGGCGACGGCCGGGTGACGGTCTGGCCCGATCGGCTGACGGTCACACCCACGGGGTTGCACGTGCTGACGGCGACGCTGCCGACCGCGGGGCTGGTCGAGACCGAGCACTGGGGCGACGTCGTGCTGCGGCAGAGCGGCACCGAACGCACGCTGCGGCTGCCGTACCATGCGTTCGTCGACACGCCGGCGCGGCACCGGAACGTGCTGCTCGTCAACTGGACCATGGGGAGCACGCCGGACTACGGCGCGTTCTACACGGCCGCGCTCGATGCCGCCGGGCTGACCTACGACGTCTGGTGGGCCGACGAAGACCCCGCCAACGCCGTGCGCGGCGCGGTCCGGGCCCATCCGCCCTTCGAGACCCTGCAGCGCCATGACCTCGTCATCCTCAACACGAACCTCAGCCGCGTGGCGCTGCAAGAGGCGTTCGCGGGCTCCTACCAGTACTTCAACCATCTCCTGGCCGGCGGCAACCTGCTGATCGCCGGGCAGGGCCCGCAGGGCTGGTGGACGGTCGGGCAGCGCCAGGCCCAGCAGGGCGCCAGCCAGAACGGCGGGTGCGACATGTGCCTGAGCCGCTACATGGCCGGGTTCCAGTTCGGGATCACCGCCACGTTGACCGGCCGGCTCCTCCTGTGGCCGGAACGGCCGGCCGAGCCCGAGATGGCGGTCATGCTCCGGCCGCACCCGCACGGCGCGGCCCCGTTCCGCTACGCGCTCGACATCTCGACCGGCGCGCTGGCCAGGGACGGCGCCGCCGGCAACCAGCATCGGTTCGCCTCGGGCGGGGTGCTCGGTCCGTACGAGCCTGCGCGTGAGCACCCCTACACCGAAGGCGTGTTCGACCGCGTCCGGCCATGGGCGCACCCGTTGTGGGCCTACGACGGCCGGGTGGTCGGGACGTTCGTCGCCGGCCGGCAGCACCCCGAGGCCGGCATCCGGTGGAACGCCATGTACTGGGGCTTCGGGTTGGAGGGGGTCGGCGCCGCCGGCCCCGGGACCGCGGACCGGGCCCGGCTGCTCGGCGACACGTTCAACTTCCTGGCGCGCAACCTCTGGGTCGCCGACGTTCGGGACCTCGTCCCCGATGGTGGGCTGACGCGGCGTCTGGCGCTCGTCATGCCGGCCGGGGCGGACGTCCCGGCGATCGCGCGCGTGGACGTCGACTGGGGCGACGGCTCTGCCCGCGAGTCGACGACGCTGGACCCCCCGCAGGCGGCGGACCGACTGGTCGTCAGGCACGACTTCGCGCGCCCCGGAGCGTTCGACGTCGGCATCGTCGCCATCCCGGCGGAGGGTGCGGCACCGCTCCATGCGGTGAAGCGCATCGCGGTGGCCCGAAGCGGTGTTGCGCTGTGGCTGCCGTGGGCTGGCGGCGGCGAGCGGGCGGCGGACGACTGACGCCCGCTGGCGTTCGGCGTGCGGGCGTCGCGAAGCACCCGGCAGGCAGTTGCGCAGCGCGCGACGTTTTCGCCGATCCGCGCACGCCGCGGCCGGGCCTTGGGGGACGACAGGACGGCACGTTCACGGTGCCTCCCGCGGCCGGTACTGCAGCGCCTCGGCCAGGTGGTCCGGCCCGATGTCCGCGTCGCCGGCCAGGTCGGCGATGGTGCGGGCGAGCTTCAACACGCGATGGTAGGCGCGGGCCGACAACCCAAGCTGCCGCATCGCGGCCCGCAGCAGCGCGCGGCACTCCGCCGTAAGGCGGCAGTGGTTGCGGATGTCGGCCGCGGTCATCGACCCGTTGCACGGGGTGCCCGTTCTGCGGGTTTCGAGCCCCCAGCGCCCGGCCGCAGCCGGTGACCCGGGCGGCGCCAGCCGGCCCGCCTGGATCGCGCGGGCGGCCGACACGCGCTCGCGCACCGCGGCCGACGGCTCGGCCGGGTGGTCGTCCATCAGCTTGGCCTCGTCGACCCGCGGCACTTCGAGGTGCAGGTCGATGCGGTCGAGGAGGGGGCCGCTGATCCGCCGCGCGTACCGCTGGACCGTGGCCAGCGCGCACGTGCACGCGCGCCGTGTGTCGCCGAGGTACCCGCACGGGCACGGGTTGCGGGCGCCCACGAGCATGAAGCTCGCCGGGAAGGTGGCCGAACCGGAGGCCCGGGAGATCGTGATCTGGCGGTCCTCGAGCGGCTGGCGAAGCGCCTCGAGCAGCCGCGGACCGAACTCCGGCAGCTCGTCGAGGAACAACACCCCGTGATGCGCCAGCGACACCTCGCCGGGGCGCGGGATCGGGCCGCCGCCGAGCAAGCCGGCGCTGCTGATGGTGTGGTGCGGGCTGCGGAACGGGCGCTCGCGGATCATCGGCGCGTTGGGCTCCAGCGTGCCGGCGACGGAGCACACGGCCGTCACGTCGAGGGCTTCCTCGGGCAACAAGGGGGGCAGGATCGACGGCAAGGCGTGGGCCAGCATCGTCTTCCCCGAGCCGGGCGGGCCCGACATCAGCACGTTGTGTCCACCTGCCGCGGCGATCTCGAGGGCCCGGCGCGCGTGCTCCTGGCCGCGCACATGGGTCAGGTCCACCGCGTACACCGGTGCGGCCTCGTTCCAAGCGGGCGGCGCGACAGGCGGCAACAGCCGATCGCCGGCCAGGTGGAGCACCAGCCCGCCGACATCCGGCGCCGCGACGACCTCGATGCCGGGGACAAGCCCGGCCTCGGCGGCATTGGCGGCCGGCACGATCAGGCGCCGAAAGCCGCGCGCGCGGGCCGTGGCGGCGATCGGCAAGACGCCTTGTGCCGGCCGCACGGTGCCGTCGAGCGCGATCTCGCCGACGACGAGCGTTTCCGTCAGGTTGGCCCGCAGCTGCTCGCTTGCCAGCAGGATGCCGAGCGCGATCGGGAGGTCGTAGGCCGGGCCGGCCTTGCGCACGTCGGCGGGTGCCAGGTTCACCGTGATGCGCGCCGCCGGATACCGGAAGCCCGCGTTGCGCAGCGCCGCGTAGAGACGGTCCTTGCTCTCGCGCACGGCGGGGTCGGGCAGGCCCACGATGGTCGTGTGCGGGAGCCCGTGATGGATGTCGACCTCGACCTGGACGATCTCGCCGTCGAGGCCGGTCAGCGCACAGCTCCAGGCGTGTGCCAGCACGGCTAGCCCTCGCCCCGAAACGAGGACAAGCCGAGATGCCCGGAGAGGCGCCCCGGGTGACGGCACGCGGGACGGCACGCGGGACGGCGCCGCGGACTGCCGGCAGCCTCGGCAGCGCCCGCGAGCAGATGGCGTGAGGAACGGGGCTGGGCAACGTGCATGATGCCAGCATAGCCGCTCCGGTGCGGTCGCACCATGGGCCGCGCGCCAACATGACGACACCTTCGCGACGACCCGGCGCCCACCCGGCGCCCGGCCGCCGGCCACCCGGCGGTGGATCGGGTGCCCGGGCACCCCCGATTGCGGTATACTCTCGGGCGAGCGGCGATCCTGTGGTATCATTTGTATTAAGGCTCGCTCGTCCCGACCGCGGAGGTCGACCATGATCACCCTGACTGCCCCACTGCCGGCCAGGCAGGCGTCCGAACCGCATCCCGATTCGAACGGCCATGCCGGCCCGACGGCGCGTGACGAGATCGTCTATCGCGTGCGCGGCGGAACCCCGCTCCAGGGCACGGTGACCGTCAACGGCGCCAAGAACGCAGCCCTCCCGATCATCGCCGCCACCTTGCTGACCGAGGACCCGTGCGTGATCGAGAACATGCCGGCGACGGCGGACATCCTGGTCATGTTGGAGGTGCTGCGCCATCTCGGCGCCGAGGCGGCGTTCGACGCGCACGGGCGCCTCGTGGTACGCGCGGCGCAGATCCGCAGCCGCACGACACCCGAGGATCTTGCCCGGCGGCTGCGCGGGAGCTTTCTGGTGATGGGCCCGCTCCTCGCCAGGTTCGGCCAGGCGAGCGCCCCTCGCCCGGGCGGATGCAAGATTGGGGCCCGACCGATCGACGTGCCCGTCAAGGGGTTCAGCCAGCTCGGCGCCCAGGTCGCCGCCGTCGACGAGCGCTTCTCCGCCAGCGGCAGGCTCACCGGCGCCAACCTCGTGCTCGACTACCCCAGCCATACCGGCACCGAGAACCTGATCATGGCGGCCGTGCTGGCCGACGGGATCACCATCATCGAGAACGCCAGCACCGAGCCCGAGGTCTACGATCTCGTCGCATTCCTGCAGTCCATGGGGGCGCGAATCGCGTGGACCGGCCCGGCCACCGTGGCCATCCAGGGCGTGTCGCGCCTCCACGGCACGGTCTACCGCCTGATGCCGGATCGGCTGGAGGCCGGCACGTACCTCATCGCGGCCGCCATCACGGGCGGGGACATCCGTGTGCAACGCGTGGTGCCGCGCCACCTCCACGCCGTGACGGCCAAGCTCGAAGAGGCGGGCGCCACGGTTGAGCAGGGCGATCATTGGGTCCGCGTGCGGGTCGAGCGCCCGCTGGCCGCGGTCGACATCCACACGTACCTCTATCCCGGGTTCCCGACCGATCTCCAGCAGCCGTTCGGCGCCCTGCTCACCCAGGCGAGCGGCGAGAGCCTTGTCCAGGAGACGATGTTCGAGGATCGCCTGCGCTACATCGACGAGCTGGCGCGCATGGGCGCCAACGTGACGCGGCAGGGCCAGATCGCGTGCATCCGCGGCCCCTCGCGCCTGCACGGCGCCGAGGTCTGGGCGCTCGACCTCCGTGCCGGCGCCGCCGTCGTCCTGGCCGGCCTCGTGGCCGATGGCGAGACGCTCGTTCGCGACGGACAGTACATCGAACGCGGCTATTGCGGCTTCGCCGAGACGCTCCAGGCGCTGGGCGCCCACGTGGTGGTCGAGCGGCGCGCGGACGCCGCCTGAGCGCGGCGACTGCCGGTGGCCCGCCTCCCGGGCCGCCCGCGAAGTTGCCGGCCGGGGGGGGCATCGCTAGAGTTGGGACCGGTCCTGTGCGCTTGCGCGCGACCGCACTACCGCGACATGCCGCACGTCGGCCACGGAGGAGAGATGTTCACGCGCCATATCGGCATCGACCTCGGCACGGTCAACGTGCTGGTGCACGAACGCGGCCGCGGGATTGTACTGAAGGAGCCGTCGGTCGTCGCGATCTCGGTCGGCGACAGCCGCATCATGGCGGTCGGCGAGGAAGCGCAGGCGATGCTCGGGCGGACGCCCGACACCATCGAGGTGTCGCGCCCGCTGCGCGACGGCGTCATCGCCGACTACGTCGTCACCGAGGCGATGCTGCGCTACTTCATCACCAAGGTGTGCGGGCGCATGCCGTTCTTCAAGCCCGAGGTGATGATCAGCGTGCCGGTCGGGGTCACCAGCGTCGAGAGCCGTGCCGTGCGCGACGCGGCCGAGCAGGCCGGCGCCAAGGAGGCGCACCTCATCCCCGAGCCCTTGGCGGCCGCGCTCGGCGCCGGCCTGCCGGTAGGCACGCCGACGGGCAACATGGTGCTGAACATGGGCGGTGGCACCAGCGAGGCGGCCGTCGTCGCGGTCAACGGCATCGTGGTCGCCAGCTCCGTCCGCGTCGGTGGCAACCGCATCGACGAGCAGGTCGCGGCGTACGTCAAGCGCAAGTACAACTTGATGATCGGCGACCGCACGGCCGAGGAGATCAAGATCGAGATCGGCAGCGCCATCAAGCCCGACGTGCCCGAGGACGAGCTGTCCATGGAGGTGCGCGGCCGCGACCAGGTGACCGGGCTGCCGAAGACCATCACGATGAAATCCGGCGAGGTGACCGAGGCCATCGCCGACGCGCTGCAGGCGATCATCAACGTCACGCGCGAGGTGCTGGAGCGCACGCCTCCCGAGCTGGTCAGCGACATCATCGACCGCGGCGTGGTCATGACCGGCGGCAGCGCGCAGCTGCGCGATCTCGACGTGTTGCTCACCGAGGAGATCGGGGTGCCGTTCTACGTCGCCGAAGACCCGATGGCCTGCGTGGCGCTCGGCGCCGGCCGGGCGCTCGAGAGCTACGCCTTGATCCGCCGCACCCTGCCGGCGCTCAGCTCGTAGCGGCGCGGCCGGCCGACGCGGGTTGGGCCGCCGACCGGGCCGGGCCGTCGCGTCTCGATGCCTTGCCGGCCCAAGCGGCATCGTCTATGATTAATGTTTGCGCCAACCGGCCATCCCATGCCCATCGGCGTCGCCGATGCACTCTTGACCGCGACGCCGACATCCGCCGCCGTGCGCGTCGATGCGCCCGCAGCGGGTGACGGACAACACCACACGTTTAGGGGAGACACAGCATGAAGCGGACGTGGCAGCCCAAGAAGATCAAGCGACTGCGCAAGCACGGCTTTCGCCGTCGCATGTCCACAGCCGACGGCCGGAAGGTCTTGCAGCGCCGCCGGAAGCATGGGCGCAAGGTGTTGACCGTTCAACCGCACGAAAAGTAGCACGAGCTTGCGGTTACGTGCGCCACGTCGTGCAGCGCGACGCGCGGTTGCGCGCATCGGAGGATTTCAGGCGGGTGCAAGCCGAGGGCCGGTCGTGGCCGCATCGCTTGCTGATCCTCTTGGCCGCTCCGGGCGTCGACCCGCGGTCCCCGACCCGTGTCGGCATCGTCGCCAGCAAGCGGGTGGGTAACGCCGTGGTGCGCAATCGCACGCGCCGCCGCCTGCGCGAGGTCATGCGGCTGCGGCTGTGCCGGGTCGCGCCGGGTTGGGATCTCGTGTTCGTCGTGCGCGCGGCGGCGGCCGGCGCCCCGCAGGCGGCGCTGGTGGCCGCGGTGGAGACGGTCCTCACACGGGCGGGGTTGCTGTCGGCGGAGGCCACATGCGGCGCCTCGCCCTCGGCCTGATCCGGTGCTACCAACGCACGCTGAGCCGGGTGCTGCCGTCGACGTGCAGGTTTCAACCGTCATGCTCGGAGTACGGCTACCTCGCGATCCAGCGGTACGGCATCGCGCGCGGGGGGTGGCTCGCCTTGCAGCGGATCGGGCGCTGCCATCCCTTTCATCCCGGAGGCTACGATCCGGTACCGTGATGCCCGCAACCATGGACGGCGTGCGCGAGCCTGCCGGAGCGCGGAAACGGCCACGGCGCTCCCGACTCCGGCGCCCGTGCGTCATGGTCACGGGCTCGGGCCGGCGCGAATCCACACGAGGAAGTGACGCTTGATTTTCCTGCTGTCCAATCCGTTCACGGGCATCCTCCACGAAGCGCTGGTGCTGCTCAACCAGTACGCGACCCAGTGGTTGCCGCTGCCACCGTCGATCTCGTCCTACAGCGTGGCCATCGTCACCATCGCGCTGCTCGTCAAGGTGGTGACGTATCCCCTGACCGCGGCGCAGCAGCGCTCGATGCGCAAGATGGCCGAGATCCAGCCCAAGATCCGCGAGCTGCAGGAGCTCCACAAGGACGACCGCGAGAAGTTCGCGCAGGCCCAGATGGAGCTGTTCCGGACGGCCGGCGTCAACCCGTTCGGCGGGTGCCTGCCGCTCGTCCTCCAGCTGGTGGTGCTGTTCGGGCTGTATCAGGCCATCAACCGGCTGCAGGTCGAGGGCGTGCTGGCCGGCCAACGCTTCCTATGGCTCCCCGATCTCTCGCTGTGCGAGCCCAACCCGTTCTGTCGCCCGGAGCTGGCGCTGCTGCCGGGGGCGATTCCCGTCCTGATCGTCGTCATGGTCGCATCGCAGATGCTGTACCAGCGCTACCTGACCCCGCCGTCGACCGACCCGCAGGCGCAGGCGATGGCGCAGACCATGAAGTACATGCCGCTGATCTTCGCGTTCGTGTTCATCACGCTGCCGTCCGGCCTGGTGCTCTACTACACCGCCTTCAACTTGATCAGCATCGCCCAGTACCTGCTCATCGACCGTCGCCTCAACCCGCCCGTCGCCCAACCGGCGGCGAGCGCGCCCAGCACCGCCACCCCAACGGTTTCACGGAAGGAAACGCGCAATGACATCGTCCAGTCCCGCCGACAGCGGCGGAAAGGAACAGGGAATTGAGGTCCGGGCCCGTACCGTCGACGAGGCCGTCGCCCGCGGCTTGGTGCGTCTCGGAGGGCTGAGCCGCTCCGAGGTCACGATCGAAGTCGTCAAGGAAGGGCGCAGCGGGGTGCTCGGCTTCGGGGCCGAGGAGGCCGTCGTTCGGATCATCCCTGGCGCGGCGGGCGCCGGATCCCGTCCCCCCGCCGATCGGCCGGCGGCCAGGACCGAACGGGCAAGGCCGGCCGAGCCGGCGGCGCCGCCTGCCGACCGGCCGGCGACCAGGTCGGAACGCGCTGGACCGGCCGAGCCGCCGGCGCCGGCTTCCGACCGGCCGGCGGTCAGGACGGAACGATCGAGACCGACGGAGTCGGTGGCCACCGACGCCGCACCACGCGCCACGCCCGTGGAGCGCCCGGTGGAGCGCCCGGTGGAACGTCCCGCGGCCGCCGAGCCGCCGGCGCCGCGTGCGACACCGGCCTCGCACCCCGCGCCCGACGCCCCGCGCGGGGCGCCGGCGATCACGGGCGCCCCCGACTTGGTGGCCACGCCGGAGGTGATCGCGGCCGCCACGGACATCGTGACGCGGCTGATCGGGCTCATGGGGTTCGATGACGTGACCGTGGAAGCGCGCAGCAGCCTCCTGCCGGTCACCGTCGACGAGGAGAACGCGCTCGTGCTCGTCATCCGCGGCCAGAGCGCCGATCGCCTGCTCACGCAGAGCGCGCGGTCGCTGTATGCCCTGCAGTTCCTGGCACGTCTGATGCTGAGCCGGCAGGTGCAAGGCTGGACCAACCTCCTGCTCGACGTCAACGACGACCGGGCGCACCGCATTCGCGAGATCTTCCAGATGGCGGAGCAGTCCGCCACCCTCGTCGAGCGCGAGGGCAAGCCGGTCTCGCTGCCGCCCATGACGCCCTACGAGCGGCGGGTGGTGCACCTGGCGCTTCGCGACCACACGTCGATCGCCACCCAGAGCATCGGCGCCGGGCCGGGCCGCAAGGTCACGGTGCGTCGCAAGGACCAGCTGTTGCCCAACCTGTAGGAGCCCGGCGTTCGCGGCGGCGGTGCACGGGCGCCGCCGCCGCGCGGGCCGCCGACCGGCCGGCGCAGAGCAACGAGGAGCAACGGTGCCACCCATTCGGCCGCGCCTGGCGGGAGCCACACGACCCGGGCCGCGTTCCGCCGCCGACCGCCTGGTCGGGCCGCGAGGCTCGGCCCGGATCGTGGTGCTGCTGCTGGGCGGCGCCGCGATCTTGACCGGTTGCGCCAATCCCTCGCCCACGCCGCCGCCCACGGCGACGGCGCTCCCCACGGCGACACCGACGGCGTCGGTCACGCCCACACCGACGGCCACGCCGTTCCCGCGCGACGCCGTTGCCGCGGTGGATCGCCTGAACCTGCGGGCCGGACCCGACGTGCTCCATCCGCCGCTCGGCGTGGTGAGGACGGCGACGCCCATGGCCGTGCTCGGCCGGACCGCCGACGGGGCGTGGCTGGCGGTCCGGCTGCCGGACCTGACCGAGGGCTGGTTGAGCACGGACGGGGTCGACCTGCGCCTCGATCCCGGCACGATTCCCACGCAGGCCACGCCGTCGCCGCCGCCGTCGCCGACACCGACCCCCACGCCCACGCCCACGGCGCCGCCGATGGATCCGGCGCTGCCGCTCGTGGTGGCCCCGCCGGCCATCGCCCAGGGCGACCCGGTGCTGGTGCGCCTCCGCGCCCCCGGCGCCGCCGCGGTCGTCGCGGCGTTCGACGGCCGTGAGGCGCGCCTGCAGCCCGTGGGCGGCGACGCGTTCGCGGCGGTCCTCGGCGCGGGGCTGGACATGCCGCCCGGATCGCACGAGCTCTTCGTGACCGCCATCGACGGCGCCGGCAACGCCGTGCCGCAGTCGGTCGCGGTGCGCGTCGAGCCCGTGCGGTTCGATGCGCGGCCGAACGCCATCCATCTCGGCGACGAGGCGGACGTGCTGCTCGACCCGGCGGTCAACGCGGCCGAGAACGCGCGACTCGATGGGCTCTGGGCGACCGGGCTGTCCGAGCGCCTGTGGAGCGGCGTCTGGCGGCGCCCGGTCACGGGCACGGTGTCGTCGCCGTTCGGGCAGCCGCGTGACTACAACGCGGGGGCGCTCACGGGGCGTCACCTCGGGCTCGACCTGCGCGGCGGGCGCGGCACGCCGATCCAGGCGCCGGCCCGCGGGCGCGTGGCGCTGGCCGAGCCGTTGACGATCCGCGGCAACGTGGTCTGGCTGGATCACGGCTGGGGGGTCTTTTCGGGCTACTTCCACCTCGACACCATCGCGGTGTCGATGGGGCAGGTGGTCGAACCCGGCACGATCCTGGGGGCCGTGGGTGCGACCGGCCGCGTGACGGCGCCGCACCTCCACTGGGAGGTGCGGGTGCAGGGGGTTCCTGTCAGCCCGGCACAATGGCTGCTGCGCGACGTCGGGGCCGTGCCGTAGGCGCACCTTCGACGCTGCGCCCTGCTTTTCCCATCCGTTTCCTCACCCACCGCACGGGGTGCGCCATGTCCGCGATGTTCCGCTGCCGGATCGTCCGAGCCCTGCCGCTGTTGGTGCTGTCGATCGCCTGGCCCGTGCGGCCGGACGCGGCGCCGGCATCGGCGGCAGGAGGCGGCCCGGGCGTTGCCACGGCCGCCACCGACGCCGGGGAGGGACGGCATGCCGGCGGCGCCAGCGGGGTGGCCTACACGCTTGCCGCCACCTGGTCCGAGGCGCCGCCGCGGCCGGGCCCCGGGCGATTTGCCGACGCCGGCGACATCGCGGCGACACCCGACGGCACGCTGCTCGTGCTCGACCGCCACCACAACGCCGTGCACATGCTCGGGGCCGACGGCGGGCCGCGCGCGTTGTGGCCCAATCCGGCCACGACGGTGGACGGCGGCAACTGGCAGTGGGTGCGTCTCGACACCGGCGTCGACGGCGCCGCCCACGTGCTGGCCCGCGGGGTGTTCGCAAAGGTAGACGGCCCGCCCGAGACGCGCTGGCGGGTCGACGTCCTCGACGGCGCCGGCGCACGCACGCGCGGGCTGGACCTGGGCTCGGTCGCGCCGGAGCGGTACGTCGACCTGGCGGTGCATCCCGACGGGCGGATCTACGTCACCCGGACCAACGGGAACGTCGTTCGCTCCGGGACGTATGCCATCGACGTGTTCAGCCCCGGGGGCGAGCGCCTGCGCTCGCTCGTGCCGCCCCAGCTCACCATCCCCATCAACCTCGATGTCGCCGGAGACGGCACGCTCTACGTCGTCGACCAGTGGCCGCACACCGGGGCGCCAGGGCCGGGCTCCGGCAAGGTCGACGGGGTTGCGATCTTCGGTCCCGACGAGGCCTATCGCGAGACCGTGCAGTTCAGCGGCGCCATGGATGTCGCCGTCGGCCCGGCCGGCGTGTTCGTCAGCCGCGACAACGGCGTGTACGCGCTCCGGTCGCGCCAGCCGCTGTACGCCGGGCCTACCGTCCAGAAGAGCCCGTACCGTCTGCCCGCTCTGGGGACGCCGACCATGTTCTCGCTGGCCGTGCCGGCCGCAGGCCCGTCGCGGCTGGTCGCGTCGATGTCGCACTGCACCTACCAAGGCGTGGTCGCCTTCGCCCGGCCCGAGGCCGGCGCGGCCCCGGTCTACCACGGGGCCCTGGACCTGCCGGTGCTCCGCGGGCCGGTGTACCCCCTGCGCGCGGCGTTCGGGGCGCGGCTCGAGCTGCTCCAGGGCCGCTTCGAGCCCCTGCCGCCCGGTGAAGGCAGCGCAGCGTTTGCCAGCCAGCTGTACACGACCGCGCCCCAGACCGTCCAGCACTGGGGTTCGGACGGTGCGCTCCTCGGCCAGCTCGGGCTGTGCGGGATGTGGAACGCCCCGCAGGCCTATGCCGACGTCGCGGCCGACGGCGAGGACGTCTACAGCATCGACCACCAGCTGATCACGCACCGCCCCGACGACCATCCTCCGGCGTGGGAGAAGTACGCGCTCGAGCTCAGCCTCGACGTCACGGTGACGCCCCACCTGTCGGCGGTGGCGGCGGACGGCGGCGGAGCGGCCGTGCTCGACGTGGGGTCGAGCTCGGTCTTGATCGTCGACGACGCCGGCAAGCGGGTGGCGAGCTGGCCTTACGCGGCCGCCTCGCCGGACCCGTGGGCGCCGACCGACATCGCCATGGCCGGCGACCGCGTGGTCCTGGCCTCCGGAAACGATGGCGAGCTCCGGATGTTCGGACGCGACGGCGCGCCCGTGGCCCGCTGGAAGGCGCCGCGTCCGATCCGCGGCGTTGCGATCGCGCCGGGCGGCGACGTGGTCGCCCTGGATCGCTTCGGGTGGGCGTACCACGTTGCGGTCGAGGCGGCGGCTGGGCCCGACGGCGGTGGGCCGCTGCACCGGGCACGGTTGGTGACCGCGTGGCCGATGCCGGATCGCACGGCCGTCGCGCGCGACATCGCGGTCGACCCCTCCGGTCGGGTGTACGTGCCGTGGGTCGACCTGGCGCCGGCCCCCGACGCGGTGGACGTCGCGCAACGGGTGCTGATCCGACGGGCCGGGGTGTGGGTGTTCCAGCCCTCGCGCGCGTCGACGCCGGTCGAGACGCCCGTGCTCACGACGTCCGGCCGGGCCGATTGCGTCGTGCGGGCCGACAGCGTGGCCGCCCCGCGCATCCTCGGGCTCGGCGCGTCGGCCACGGTCGAGCACCGCGTGGACGGTGCGTGCGCCGGTGCCGCCACCCTGCCGGTCCGGGTGGCGATCGTGTTCAACGCCTCGGAGTCGATGAACACCGACAACGGCCTCGAGCGCGCCAAGGTGGGCGTGATCGACCTGGTGAGCCGCCTGGATCCCGCGCGCACCGAGCTGGCGCTGATCGCGTTTGCAGACGGGGCCGCGGTGCAGGCCGCGTGCCCCTCCGGACCGGCCGATGTCCGGCCGGCCGTGGCCAACCTCGTCGCGGCCGGCGACACCGACTGGACGGGCGCGCTCGCACTGGCCGGCGCGGCGCTGGCGTGCCCCGGCGGCCGTCCCGACGTCGCGCGGCGGGTGGTGTTGATGGTGACCGACGGCGCACGCCCCGGCGCCGGCGACGACCCGTCGGCCGCGCTGGCGGCCCTGCGCGCGCAAGGGGTGGAGGTCTACAGCCAGCTTCACCCGTTCCTCCAGATCGCCGCGGACGACGTGCAGGCGGCAGTGGCCCTCGCCGGCGGCACGGACCGGGCCTTCACGGCCCACACGCCCGAGGGGTTGGACCGGCAGGCCGACCGCGTGGCCGGGCGCGCCACGGTGATCGACGTGCCGTTCGCCGCGCTCGAGGTCGGCGTCGACCTCGCACCGGACGTCGACTTCGTGCCGGGCTCGGCCGAGCCACCCGCGACGTTCGACCCCGCGGCGCGCACGCTGCGCTGGGGGCGCATGACCATGGAAGGGCCGAACCCGTCCGTGGTGGTCCGCTACCGGGTCACGCCGCGCCGCGCCGGGTCGTGGGTGGCGGTGTTGGCTGGCGGGGCGGCGGCGCTGCAAGGGGGCACGACCGCCGGAGGGCGCCTCGGGTTCCCGTTGCCCGCACTGCACGTCCGCGGAGCCTCCGAGGTGCTGCTCCCGCGGGTGGAGCGGCCGTAGCAGCGTGCGCCATCGGGCGGGGTCGTGGCGTCGCGATGGTATGATGTCTCGTCGCCGGTGCCGGTGGCCGCAAGCGCCGGCGCGCTGCGGCCAGCACGGCCGAGGCGGCGGAAGCCGAGGGTCGTCGGGACCCCGGGCGCGATGGGAAGTCAGCGGAGGGCGAAATGGCGCGCAAGTCGCGACCGGTCGAGGTCGACGTCAAGGATGCCGGGACGGTGGTGGTGGTGACGCCACCGGCGTCGGTCACGCTCCCCAAGGACGTGGCGGACATCGTGCGCCGCGCCGCCGCCGGCGCGGCGGGCGACGCGGACGCGGCGGGCCCGGACGCGGCGGGCGAGGACCGGGCATCGACGACCGAGCACCGCGTCGACATCGGCGGGCAGTCGGTGGCGTTCGTGGCGAGTGCCGGCACGTTGACCCTGAAGGACGAGGACGGCAAGCCCAAGGCGCGCATCTTCTACACGGCCTACGTCCGCCAGGACGCCGAAGGGCCGGCCCGCCGGCCGATCACCTTCACCTTCAACGGCGGTCCGGGCTCGTCGTCGGTCTGGCTGCACATGGGCGCGTTCGGGCCGCGGCGCGTGGTGCTGCCCGACGACGCGTCGCCGCCGCCGCCGCCGTACCGGCTCGCCGACAACGCCCACTCGATCCTCGACATCTCCGACCTGGTGTTCATCGACCCCGTCAGCACGGGCTACAGCCGCGCGGTCACGGGCGAGGATCCCAAGCAGTACCACGGCGTCACCCCGGACGTCGAGTCGGTCGGGGAGTTCATCCGGCTCTACGTCACGCGCCACCGGCGCTGGGGATCCCCCAAGTTCCTGGCCGGCGAGAGCTACGGCACGACGCGGGCGGCCAACCTCGTCAACCACATGCAGGACCGCCACGGCATGTTCTTCAACGGTGTCCTGCTCATCTCGTCGGTCCTGCACTTCCAGACCATCTTGTTCGGGCCGGACAACGACCTGCCGTACATCCTCTACCTGCCCGGCTATGCCGCCACCGCCTGGTACCACGGCCGCCTGGCGCCGGCGCTGCAGGGCGACGGCTCGTCGGCGGCGCTCCGGGCGCTGCTCGATCGCGCCGAGGCGTTCGCCCTCGGCGACTACGCGTCCGCGCTGCTCCGGGGCAGCCGTCTGGCCGGCGGCGAACGGACGCGCGTCGCGGCCGAGATCGCGGCGCTGACCGGCCTGTCGGAGGACTTCGTCCTGCGCTGCGACCTTCGCATCCGGCTCGACCGGTTCGCCAAGGAGCTGCGGCGGGCCGATGGGCGCACCGTGGGCCGGCTCGACAGCCGCTTCACGGGCATCGACCGCGACACAGCCGGCGAGGCGTTCGAGTACGACCCCAGCTACTCGGCGATCCAGGGGGTCTACACCGCGGCGGTCAACCACCACGTCCGCGCGGAGCTCGGCTACGAGAGCGACTTGCCCTACGAGATCCTGACCGACAAGGTGCACCCGTGGGACTACGATACGGCGCGCAACCGCTATCTCGACGTCGCCGAGCCGCTCCGCCGGGCGATGACGCGCAACCCCCACCTGCGGGTGTTCGTGGGGAGCGGCTACTATGACCTCGCCACGCCGTACTGCGCCACCGAGCACACCTTCAGCCATCTCGGGCTGGACCCGTCGCTCGACGGGAACGTCCAGATGGCCTCCTACGAGGCCGGGCACATGATGTACGTGCACACACCGTCGCTCGCCAAGCTCAAGGCCGACCTCTCGGCATTCTATGGGGCGGCGGTCGGCGGCGACGCGCCGGCGTAGCCGCGCGCGGCGACGGGCGGACCGCGCACGTGTCCTGGGCATACCCGATTCCCGCCGGTCGGCACCGGGTCGAGCTCGTCGTCCAGCGCTCGCGCTTCGTCGCGACGGCGGACCATGCCCCCACGGTCGCGGCGGCAAAGGCCCTGCTCGAGGTCGTCCGGCGCGAGCTCCCGGACGCCACGCACCACGTGCACGCGTTCGCGGTGGGGCACGGCGCCAGCGTGATCCACGGGTCCGGCGACGACGGCGAGCCGCCGGGCACCGCGGGCCGACCGACCCTGGCGGTCGTCGCCGGCAGCGGCCTCGGCGACGTGTGCGTGGTCACCGCACGCTACTTCGGCGGCATCAAGCTCGGCACGGGCGGGCTGGTCAAGGCCTACACCGAAGCGGCCCAGCACGTGCTCGCCGAGGTGCCCCGCGGCGTCCACGAGGTGCGCCGGGTGGTGCGCCTGACGGTCCCTTACGGGCTGTACGCGTCGGTGTCGAGGGTGATCGAGGCCCACGGCGGGCGGCTCCGCGGCACGGACTTCGCGGTGGACGTCGGCCTCACGGCCGACTTCCCCGTCGACCGCGTCGCCGGCTTCGCGGCGGCGGTCGCCGAGCTCTCGTCAGGACGCGTGGCGGTGGACCTCGCCGACGCCTGACGTCCGTTCGGTGCCGCTCGACAGCGCCTCGGCGAGCTTCCGGATGCCGCCGAGGTCGCGCTTGCCCGTGCCGAGCGTGGGGATGGCGTCGACCACGTGGAAGTCGGGCCGCTTGGGCCGGAAGATCGGCGGCAGGTCGGCCAGCGCGCCGAGCAGCGCCTCGGGGTCCTCGGGCACGCCGGTGTGCATGACGACGAGCTTCTCGCCGCGCGTCGCGCTCGGCGCCGCGCCGACGGCCACGTCGTAGGCTTCGCCGTAGCGCGCCTCGACCCACGCCTGCAGCGCCGCTTCGACGTTGTCGAGCGGCACCATCTCGCCGCCGACCTTGGCGAAGCGCGCCAGGCGGCCGGTCAGGAAGACGTAGCCGTCGGCGTCGACGCGCCCGACGTCGCCGGTGTCGTAGCCGCCGTGCACCAGCGCCCGGGCGGTGAGGTCGGGCCGGTCGAGGTAGCCCAGCATGCAGGCCGCCGACCGGACGACGATGAGCCCCGGCTCGCCCGGCGGCAGGATCTGCCGGGTGTCGGCGTCCATGGTGAACACCTCGACGCCGGGCAGGGGTTGGCCGACCGAGCCCTCGCGCACGTGCCCCGGGCGGTTGACGCTGACGGCCGGGCCGAGCTCGGTGGCGCCGTAGCCTTCGAGGAGCTCGGCGCCGTAGCGGGCCTTGAACGCGTCCTTGAGGTCCTGCGGGCAGCGCTCGGCGCCGACCACGGCAAGCCGCAGGTGGGCGAGCTGTTCGGGCGCGATCCGGCGCATGTAGGTGCGCACGAACGTCGGTGTGCTGATGAGGAACGTGGTCCGCGCGCGGGTCGCGAGCTTGCCCAGCGACACGGCATCGCGCGGGTCGGGCTGGCTGGCCACCAGGCACCCGTTCACCAGCGGGAGCCACAGGCCGGGGAGCACCCCGAACGCGTGGAAGAGCGGCAGCGGGCTGGTCACGCTGTCCACGTCGGGCCGGAGGTCGAGGTGCTCCACCACCGCGTCGCAGTTGGCCAGGATCTGTCGGTGGGTGAGCTGGACGCCCTTGGGCTCGCCGGTGGAGCCGGACGAGAACACGACCACGGCCACGTCCTCGGGGCGTGCCCGATCGAGCCGTGCCGCCGAGCGCGTGAGCACGCGCACCATCTGCCACACCACGCGGGCCTTGCCGAGGCGCGGGATCAGGTTCTCGGCCAGGACCACCCGCGCCGGGAGCTTCGGGTTGCCGATCCGCTCGAGGTAGACGCGGGACGACACGATGGTCCGCAAGCCCGCCAGGCGGCCCATTTGGGCGAGCTGCGCGTCGCCGGTCGTGTGGTTGAGGTTGACGGCGGCACGGCCGCCCAGGGCCAGGGCGACGTTGACCAGCGTGCCGCCCTGCCCGGGCGGCAGCACGACGCCGACGCGCGCCTCGTCCTCGGCAAGCCCCAGCAGGGGCTCGAGGGCCAACGCCACGGCGGCGAGCCGGATGCGGCTCAACGACCCGCGCGGATCGACGACCGCGATCCGGCGCGGCCCACGCCTCGCCCACGCCAGGAAGCAGCGGCCGAGGGTGCGCGTGTCGCGCTCGGCGCGAGCCTGGGCGTCGGCATGGGTCATCGGAGGCATGTGCTATCCTGTCGCGGCCCGACCTCCCGCGCGCCGGGGGCCGGGCCCCCTAATCCTACCGCAACTGAACACGCTTGCGTAGCCTCGGCGCGCCCGTCCGACCGTTCGCGCCCGCCCCACGAGGTCGCCCATGCCATCGGCCGAGATCGTGACGATCGGCACCGAGATCCTGCTCGGCGAGATCGTCGACACCAATGCCTCCCACATCGCGCGCACGTTGCGTGCATGTGGCGTCGACGTCTTCCGCACGACCAGCGTCGGCGACAATGTCGCGCGCATCGCCGATGCCCTTCGCGAGGCCGCCGCCCGCGCCGACGTCGTCATCACCACCGGTGGGCTGGGTCCCACCGTCGACGACCCGACGCGCGAGGCCGTCGCCCGGGCCGTGGGCGTCGACACCGAGTTCCGACCCGAGCTGTGGGACGAGATCCGGGCGGTGTTCGCCCGCTACGGCACCCCGCCGGCAGAGAACAACCGCCGCCAGGCGTTCGTCCCGTGCGGCGCCGAGGCGATCGCCAACCCGGTGGGGACCGCCCCGGGCTTCATCGCCCCCACCGGGCGTGGGGGGATCGTCGCGCTGCCCGGCGTCCCGCGCGAGATGGAACACCTGCTGGCGGAGGCGGTGGTCCCGTGGCTGCGGGCACGCTTTGGGCTGACGCACACGATCGTCGTGCGGGTGCTGCGGACCGCCGGCGCCGGCGAGTCCGCGATCGACGCGCGCATCGGCGACCTCGAGCACCGCGTCAACCCGACGGTCGGGCTCGCCGCCCACGCCGGGCAGGTCGACGTGCGCATCGCCGCCAAGGCGGCGTCGGAGGCGGATGCGGCGGCCCTGATCGCGCCGGTGGAGGCCGACCTGCGCGCTCGGTTGGGCGACTGGGTCTTCGGCGCGGACGGCGACACGCTGGCCGGCGCCGTGCTGAAACGCCTCGCCGCGCGGCGCCAGACGCTGGCCGTGGTCGAGGCCGGCCTCGGCGGACGCCTCGCCGGCGCGCTCGGCGACGCGGCGTCCGCGGACCCGGGCAGCGGGGCGTCGGGGCCTTTTGCCGGCGGGGAGGTGCGTCCGGGTGGTCTCGACGCCGAAGGGTTGGCGGCATGGACTGCGGCGTACCGCACGGGATGCGGGGCCGACATCGGGCTCGGCATCGCCCTCGAAACGGCACCCGAGCGCGTCGTCGCACGGCTGTGCCTGGTTACGCCGACGTCGACCGAACACCGCGAGCGGTCCCATGGCGGCCATCCGCGCATGGCGGCCGGACGCGCGGTCAACCTCGGGTTGGACTGGGTGCGGCAACTCGCAGCGGCGGATCGGGCGGGTTAACGAGACAGCCCGCGCGTCCGAGTCGACGAGGACGCGCGGGCTTGCATGGTCGGGCGGCGCGGGCCGCGCGGGGAGATCAGGCCTTCTTCAGCACAGGGAGCCCGTTCTTCGACTCCGACACGACATAACCGGCGGGCACCGAATCGAGGGCGCCGGCGCCGGCCGCGCGCGCGAAGAAGAACAGGCGCTGCTGGCGGCCACCGCGGAGGGTGACGTCCTTGGCGTGCAGGAAGTATGTCTGCCCCTTGCTGTTCTGGGTGCTGAAAGCCATGTGAAGGTCGCTCCTTTCAGGAAGGCATGAGATCCAAACGGATGAAGTCGGTCGTGCTTCGGACGGCTCGTCCGAGCGCCATGAAGCATCGAACTGGGGGGCACGGCTTCAAGGCGACGATTCTATCTGTCAGATCGGGCCGTGTCAAGATTGCGCCTCTGTCGGCTGCCCCCGTGCGCGATCCACGCACCTGGCCATGGCGTCGTCATGGGAGGGCGAGCGCGGGATCGGTGGCGCTCGCGCGGCGCGCGGTGACCTTCCACAGCTCGCTCTCCTGCAGGATCTGCGCGGCGTTCTCGCGCGCGATGGGGGTGGACACGCCGAGCATGTGCATCAGCTCGTCGACGCGGTCGCTCTCCTCGATGGCGTCGACGGCCGTGACGGTGCGACCGTCGACGACGGTCTTGCTGACGCGGAAGTGGCGATCGCCGAAGGCCGCGACCTGCGGCAGGTGGGTGACGCACACGACCTGGTGCCGGTTGCCCACGGCCCACAGCTTGCGGCCGACGACCGCCCCGACGCGCCCGCCGATGCCGGCGTCGATCTCGTCGAAGATGAGGGTCGGCACCTCGTCGGCGGCGCTGAGGATGCCTTTCAAGGCCAACATCAGGCGCGCGGTCTCGCCGCCCGACGCCACGCGCACCAGCGGCCGCGGCGGCTCGCCCGGGTTGAGCGACACCTGGAACGCGACCCGGTCGATCCCGGTGGCGTCGAACGCCCAGCGGCCGTCGCCGGCAGGGCACCCGTCGGGGTCTGGTTGCCGGTCGAAGGCCACCTCGAATCGGCTCTGCGGCATGCCGAGCTCTTCGAGCTCGGACTCGACCGCCTCCCGCAGGCGGTCGGCGGCGGCCCGGCGGCGCTCCGAGAGGTCGGCGGCGGCGGCGCCGATCTCGGCCAGCAGCCGCGCCCGCTCGCCGGCCAGCGCGCCGCTCCGGGCCTCGGCGCCGGAGATGCGCTCGAGCTCGGCGGCGGCACGGTCGGCGTGCGCCAACACGGCGGTCACGTCAGGGCCGTACTTACGCTTCAGGGCGGCGATGACCTGCAGGCGCTCGTCGACCGCTTCGAGACGGAGAGGGCTGTACTCGAGCCGGTCGAGGTAGTCGCGGAGCTGGCCGGCCACGTCGCGCAACGCCTCGGCGGCCGCGGCGGCGGGGTCGCGGAGGGCGTCGAGCGTCGGGTCGATGCGGGCAAGGTCGTCGATCGCATCGAGCGCCAGGCCCACGCGGTCGAGGCCCCCGGCATCGACGTCGTCGCTGCCGGCCAGCGCCGCGTGCGCCTGCTCGGCGCGGCGTGCCAGCCGCTCGGCGTTGGCCAGGCGCGTGCGCTCGACGGTGAGGCCGACCTCCTCGTCCGGCGACAACCGTGCGGCCTGGATCTCGTCGATCTGGAAGGCCAGCGTCTCGGCGCGTTCCTTGAGCGCCGCCTCGTCCCGGCGGAGCGCAGACCACTCGGCCTCGACGGCGCGCACGCGCGCGACGCGTTCCGCCAGCGCCCGGCGCTCGGCGACCAGCCCGGCGTAGCGGTCGAGCAACCCGAGGTGCTCGCCCTCGCGGAGCAGCGACAGGTTGTCGCTCTGGCCGTGGATGTCGACGAGCAGCTCGCCGATCTCGACCAGCGCGCGGACGGGGACGGCGCGGCCGTTGACGCGGGCCGTGGACCGGCCTGCGGCGTAGACCTCGCGGGCCAGGATCAGCGTGTCGTCGGGGTCGATGCTGTACTCTGCGAGCCGGGCGGCGACGCGTTCACCGGCCGGGCCGGGGTCGAAGATGCCCTCGACCACGGCCCGTTCGGCGCCGGCGCGCACGAGGGCGGTGTCGGCGCGTGCGCCGAGCAGCAGGCCGACGGCGTCGACGACGATCGACTTGCCGGCCCCCGTCTCGCCGGTGATGGCGTTGAAGCCCGGGGCCAGCCGGAGGCGCAGGTGGTCGATGATGGCGAAGTCGCGGACGTCGAGCTCGAGGAGCATGGCGGGCGTTCCGTGGGGCCGTCGAACAAACGTGCGCAATCGTAGCAGACGCGGCGCGGCGTTGTCCAGTCAGATCTTCTCAAAGGGGTCGGTGCCGCGTGCGCACGCCGCCGCATCGATGCGGTGCGGCCTCACCGCAGCCGCCGCACCGCCGTGGCGACCCCGAGCACCAAGAGCGCCAAGGGGCCGAGGGGGCTGAACGGCAACAGCGACAGCGGCGGCAGCCCGCGCAGCGGTGAGAGCATCACCCCGATCGCCGTCAGGATCCCGAGCGAGAGGCTGACGGCGGCCACGACCTGCAGCTCCCGCCCACGCTTGCGGCCCGCGCCCCAGCTCACGGCGTCGCCGAGCGGCGCGCCGATCAACAAGGCGGCGAACATCGCCAGCAACAACCCGAAGACACCGATCGCACCGAGAAGCAGCGACACGCCGAAAGCCGCGGCGAACCCGACCGCGAAGCCGCCGACGGATTGCCGTGGGCCGACGCGGTACAGCGGCGAGCGCAGCGCCCTGGCGCACTCCTTGCACCGCATGCCCACCGGATGGTGGCGGGCGCAGTCGCCGCACATCGGCCGGGCACAGCGGGCACAACGCAGGCGCGTCTCGCGGTCGGGGTGCCAGGTGCAGTGCGGCGCCTCGTCGGCGTCGTCGGGCAGCAGCACCGCGGCGCCGTGGCGCTCGGCAAGCTGCTCGAGGCCGGCGGTGGCCTCGGCATCGCCGGGGCGCAGCGCCAGCACGCGCTGGAAGTGGTCGCGCTTGCGCTGCGGGCTCGGCTCGACCGAGGCGAGCCACAGCCACGCGTCGCCGTTCGCAGGCTCGCGGCGCACCACCTCGGACAGGCACGCCCGGGCGTCGTCGGCGTCGCCGACCCGGGCGGCGGCGATGCCGCGGCGCAGCAGCGCGGCCGCGTCGAGCGCTTCGAGCTCGCGCGCCGTCACCATCGGCTGAGCCGCTCCACGAGCGTCTGGTAGAACTGGTCCGGCGTCCCGAGCCGCAGGAAGCGCGCCGGGTAGGGCGCTGCCTGGACGCGCACCGTCGTGCCGTTCGGGACCGCGTAGTGCCGCTGGCCGTCGAGCGAGCAGATCGCCTGCTCCTCGGTCTGTACCCGGATGTCGATCACCGACGTCGCCGGCAGCACCATGGTCCGCACCGGCACCGGATGCGGCACCACCGGCGTGAGGATCACGGCCTGCATCTGCGGCGCCACGACCGGGCCCCCGGCAGACAGCGAGTAGGCCGTCGAACCCGTGGGCGTGGCGACGATGACGCCGTCGGCCGCGAAGCGGATCAGCGGCCGGCCGTCGACCGCCAGGTCCATGCGCACCGCGTGCGCCACCTTGCCGCGCCCGACGAAGACATCGTTGACGGCGTCGTACGGCGCGGTGTGGTCCGGCCCGGCGTCGCCCTCGACGAGGGCGTCGGGGTTGCACGCGGCGCGCAGCATCAGGCGTTCCTCGACCTCGCCCTCGCCCGCCAGGACGCGCGGGATGACGTCGCGCGCGTCCGCGGCGTCGATCTGTGCCAGGAACCCCAGCCGGCCGTAGTTGACCCCGATCACCGGCACGCCGATCGAGGCCAGCAGGCCCGCCAGCCTCAGGACCGTGCCGTCACCGCCCAGCGCGACCGCCCAGTCCAGGCCGACCAGCCGGCCGGCGAGCTGCCCGCGCTCCTCCCAGGCGTTGAGCAGCCGGGCCTCGGCACCGCGGTCGCGGATCAGCGACACGAGCTCGGCGGCGAGGTCGCGCGAAGCATCGATGCGCGGATGGTAGAGCACGCCGACCTCACGCCGCCGGGCGGCCACGACGGGTGCGGTGGTCATGCCTCGGGCCTTCGGCTGAACGGCTTCGATCGTCGCCACCACCACACTCCCGCGCCGAGCGCCAGCAGGTTGAGCACGCCCCCCACTATAACCGCGTTCGGGCGATAGGTCCATTCGACCGTCCACCGCCCGGCCGGAAGCCGGACGGCGGTGATCGCGCCGTACGCCCGCACGCTCTCGACCGGAACCGTGCGCCCGTCGGCGCCGCGCGCCCGCGCCCGCCAGCCGGGGTCGTACGCCATCGACAGCGCGAGCCAACCGTCGCGCTCCAGCGTGGCGTCGACGGCGACGCGCAGCTCGTTGAGCGCCGTCAAGGTTGCCGTGCCCTCCACCCGCGGCGTCCGGGCGTCGCAGTCCGCCGGCATGGCGGCGCTGCGATCGACGACGACGAGCTCGTGTGGGTCGAAGTCGGACCGTGCCCAGCCTTCGATGGGGGCGGCACCCTGTTCGGGCGCCGCCTCGCACACGACGCGCGCCGCGACCCAGGCGCCTGGCGCGGGCAGGCGGACCTCGTGGAGCGTGGCCCGGTCGGTCCGTGCGATCTCGGCCAGCGGCGCGTCGCCGACGGGGCGGTCGGTCACGACGTAGCGGACGCCGAGCAGGCGCCACCACACGATCTCGGGCGTCCGGTCGATCAGCGCGGCGGTCCCGCCGAGCTGCAGGGGGCTGTCGCCGGTCACGTCGAACAGCCCGAAGACGCTCGCCGCGTTGGCGCCGCCGGGCAGGCGCGCCTCGCTGCTGACCCGCCCGTCGCGGGCGCGCGGCGCCAGGGCCGCGGTCAGCGCGTCCGCGGCGAACACGTCGCGCCGCGGCGCGAGGGCGTTGCCGCGGTTGACGCTGAACAGGTCGAAGACCGCGAGCGCGCAGATCGCCAGCCCGAGACCCCGGCCGGAAATGCGGCCCGCCCCGCGCAGGGCGAACGCGGCCGCGCCGCCGCCGGCCACCAGCGCCGTGAACACCAACGCGTCGGCGTACGCGGTGCCTTCGGCCCGCGCGAGCCCCACGGTCGCGGC
>QEVT01000307.1 GCA_003576755.1 bacterium | reverse complement strand
TCGAACAGCGCGAGCTGCGGGTTGATCTGCGACTTGCCGAACGCGTCGGTGTCGCGCAGCGGGTCGCCGTCGACGCTGAGGAAGATCAGGCTGCCGGCCGACGCCGTGAAGGCGTAGAAGTCGGTGTCGCCCGACGGACGGGTGCCGACGAGGTTGTTGCCGACCGGCTGGCGGCCCGCCAGCTCGCCGAAGTAGTAGTTGGCCGTGTTGCTGTTGGCCTCGGCGGGCGTGTCGTTCGGCTCGCTCTCGGCGATGGCCGTCGCGCGCGGCGGCTGCACGACCGTGAACACGCGGTACGGCTCGGCGGTGGTCAGCGTGCTCGGCGCGTTGATGCGCAGGAAGTTGCTCGGCTGCGGCGTCACCTGGAAGAGCCCGCCGCCGATGTTGGGGGCGCTGGCGCCGAACAGCGTGTCGTTGTCGCTGCCGTCGAACTCCAGCGTGTCGCCGCCCGTCATCAGACGCAGGTCGATGTCGTTGTTGTTCGCCGCGCCGGCATCGACCAGCGAGAACAGGCGGTGCTCCGACGACGGCGGCGTCGGCAGCCGGTAGAAGTCGTTCTCGCCGAAGGACGGCGTCTGCGTCACCGTCGGGGCGCCGATCGGGGTCGGCGTGTTGCTCGGCGTCGGGGTGTTGGTCGGCGCGCCCACCGTCGTCGGCGACGGCGTCGGTGTCAGGGTGCGGATGATCGAGCCCTCGATGCCGCACGCCAGCACGTTGGCCAGGTCGCCGGTGTTGTTGTTCTCGGTCTCGCGGATGCAGGCCGTCACCTCGAGCGAGAACCGCCCGCCGAGCTGTGTCCCGCTGTACGTCAGCTCGTCGACGTAGACGTAGACCGTCTGCCCGGCGGTCATCGGGTAGCACATGACCTCTTCGGCGCCGAACGTCATCGTGGCGTTGCGGTTGGAGGCGGCGACGCAAGCCGGGTTGACACCCGGCGTCGGTGTCGCGCCGCCGCCGGGCGTGGCGGTCGGCTCGGCGGTCGAGCAGGCGTCGGCCAGGTAGAGGACGAGGTTCGCGCCGCCCAGCGGGTCGATGTTGGCGATGCGGAACGAGTACGTGCCGGTCGACGGTGCCGTGAAGCGGTAGACCACGTCGCGGCCCAGCGCCGACGGCGGCAGCGGCGTCGGGGTCGACGTGCCGGCCGTCGTCGTCGGCGTCGCGGGCGTCACCGGGTTGCCGACGGCGCCGTTGGCCTCGAAGCACGTCCCGAACGCTGCGAGCTGGTAGTCGTTGCGCGCGCCGGCCAGCGAGCCGAGCGCCGGGATGTTGAGCGTCAGCGGCGACGACGAGGCGCACGTGTCGTTGACCTGCGGCGTCGACGTCGGCGACGGCGTGAAGGTCGGCGTCGGGGTGAAGGTCTGCAGCGGGTCGGCGGTCGGCGTCGGGGTCGGCGTGCTGCCGGCCGCGGCGCCGATGCTGCACGCCGTGAAGCGGTAGCCCCGCCCGATGTCGTTGGTCTTGGCGTTGATGCGGATCCAGAAGCTCTGGCCCGGTGTGCCGCTGAAGAACTCGCCCGTGCCCTGCCCGGCCGTCGTGGTCGTCACGCTGCCGTCGATCACGCCGGTGACGAGGCTGACGTCCGACGCCGAGCGCAGCTCGAGCGACATGTCGCTGTTGATGGTGTTGAGGTCGTGTGGGCAGCCCGCGCAGTCCAGCGAGCCGTCGACCGCGATGAACACGGCCTCGGTCGACCCCACCGTGACCGGCCCGTAATAGTCGACGTCGGTGTTGCTGCTGAACCCGCCCGCGAGCGTCCAGCCCGGCGACGCCGGCGGGATCACCGCCGTCGCGAACGCGCTGGCCGCGATGGCCGGGCGCTGGTTGCCGGTGCCCTGGCTGAACACGCTGGTGCACGTCGGCAAGGTCGAGGCAGGGAGCGCCTGGGCCCCGGCCAGGGTGTTGTTGGCTGCGTCGTCGGCCTCGGTCGGGTTGCCGAGGCTGCCGTTGGGCCGGTGGATGTACAGGTCGTGCGGGCCGGCGATGGTCGTCCCGGTCAGCCCGTGGAGGACGAGCATCGCGCCGCTCTCCATGGGCGACCCGGCGAGGCCGGGGTTCAGCGCGCTTCCGCCGCCGCCGGGCGGCAGGACGACGTTGGCGGGGGCCGAGTAGGTGTGGCCCTCGTCGTCGTCGCACTCCATGTCGGCCGGGATCGGGCCGGCGGTGCACGTGGCCGGCATGCCGATGGTGGACTTGCGCAGGTGCATGATCAGGTCGGCGCTGAACGGGCCGGTGGCGACGTTCTTGGCGTAGGCGAAGATCGCATCGACCGCGCCGACGGCCGTCGGCGTCGCGGTGGCGGTCGAGGTCGGCGTGGGCGTCCGGGTCTCGGTCGGGGTCAGCGTCGGCGTCGGGGCCGTCGGCGTCGGGCCCGTGGTCGGCGTCGGGGTGGCGGTGGCGTTGGTCGACTCGATGACGCGGACCTGCACGCTCGACTGCCCCGGGGGCGGCGCGTTCTCGCCGAACTTCCACACCCCGATGTACACCGTCAGGCTGCCGCCGACGCCGATCCCCGCGCCGAACGACGTGCGCGACTTGTGCCGGCAGGCGTCGAAGCCCGTGCCGCTGACCACCGCGTCGTCGTTGCCGGTGAAGACCGCGCCCGTCGGGGGGCACGAGCTGAGGTACAGGTAGAGGACGGTGTCCTGGAGCGTGCCCTCGGTGTTGCACGTCTCGATGGTGTAGGTGCCGGAGCGGGTGGCGGTGTACGAGAACCACACGCTGCGCGACGCCCGGAACGCGCTCGGCGGGCCGTTGACGGGGTCGCCGGCCACCGTGGCCTCCGCGAGGTCGACGACCGACGAGACCGAGGAGCCGTTCACGCCGGTGGCGGGGATGACGACGGGGCTGGCGCACAGGTCGTTCGACGGCGGTGCGTCGAGCCCGTCCACGGCCATCGGGAGCGCCGACACGCCCGGCAGCGCGTCGTCGCCCGCGGGCGCCAAGAGCGCCGGCGGCGGGCCCATGTGGACCCCGGCGGGAACCTCGATGTACGGCATCTCGGGCGCGTCGGGGACGATCTGAACCTCGACCGGGTCGGGCTGGTCCGGCGCGGCCTTGGCCTCGGTGGCGATCGCGGCCTGCGCGCCCATGCGCGCCGGCGCCGCCAGGCCTGCCCCGCCGGCATCCTCCACGGCCCCGCGGGCGGCGCGCGCCGTGCCCGGCGCGGCACCCACCATGGCGCCGATCACGGCTGCGCAGGCCACGACCATGCCCGCGCCCACGGCCGAAGATCGGCTGGAGCCCTCGATCAAACCACGCACGCGCCGTGCCGTTCGCACGCACCAACGGTGAACCATGCCCGCCCCCTTGTCGTGTGTCTCCGGAAGACTCTCGCGGCGTCGGCAGGGAACACCCATCCCGTTCCCGGGTGGCATCCATGACCCGGGTGCAGACGCATCCAATGCCCATTAACGGAAGGTGAGAGGGTTGGATACGGGGAGGGGGACGGATTCCCCGACATTCGCGCCGACGCCGTGGGCGGGTGGGAAGCCTTCGTCCACCCCGCCCCCACCCTCGGCTATTCCCGCCCCACGCGCGGCAGGTAGGCGGTGTGGCCGGCGATCCGGGTCGGCGTGGCCGTCGGGGTGGCGGTGGCGGATCCGGGCGTCGCCGTCGCGGTCGGGGACGCCGCGCCGGTCGCCGTGGCCGTGGGCGTCGCCGGGCCGCGGACCGCGATCACCGGCACCGGGAAGAACGCCCGCCCGCGCAGGCCGGGCCCGAAGACGTAGTCGAGCCGCGCGTAGCGGTTGGCCGGCACCCGGCCTGCGACCCGCGGCGTCACCCGGTAGCCGATCGCCAGGCCCGCGTCCGTCAGCGTGTCGAGCTTCCAGACGGCCGTGTCGCCGTCCCAGTCGGATGGCGAGGGCGCGAACGATGCCGCGTCGACGTCGACGGCGGCCGGGAACGCGTCGGTGATCACGAGGTCGGTGACCCGGTCGCGGGTGAGCTGCGTGGCCAGGCTCTGGAACACGGCCACCAACTGCGCGCTGTCGGGGACGTCGAACGCCAGCGCCGGCCGCGAGGCGACCCGCGGCAGCGCCGCGTCGCACTCCCCGGCGCACACCGTCACCACGGTGGTGCCGCCAGCGCGCAGGCGTTCGGCCGCGGCCAGCATCGGGCCGGCGCCGGCCGAGTCGGCGCCGTCGGTCAAGAGCACCACGGCGCCGAGGGCCTCGGGGCGGCGCTCGGCCAGCAGGTCGCCGGCCGCGTTCAGCGCCTGCGCGATGCCGGTGCGCCCCGC
>QEVT01000306.1 GCA_003576755.1 bacterium | reverse complement strand
GCCCACCGCCCGCCCTGACGCTGGGCGACATCCCGGTCGCCCGACTCTACCGGCGTGCCACCGGCGCCCCCCGCCCGGTCGATCCGGACGCGCCGCCCGGCGCGCCGGGCGCCGGCGGCTGGCGCATCGAACAGCGCTACGACCACCCGGACCCGGCTGCGGCCAACCGCCACCTCCACGCCGACCTCGCGCGAGGTGTCGGCGGCATCTGGCTGCGGCTGGACCGCGCCGGCCGGCAGGGGTGCCCGACGGGCGCCGTGGACGACGCCGGGGGCCACGGCACCGGCGGCGCCACGGACGGCATCGCCATCGCCACCGCCGAGGACCTCGGCCGCGCGCTCGACGGGGTCCGCCTCGACCTGATCCACGTGGCGTTCGACGCAGGCCGGGCCGCCCCGCGCCTCGCGGCCGTCATCCTCGGCACGGACTTCCTCGCGGCGCGCGGCGTGGCCCTCCACCAGGCGCGCCTCGCGTTCGACTTCGACCCGCTGGGCCTGCTCGCCGCCGCGCAGCTCGATCCCGATCGGCTCGGCCGGGATCCGGATCGTGTCCCGGATGCCGCGCGAGCCGCGCCCGACGGCGCCGCCGTGCTGCGCCCGATCCACGACGCGGCCGTCGCGGCGGGCGCGCACCGGCACATCCGGACCGTCGGCATCTCGGCCGTGCCGTACCACGACGCCGGCGCGACCGCGGTCCACGAGCTGGCCTACGCCGTCGCCACCGGGATGGCCTACCTGAGGTCCGCCTCCGAGCTGGGCTGGCCGCCCGCGGCGGCGTGCCGCCAGATGCGCTTCGTCTTTGCCGTCGGCAACGCGTTCTTCGCCGAGGTCGCCAAGCTGCGGGCCGCCCGGCGGCTGTGGGGCCGCGTCGTGCGGTCGCTCGGGGCGGGCGTCGACGCGGCCGCCGGCCCGATGGCGATCCACGCCGTCACATCGGCGCGGGCACGCGGCACGCGCGATCCGTGGGTCAACCTCGTGCGCGGGACCACCCAGGCCCTCGCGGCGGCCGTCGGCGGCGCCGACAGCATCGCGACGCTGCCGTTCGACGGCATCGGGAGCGCGGCGGGCGACCTCGGGCGCCGGCTGGCCACGCACACCCAGACCATCCTCCAGGCCGAGGCGCACGCCGGCCGGATCGCGGACGCCGCGGCCGGCAGCCCGTCGGTCGAGGCGCTCACCGACGCGCTCGCCCGGCGGGCATGGGACGTGCTCCGGTCCATCGAGCGCGGCGGCGGGATGGGGCGGGCCATCGCGTCGGGGCGCGTCGCGGCCGAGATGGCCGAGGCCGCCCGCGCCCGCCGGGACGCGTCGTCCGCGGGCGACGCGGTGGTGGTCGGCGAGACGCGCTACGTGGCGCCCGGCGCCGAGGGGGCCGGCGATGGCTGAGCCCGCCTTCGGCGTGCCGGACCTCGCGGCGCTGGACTTCGACGACCCGGCCATCGCCCCGCCCGCCGACGGTGCGCCCGAGGGGGCCCAGCCCGCCGACGGCGCCGAGGGGCCCGCCTGGATCACGCCCGAGGGCGTTCCGGTCCACGCGCGCTACCGCGCCGCCGACGTCGCCGGGCTGGGGCACGTCGACTCCCTGCCCGGCTTCCCGCCGTTCGTCCGCGGACCGTACCCGACGATGTACACGACGCGGCCGTGGACCATCCGGCAGTACGCCGGGTTCTCGACGGCCGAGGACTCCAACGCGTTCTATCGGCGCAACCTCGCCGCGGGCCAGAAGGGGCTGTCGATCGCCTTCGACCTGGCCACGCACCGCGGGTACGACAGCGACCACCCGCGCGTCGTCGGCGACGTCGGGATGTCGGGCGTGGCGGTCGACTCGATCCTCGACATGCGCGTGCTGTTCGACGGCATCCCGCTCGACCAGGTCAGCGTCAGCATGACGATGAACGGCGCGGTGCTGCCGATCCTCGCCCTCTACATCGTGGCGGCCGAGGAGCAGGGCGTGCGCCCCGCGCAGCTCAGCGGAACCATCCAGAACGACATCCTCAAGGAGTTCATGGTCCGCAACACGTTCATCTACCCGCCCGGCCCGTCGATGCGCATCGTCGGCGACATCCTGGCCTACACCGCGGCCCACATGCCGCGCTTCAACGGCATCAGCATCAGCGGCTACCACATGCACGAGGCCGGCGCCACGCTCGACCTCGAGCTCGGCTACACCCTCGCCGACGGGCTGGCCTACGTGCGCACCGGGCTGGCGGCCGGGCTGGCCGTCGACGACTTCGCGCCGCGCCTGTCGTTCTTCTTCGCGGTCGGCATGCACTACCACCTCGAGGTCGCCAAGCTGCGCGCCGCGCGCCTCCTGTGGGCCGGGCTGATGCGGACGTTCGCGCCGCAAGACCCCCGCGCGATGGCGCTGCGCACGCACTGCCAGACGTCGGGCTGGAGCCTGACCGCGCAGGATCCGTACAACAACGTCGCGCGCACCACCATCGAGGCGCTGGCGGCCGTGCACGGCGGCACGCAGAGCCTGCACACCAACAGCTTCGACGAGGCCCTGGCGCTGCCGACGGACTTCAGCGCCCGCATCGCCCGCAACACCCAGCTCTACCTGCTCCACGAGACCGACGCCTGCTGGTCGGTGGACCCGTGGGGGGGCAGCCATGCCGTCGAACGGCTGACGTGGGACCTGGCGGCGCGGGCGTGGACGCACATCCGCGAGGTCGAGGCGCTGGGCGGCATGGAGCGGGCCATCGCCGAGGGGCTGCCCAAGCTGCGCATCGAGGCGGCCGCGGCGCGCACCCAGGCGCGCATCGACAGCGGGCGGCAAGCCATCGTCGGCGTCAACCGCGACCGGCTGGCCGACGAGCCGCCGGTGGACGTGCTGCGGGTCGACAACGCGGCCGTGCGCGCCGCCCAGGCCGAACGGCTGGCGCGGCTGCGCGCGACGCGCGACCCCGCGGCCGTGGCGGCCGCGCTGGCGGCGCTGACGGCGGCGGCCGTAACGGGCGACAACCTTGTGGCCCACGCGGTGGACGCGGCGCGCGCCGGCGCCACCGTCGGCGAGATGTCCGAGGCCCTGGCGGCGGTGTTCGGCCGCCATCGGCCCGAGGTCCGGTTGGCCGGGGGGGTATACTCCCGCGCCATGGGCGAGGCGGCGGCGGACGTGCGGGCGGCGCGGGACCGGGCGGCGGCATTCGCCGCGGCCGAGGGCCGGCGGCCGCGCATCCTCGTGGCCAAGCTCGGCCAGGACGGGCACGACCGCGGGCAGAAGGTGATCGCCTCGGCCTTCGCCGACCTGGGCTGGGACGTCGACGTCGGCGCGCTGTTCCAGACGCCCGACGAGGTCGCGCGCCAGGCGGCGGAGAACGACGTCCACGTCGTCGGCGTCAGCTCGCTGGCCGCCGGCCACCTGACGCTCGTGCCGGCGCTGCGCGCGGCGCTGGCGGCGCTGGGGCGCGACGACATCGTGATCGTGGTCGGCGGCGTGATCCCGCCGGCCGACCACGCGGCGCTGCGCGCGGCCGGCGCCGCGGCGATCTTCGGGCCGGGCACGGTGATCACCGCCGCGGCGCGCGCCCTCGTCGCCGAGCTCGGCCGAAGGCTCGGGCACGCGGCGCCCGACCCGACGCCCCCCGATGCCGCGCCCGACGCGGATCCCCGAACCAGGAGCAGCGACCCATGACCGCCGACCGCCCCGCCGCCGACCCCGCCCGCCAGCTCCGCCTCGCCCGGCGCCTCGCGCGCCTGACGTCGCTCGTGCTGCTGGCCTGGATCGCGTTCTTCGGCTACTTCGTGCTCTTCAACCGGGAGGACGCCGTGCCCGAGGCCGCGCCGCGGTTGGCGGGGCTCGGCGTGGCCTACGCCCTCGTCGTGGTGTCGGTCGTGCTCGGCTGGCGCCGCGAGCGCCTGGGCGGTCGGATGCTGATCGCGGCCGCGTTCGGCGTCTTCGCGGTCGCGATGGCGGGCCCTGGCCCGTGGACGACGTGGTCGCAAGAGCTGATCGGCGCGGCCCTGCTGAGCCTGCCGGTGCTGATCGTGGGCGTGCAGCTCGTGACCACGGCGCGCGCGGCGGAGGCGCTGGCGCAGTCCGCGGGCGCCGCCGACGGCGCCGGCGGCTCATCCCACGCTCATCCGTAGGTGGTATCGTCGGCGGCAACACCCGATCGCCGACGCTCGGAGCCTCCGCGCCATGTCCCGAACCCGCATCGCCGCCGTCGCCGCGCTGGCGGTCCTCGCCGCCGGCGCCGCCGTGCGCACCCTGCGCGGTCCGGGAGGGGCGGACCGGCCGGCGGCG
>QEVT01000305.1 GCA_003576755.1 bacterium | reverse complement strand
AGCTCGGCCGGCGGCGCCACGCGGCCGGGGCCGAGGCGGACCCCGACGCCGTGGCGCCGATCTACCTCGACACGCCGGGCGGGCCGTGACCGCGCCGGCACCGCCGAACCCACCCGTCTCGGTGTCCATCCGGCCGATGCGGGTGTCGGACATCGGCGCGGTCGAGCGGGTCGAGGCGCGCTCGCTGCCGCACCCGTGGCCCAAGGGGGCGTACCGGCACGAGCTCGAGGTCAACCCGCACGCCCGCTTCGTGGTGGCGGCGCTCGCGCCGGTCGCGGGCGTGGCCGTGCGCGCGGACGCCGCGCCCGGCCCGGACGGGGTGATCGGCTTCGCCGGGCTGTGGATGCAGCACGACGAGGCCCACCTCGGCTTGATGGCGGTGGACCCGGCGTACCGGCGCCATGGCATCGGCGCGCGGCTGGTGGCGCGGATGCTCGACGAGGCGATCGCCTTGGGGGCGGCCTGCATGACGCTCGAGGTGCGGGCGGGGAACGCGGCGGCACAGCGGCTCTACGCGCGGTTCGGGTTCCAGGTGGTCGGCGAGCGGCACGCCTACTACCCGGACAACGACGAGGACGCGTGGATCATGACGACGCCGCCGCTGGGAGACCGGGCGTGGCGGGAGCGGTTCGACCGCATCCGCGCCCGCCTGGCGCGCGGGGCGGATGCGGCGTCAGCGGGCCATGAGCACGACGACGGACAGCACGACGAGGGTCAGCCCGGTGGTGAGGAGCAGGTTGGACGTTGAGATCGTGCGGTCGAACCACCGGGGCTTGGCCGCCTCCGGCCGGTCGCCCGTGCCCGGCCCGCCCCAGCCAAGCCGCTGCCACGGCGAGGGCAGCCCCGGCACCGACAGGAACGTCGAGACCAAGCCGGCATAGAACAGCCACTCGCTGCACGCCGTGCCGCCGACCCCTCGCGCCAGGCAGACGACCTCGATCGCGACGGCGACGACCAGGCCGACGAGGATGCCGATGCCCAACTGGGTGATCGCGGTGCGCATGCGGTGATTATACGCGGGTCGGCCGGCGGGGTGGCGCCGCCCGATCGGACGCGTCGGCTGGGCGGCGCGTTTCCGATGGTTGCGGCACGCGATGGGAGACGCGTCGGCGCGCGATCAAAGAACGTACAGGAATTCATGCACGTCGCCCACGCCCCGGGATCGCGCACCCATCACAAACAACACCGCCGGATCGCGGGGATCCGGCGGTGTCGCCACAAAGGAGGAGGCGCGGCGGCCGACGGTCGGCCGCCCCATGACACGGGTGTGCTTCGGCTAGCGCCGGGAGAGCGCGAAGCCGTCGCACCAGACCAATAACAGCATGATGACGACGATAAGGATGCCCGAGTTCATTTCAATGTTCCTTTCACGTTGAAGGCACCGTGGCCAATGAACGCCAACCGCCAGTGCCTATGACGGGTGAGCCGTGCCGATGGTTACGACCATCGCGCGCCGCGGCGGGTTGCCCACGAAATCTTAATGTTCGGTCCCGCCGGATCCCCAGTCTACCCCCGTGGCGCCGTCGGCGCGCGGCGCCCGCCCGCCGCCTGCCCGCCGGTTGCCTGCCGTCCGTGAAACGCCGGCGCCGCGGTGTCGCCACGCCGCGCGGATCGCCGCCGCCGGCTTCGCCCGCGCCGCCCGCCCCACTATCATTGCCCGCCATGACCACCATCGCCGCCGACCATCGCCTGCGCCCCGGGCTTCCGCCGCCGCCGCCCCCCGTGCCGGCCGACGTCCATGGCGAGATCGATGCCGCCACCCGCCAGGCTCGGCGCCTCGGCGCCCTGACCGCCGTCGCGCTCGCCGCCCTCGCCGCCGCCGCGTGGCGCGAGCACGCCGGCGCGCCGGCGTGGCAGTGGACCGCCCTCTACGGCGTGGCGTACGCCACCGGCGGGTACTCCGGCCTCGTCAACGGCTGGGCGGCGCTCCGCGAGCGCACGCTCGACGTCAACGTCCTCATGCTCCTCGCCGCGCTCGGGGCCGCCGCCATCAGCAACTGGCTCGAGGGCGGCGTGCTCCTGTTCCTGTTCTCGCTGTCGGAGACCCTGCAGACCTATGCCCTGGGCCGCACCCGCCACGCGGTGCGCGCCCTCATGCGGCTCCGGCCCGACACGGCCCGCCTGCGCACCGCCGACGGCACGCGCGACGTGGCCGTCGAGGCGCTCGAGGTGGACGACGTGGTCGTCGTCCAACCCGGCGAGCGGGTGCCGGCCGACGGCGTCGTGGCGGCGGGCCACAGCGACCTCGACCAGTCCGCCATCACCGGCGAGTCCGTGCCGGTGGCCAGAGGGCCGGGCGACGAGGTGTACGCGGCCACCATCAACGGCACCGGCGTGCTCGACGTGCGCGTGACGCGCCGAGCGACCGAGAGCACGGTGGCGCGCATCGTCGCCCTCGTCGCCGAGGCCCAGGCGACGCGTGCGCCCACCCAGCGCGTCATCGACCGGTTCGGCAACCGTTACGCGTGGGCGGTCATCCTCGGCAGCCTCGCCGTCATGACCGTGCCGACCCTTGCCTTGGGCTGGCCGTTCGAGACGGCGTTCTACCGGGCCATGACGCTGCTGGTGGTCGCCAGCCCGTGCGCGCTGGTGATCTCCACCCCGGCCACCTACCTCGCCGCCATCGCCAACGCGGCCCGGCACCGGGTGCTGTTCAAGGGCGGGGCCTACCTCGAAGCCGCCGCCGACATCGACACCGTCGCCTTCGACAAGACCGGCACGCTGACCCACGGGCGCCCGGTGCTCACCGACGTGCACCCGCTCGGGGCGTGGGACCCCGACGGCGTGCTGGCGCTGGCCGCCATGGCCGAGCGCCGCAGCGAGCATCTCATCGGCCGGGCGGTCGTCGACGCCGCGGCGGCGCGCGGGATCGCCGTGGCCGAGCCGGAGGCGTCGCGCTCGCTGCCGGGGACCGGCGTGGAGGCCGAGGCCGGCGGGCACCGGGTCCGCGTGACCCACCCGCGCGCCTGGCGCGACGCGGCGCGGCCCGGGGTCGAAGCCGAGCTGGTGGCGCTCGCCGACCGGCTCGAGCGCGAGGCCAAGACCGTGATGGTCGTCGACCGCGACGGCACCCCGATCGGGGTCCTGGCCGTGGCCGACACGCTCCGCCCGGCCGCGGCGCCCACGCTGCACCGACTCCGCCGGGCCGGCGTGCGGCGCATCGTCATGGTCACCGGCGACAACGCGCACGTGGCGCACGCGGTCGCGACCGACGTCGGCATCGACGGGGCCGACGTGCATGCCGGCCTCCTGCCGGAGGACAAGGCGCGGTTGGTGGCGGCGCTGGCCGAGCGCGGGCGCGTGGCGTTCGTCGGCGACGGCGTCAACGACGCCCCGGCGCTGGCGGCGTCGGCGCTCGGCGTGGCCATGGGCGCCGGCGGCAGCGACGTCGCGCTCGAGACGGCGGACGTCGTGCTGATGGGCGACCAGATCGAGCGGCTGGGCTACGTGTTCGGCCTAGGCCGCGCCGCCCGGCGGATCGTCCAGCAAAACGTCGCCTTCAGCGCCGCGGTCATCGCGGTGCTCGTCGTCGCCACCCTCGTCCGCGGCATCCCGCTGCCGCTCGGCGTCGTCGGGCACGAGGGCAGCACCGTCGTGGTCGTGCTCAACGGGCTGCGCCTCCTGCGCTTCAAGGGGTAGCGACCGCGACAGCCGCAGGAACCCCAGGCAGATCCCGGCGAAGCCGGCGACGATCCCGGCCCCGGCCAGCGAGCCGACGGTCGTCAGCGCCGGGCGCCCCAGGGTCTCGCCGCCCAGCGCCCCGAGCACGGCGGTCACGACGAGCGCGTTCCACGCGCCGTGCCCGGCGATGGCGGCGGCCAACAGCGCCAGGCCGGCGCGCCGCTGCCCCCCGAGCGCGGCGCGCTGCCAGCCGAGGACGGCCAGCCCCGTCATGGTGGCGTGCATCAGCGTCGCGCACGCCCGCGCCATCATCGCCACGGCCCAGCCCGCCGCGCTTGCTCCCATGGCGCCGAACATCACGGCTTCGACGATCCCGAAGCCGGCGCCGGTGGTGGCGCCCCACGCCCACGCCCGCACCGGCGTGGCGGGGCGGCGCACCACCACGACGGCGGCCTTGGCGAGCTCCTCGACGGCCGGGCCGACGAGCGCGAAGAACGCCAGCACGGCCGCGATCACCACCGGATGCAGCGCCGGCACGAGCGCCGCCGGGTCCAGGGCCTGGTCGCGCACGGCGGCGTCGAGGGCGTCGCCCAGGCGGCGCAGCGCCTCGGGCCCGCCGGGCGCGACCCGC
>QEVT01000021.1 GCA_003576755.1 bacterium | reverse complement strand
CGGCGGCGCTCGCCCGCGCCCGCGCGTTGCGGGTGTGGGGCGACCGCACGCGCCGCCCGGACCTCCGCACCCGCCGGCTGGCCGATGCCCGGGCGGCGTACGCCGTGGCCATCGCGCGCGCCCCGGGCTGGCCCGAGGTGCTCGACGAGGCGGCGGGCGTCGCCCTGCTGATGGACGATCCGCGCGCGGCGCTGGCGCTGACCGCCCGCGCGGTGGCGCTCGACCGTTACTACGTCCGCGCCTGGCGCACGGCTGCCGCCGCGCACGCGCACCTCGGCGACCCCGCGGCAGCCGCCGGCGCGTACCGGCGTTACTTCGAGGACTACCGCAACACCAGCGACCTTCCGGCCCTGCGCGCGTGGGTGGCGGCGCTGGTCGCGGCCGGCCGTGCCAGCGAGGCGCTCCCGGTGGCGCGGAGCATCGTGCGCCTCGCACCCGGCGATGCCCACGCCCACGCCGACGTCGCGGTGCTCCTCGAGGCGACAGGCGACCCGGCAGGGGCGCTGGCGGCCGCACGCAGGGCCGCCGCGCTCGACCCGTCGGACGCCGGCATCGCAGCGCTGGCCCGGGGCCTCGCGGCGCGGGGACGGGGCGACCGGTAGCGCAAGCGTCCGGCCCGGTGCGAGGCCGGCCGGGGCGGGCACGGCGCGAGCGGGTTCCGCGGATCCCCCGCCCCACCTGTTCCTCCGGCCTGTCGCTTCGTGCTACCATTAGCCGCAAGCTCGGGCGGACGCCCGGCATTGCGCGCCTGCGACGGCGCGTTTTGCATGTAGATCGACCGAGGAGAGAGCCATGGAACGGACGATGGACGCGCTGCGCACCCAGCCCAGTCTGCTGGACGGCCGCGTCGGGCACATCAACCTGCGGCCGGCGCCGGGGCTGACGTTCGACGATGTGCTCCTGGTGCCGCGCTACTCCGAGATCCAGTCGCGCGGCGACACCCGCACCGACACGTGGTTCTCGCGGCGCATCCGCCTCAACATCCCCATCGTCAGCTCCAACATGGACACCGTGACCGAGAGCGGCATGGCCGTCGCTCTGGCGCGGGCCGGCGGCATCGGCGTCATCCACCGCTTCCTGACCATCCAGCAGCAGGCCGACGAGGTGCGCCACGTCAAGCGCACCGAAGCGTACGTCATCCTGGACCCGCTGACCCTCTCTCGCGACGCCACGGTCGGCGAGGCGCGTGCCACGATGGCCCGCGCCGGCGTCGGCGGCGTCATCGTCGTCGACCCCGACCGCGTGGTGCTCGGCATCGTCACCCGGCGCGACATCATGTTCTTCGATGACGACGGGGCCGCGGTGACCGACGTCATGACGCCGCGCGAGCGGCTGATCACGGCCCCCGAGGGAACCGCGTTCGGCGAGGCGCGGGCCATCCTCGACCGGGCGCGCGTCGAGAAGCTGCCGCTGATCGACGCCCGCGGGCGGCTGGCCGGGCTGATCACGGCCAAGGACATCGAGCATGGCATGGACTACCCGCTGGCCACCAAGGACCGCAAGGGCCACCTGGTCGTGGCGGCGGCCGTCGGGATAAGGCCGGGCTACATCGAGCGCGCCGAGGCGCTCCTGGCCGCCGGCGCCGATGCGCTGGTGGTCGACATCGCGCACGGCGACTCCGCCAATGCCGTGGACGCCGCACGCAAGCTCCGGGCGCAGCTCGGGGACGACTGGGACCTCGTGGTCGGCAACGTCGCCACGGCCGAGGGTACGGCGCGGCTGATCGACGCGGGCGCCGACGCCATCAAGGTCGGCGTCGGGCCAGGCTCGATCTGCATCACGCGCCTGGTGACCGGCTTCGGCGTGCCGCAGCTGACGGCCATCGCCGACTGCGCGGCGGCGGCCGCAACCGCCAGGGTGCCGATCATCGCCGACGGCGGCATCCGCAACTCGGGCGACGTCGTCAAGGCGCTGGCGGCCGGGGCGCAGACCGTGATGATCGGCAGCCTGCTGGCGGGGACCAAGGAGAGCCCGGGCCTGGTGGTGGTGCGCAAGGGCCGGCGCTTCAAGGTCACGCGCGGCATGGCCAGCCTGGGCGCCACGATGTCGCGCGACCAGCAGGAGAACGAGTCGGTGACCAAGAAGCGCGAGTACGAGCGCGTGGTGCCGGAAGGGGTCGAGGCGGCGGTGCCGTACCGCGGCCCGGTGAAGGACATCCTGCATCAGCTCGTCGGCGGCCTCCGCTCGGGGCTGAGCTACGCGGGCGCCGAGACGATCGCCGACCTGCAGCACACGGCGGAGTTCGTGCAGATCACGAGCGCGGGGGTGCGCGAGAGCGGGCCGCACGACGTGGACCAGCTCTAGCCCCGAAGGGCCCGGACCGCAGCGCCGCACGCGCCGGCCGGCGAGCCCCCGCTACCCGAGCAGCGACGCCACCGCCGCCGGCCATTCCGCCGCCCGCCGCGCGAGGATGCGCTCGCCCCACAGGTAGCGCCAGGCTCCGTCCGCCAGGTGCTGCCGGAGCTTCGCGTCCGCGATCAACCGCTCGAGGGCGTCGACCCAGGCCGTCTCGGTCTCGTCCACGAGCCAGCCGGTCTCGCCGTGGCGGACCGTGCCGGCGTAGGCCGCCACCCGGCTGTAGACGCCCGCCGCCCGGATCGCGCCGTAGTCCAGCAGCTTGACGTCGCTCTTGCAGCGCCGAAAGGGCGTGTCCCGCAGCGGCGCGATGGCGATGTCCCACTGCACGTGGCGCGTGAACCACGTCACGAACAACGGGTACTCGGCCTCGGCCGGGTGCGGCGCCGCGAAGCGCAGCGGGATCCCCGCCGCCTCGATGCTTCGCCGCGTCGCGCGCTGGCGGACCACCCCGACGCACTCGACCACCACCTCCCCCGCGTGCCGCCGGCACACCTCGGCCAGCGCCGGCAACACCATGCGCAGGTCGTCGTCGTGGGTCGCCGTGCCCATGTAACCGATCACCAGCGGTCGCAAGCCGAACGGCGTGTGGCGGGGCGCCGGGCCCGTTTGGCCGAGCAGCCGCTCGTCGAGCGCGTTGGGCATCACCACCACGCGGCGCGCCAGCGGCGCCACGCGCGCCGCCAGCGCGTCGCTGCTGGTCAGCACGCCGTCGGCCTCGCCGAGCAGCCGGCGCACCACCGCGAGGTGCTCGGCCGTCGGCCAGTCGGCCCGTTCCGCCGGCAGGTCGAGGAGGTTGTCGTCCAACGCATAGACCAGCTGCGCGCCGACCCCGCGCACCGCCGCGACCAGGCGCTCGACGTGGGCCATCGACACGTCCGGCCGCCACAGCCGATCGAGCACCACCGCGTCGACGTTGTGCGGGTCGAAGCGCGTGCTCCACGTCACGTCCGCCCGACCCGCCGCCGCCGGGTGCTGGAACGGCCGGATCAGCCGGAGGTGCGCGCTGGCAAGCGGCCTGGCCTCGCCGCCGTGGCCGTACTCGTAGAGCACGGCGAGGCGCAGCGGGCGCGGCGCGGGCGCAGCCGTGGCGGGCGGGGGCTGCGGAGAAGGGGGGCCCGGAGCCGCAACGACGCGCGCGGCGGCCGCGCCGGCGCTTGCGGTCAGGAGCGCCGTGAACCCCTCCACCCAGTCCCCGCCCCGCGCCGCCAGCGTGCGCTCGCGCAAGACATAGGCCTGCGCTGCCGCCGCGATCCGCGCGCGCCTTGCCGCGTCGAGGATCAGGGCGTCGAGCGCGTCGGCCCAGGCGCGGGGGTGGTTGGGGACCACCAGCCCGGTCTCGCCGTCGCGCACGGTGTCGGTGTACGCCGGCACCGCGCTGTAGACCCCCGCCACGCCGGCCGCACCGTAGTCGAGGTGCTTGATGTCGCTCTTGGTGCGCGTGAAGTCCGAGTCGCGCAGCGGCGCGACCGCCACGTCCCAGTCCAGCGCCTGGGTGAACCACGGCAGGAAGGCCGGGTAGGCCATCTGCGCCGGGGCCAGCCGGATCACGTGCACCGGCAGGTCGGCCAGGTCGTCCAGCGTGTCCGGCTCGCCCGCCACGCCGACGAGCTGGATGGCCACCCGCCCCGGGTGGCGCCGACAAACCTCGCGCAGCGCCGGCACCACCAGGCGCAGGTCGGCGTCGTGCGTGAACGTGCCCATGTAGCCGATGACCACCCGGTCGTCGTCCCCCGCGCGCCGCGGGGCGAGCATCGCCATCGCGGGGTCGACCAGCTGCGGCGCGAGCAGCCGCTCGTCGAGCGCGTTGGGGACGACGGCGACACGGGGGTTGAGGTCGGCCAAGCGGTCGCGCAGCGCCCCGGTGCTGACGACGAGCCCGTCGGCCGTGCGCACGAGCCGGTGCATCGCCGCCACCGCGTCGCGCGTGCCCCACCGCGGCCGATCGACCGCCAGGTCGACGAAGTTGTCGTCGAGCGCCTGGATCACCCTGGCCCCGCGCGCGTGCGCGCCGGCGACCAGGGCGTCGACCAGCGCCGGCGTCACGTCCGGTCGCCACAGCCGGTCGACGACGACTGCGTCGACCGCCGCGCCGGTATCGTAGCGTCCGAAGGTCGCGTCGATCGCCCCGCGCACGGTGGGATGCGTGAGCGGGCGGATCAGCCGGATGAACGCCGTGCTGAACGGCCGGAGGTCCGGGCCGTGCTCGTAGACGACATGGAGGCGCGGGCGGGGCTGAGGCATGGGGCGGTCGTTTCGGGTGAGGCGCGCGGCCACCGCGCGGCGCCCGGAGTATACCCTGCGGCCCGTGGTCGGTTCAATCCCCGCGGATTGCCCGGCCCCACGGCGGGGGCTACCATACGGGCGATCGGCTCGTCCACCCAGCCGGAGCACCACGCCTTGAACCCGCTCCCCACCGGAACCGTCACCTTCCTGTTCACCGACGTCGAGGGCAGCACCCGCCTGTGGGCCGAGCGGCCCGAGGCCATGCGCGCCGCCCTCGCGCGGCACGACGCCGCCGTGCGCGAGGCCATCGAGGCCGGCGGGGGACACGTGTTCAAGACCGTCGGCGACGCGTTCTGCGCCGTGTTCGCCACCGCCGACGGCGCGCTGGCCGCCGCCTTGGCGGTCCAGCGCGCGCTCGTGCCGGCCGCCGACGACGCGGCCGCACCGATCCGCGTGCGCTGCGCCCTCCACACCGGCGCGGCCGAGCTGCGCGACGGCGACTACTTCGGAACCACGCTGAACCGCCTCGCGCGCCTGCTGGGGGCGGCGCACGGCGGCCAGACCGTGCTCTCGGGCGTCACACGCGACCTGCTGCAGGCGCCGCCGCCGGCCGGCAGCACGCTGCGCGACCTCGGCACGCATCGGCTGCGCGACGTGGCCGAGCCCGAGCGGGTCTTTCAGCTCGTGCACCCCGCCCTGCCGGCCGACTTCCCGCCGCTGGCCAGCCTCGGCGGCGCGCCACACAACCTGCCGGTCGAGCCGAACCCGTTCGTCGGCCGGCGGGCCGAGTCCGAGGCCGTGGCGGCACTGCTCGGCCGCGCCGCGGTGGTGACGCTCGTCGGACCCGGCGGCGCGGGCAAGACCCGCCTGGCGCTGCGGGTGGCCGCCGACCACCTCCCCGACTTCCCCGACGGCGTCTGGCTGGTCGAGCTGGCCGCCCTGACCGACCCGGCGCTCGTACCGCAGGCCGTCGCCACGGTCCTCCACGTGCGGGAGGTGCCGGGCACGCCGGTGCTCGACACCCTGATCGACCACCTGCGGTCGCGCCGCCTCATGGTCGTCCTCGACAACGGCGAGCACGTCGTCGACGCCTGCGCGCGGCTGGCCGAGGCGGTCGTGCGGGCGTGCCCGCGCGTGGCCATCCTCGTTACGAGCCGCGAGGCCCTGGCGATCGCGGCCGAGGCCGTGTTCCACGTCCCCCCGCTGGGCGTCCCCGTCGGCATCAGCGCGAACGCCGGCGACGCGACCGCCGCCGTTCGCGACGTTCTGGACTCCGAGGCCGGGCAGCTCTTCGTCACACGCGCGGCCGACACGGCGCCAGCCTTCGCGCTGACCGCGGCCAACGCCGCGGCCGTGGCCGGCATCTGCCGCCGGCTGGACGGCCTGGCGCTGGCGATCGAGCTGGCGGCCGCGCGTGTGCGGCTGCTGTCGCCGGAGCAGATCGCCGCCCGGCTGGACGACCATCTGCGCCTGCTGACGTCGGGCCGGCGCGACGCCGACCCGCGTCAGCAGACGATGCGCGGGGCGATTGACTGGAGCTACCGTTTGCTGGGCCCGTCGGAGCGCACGCTGCTCAACCGGCTCGCGGTCTTCGCCGGGGGCTGGACGCTCGAGATGGCCGAGGCGCTGTGCGCCGGGTCGGCCATCGCCGACTGGGAAGTGCTCGACCTGCTGGCCGGGCTGGTCGACAAGTCGCTCGTGGCCACCGCCGGCGAGGGCGGGGTGCAACGGTATCGTCTCTTCGAGACCATCCGCCAGTACGCGCTCGAACAGCTCGCGGCGTCGGGCGAGGCCGACGCGCTCCGGGCCGCCCACTTGGCGTGGTGCGCCGACTTCGCATGTGGCGCGGAGGCGCACCTGCACGGCCCGGACCAGGGCGCGTGGCTGGACCGCATCGACGCCGAGCACGACAACTGCCGCGCGGCCCTGGCCTGGGCCGCGACGAGCGGGGCGGCAGAGCCGGGGCTGCGGCTGGCAGCGGCGCTGTGGCCCTTCTGGTACATGCGCGGCCATCTCGGCGAGGGACGCCGAAGCCTCGGCGCGCTCCTCGGCCTGGATGCGGCGGCGGCCGCGAGCCCGGCCGTGCGCGGGCGCGCCACCAAGGCCCTGGGCGCGCTGGCGTACTACCAGGGCGACTACCCGACGGCACGCGCCGCCTGGGAAGAAGGCCTCGCGCTGGCACGCGCCGCCGACAGCCCGGCCGATGTCGGGAAGCTGCTGAACAACCTCGGACTGTTGTTGCGGGCCGTGGGCGACTACGCGGCCTCGCGGCGCTGCTTCGACGAGTGCCTCGCCGTGATGCGCGGGCTAGGGGACCGCGGCGGAGAGGCACGCGCGCTGCGCAACCTCGCCCAGGTGGCCTACGAGGAGGGCCGGCTGGCCGAGTCAAAGGCCCTGATCGACGCCTGCCTGACGCTCCATCGCGCCCTCGGCGACACGCACGCGGTCGCCGAAGCGCTATGCAACCTCGCGGGCATCGAGTTCAGCCGGGGCGACTACGCGGCGGCCGACGCCCACGCGCTCGAGAGCCTGCGGCTGTACGAGGCGGCGGGGGCGGCGTACGGCGTTGCCGAAGCCATGGAGGTGCTGGCCCGATGCGCCGGCGAGGCCGGCGACCTGCCGCGCGCCCGCGCGCTGGGCGAAGACCGCCTGGCGATCCTGAGGGGCCTCGGGGACAAGCACGGCATCGCCAACGCCCAGACGGGCCTCGCGCTCGTCCACCTTCGGGCCGGCGACCTCGACCGCGCCGCGGCGGCGATCGACGAAGGCCTGGCGCTGGCCCGCGAGGTGGCGTACCAACCCGCGGTCGCCGAGGCGCTGCTCCATGACAGCCAGCTCGCGCTGGCCCAAGGCGACCTCGCGCGCGCGGCGGCCGACCTGCGCGAAGCGCTCGGCATCGGCCGCGACCTGCGGTCGGACTGGCACGTCGCACGCACCGTCGAGCGGCTGATCGCGCTGGCGGCCGCGCGCGGCGACGCCCAAGCCGTGCTCACCCTGGCCGCGGCTGCCGACGCGCTGCGGGCGCGGGGCCACACCCCGCGCCCGCCGGCGATCGCCGCGGAGATCGCAGCCCACTGCGCAGCGGCCCGGACGACGATCGATGCCACCAACGCCGCCGCCTGCACGTCCGCCGGCGCAGCGCTCGATGCCTCCGGCGCGCTCGGCTATGCCCTGGACTGGCTGCGCTAGGGACCGCCATGGCGCACGCCGACGGCGCCCGTCAACCCCGATCGGTCGACGCCGATCGGGTCACGACCCCGGCGGCGAGCACGTGCACGTCTCGCCACTCCAGTCGCAGCCGCAGTTGTGCGTCTGGCCACCGTACTCGATGCAGTAGTCGCCGCGCGGCACCGGCTGCGCGAACGTGAACGAGCCGTCGGGCTGCGAGGTGGTCGACTGCTGCGCGGCGGTCTGGGTCTGGCACGTCCCACCGTCGCTGGTGTGCAGGTTGACCGGGATGCCGCCGCCCCCGACGTTGCCCATGACGGAGCCGCGCGTGCCGATCATCTCGCCGCTCAGGCCGCCGCCGGCCGGCGCCTCGCCCGCAGGGGCGTCGGCCGTGCCACCGCAGGCCATGGCCAGCGTCGCAAGCGCGAGGGCGGTGATCCCGCCCGAAAGGCGCCCGAAGCCGTGGATCCGATCCATAGTGAGTTCTCCTCCTTGGGTCATGGCACCGTCGCCGGGCGCGACAACGCCGTGCGATCATGCCGCCATGCGTCGTACACGGCGGCCGCTGCCACGGACGGCATCCAAGACGGTGCGCCGAGGGTGGGGCGTTCGTCGATGCCGGCACGCTGCCTTCGACCTGATGAGCCGCCGTCCGAACGGGCGGATTGATATCAGACCGCGCGCGGTTTGTCCAGTCGAGCGCCGACCGTCGCACGGACGACGGCGCGCGGTGGCGAAGGCGGGCCACCGCGCCACGTCCCGCTAGCGCCCCAGCACCTCGACCATCGCCGCCCCTACGGCCACCATCGTCACCAAGCCGGGCAGCACCCGGATGTGACGCTGGGCCACGGCCGCGACGATCACGAGCGCAACCTGTGCCAGCGCTTGGACGGCCATCCGCGCGGGATGGCTCGTCCACCCGGCGGACGGCCACCACGCTGCGCTCGTCCACACGAGGGCGGATGCCCCCGCCAAGGCCGCCAGGGCCGCCAGGCGCCCCGCCTTGGACGCCAGGCGGCGCCGGATGCCGCCGCGGCGCGCCCGCGCATCCAGGCGCCGCGACGCCCGCTGCCACAGATCACGGCGCGCCGGGCCACGGCGGGGGACGCTCCGCGGTGGCGCGAGGACGGCCAACATGCCGAGCGTGAGCAGCCACTGGGCCGCAATCCGCGCGAGCGCCGGCTCGGACACCGTTGCCCAGGCGGGCACGGCAACGGCACGCGGCCCGATCCAGAGCGCCGCGGTCAGGCCGACATACAGCAGCATCGCCAGCCGCCGGCGCGCGACGGGCGACAGCCCCCGCCCCGTCGCCGCACGCGGGCGCGTCGCCGTCGCGCCCCGCTTGCGCCACGGCGCGAGCCGCCGACGGGGCGCCGTGCGCTCGCCGAGCAGCGTCCAGACGTCGATCCCGGCCGCAGCAGCCTCGCGCGACGCGCTGTCCGCGCCGGCTGTCCCGGACGGGACCGCGCTCAGCGACTGCCAGATCGGGCCGGCGACATCCGGGGCGATGGCGCGGACGTGCAGCATGCAGAACACCCCGATCGCGCGCCGCCGCGCGTCCATCAGACCGTGGAGCCGCGCCAGCTCCTCGTCGACTTCACGGCGGGCCGTGCCGTCCGGGAGCTGCGCCCGCGTCTGCAGCAGGATGCCCAGCCGGGCCTGTAGCCGCAGGAGGTCGCGGACGTCGTCGGCCATGCGCTCCCCGAAGCGCGCCTCGACGGCGGTGAGCAACGGCGACGCCACGTCGTCGTCGAGCGACTCGACGGCCGCGATCTCGCCCGCGGCCACCCGCCGCGACGCCGCCAGGGCGGGCCGGATCCAACCCCGGGCCTGGCGCAGGCCGAGGCGGATCGACCCGGCCACGCCGAGCGCACCGGCAAGGCCGTAGGCGGCGGCGAGCGCGTACAACGCCGCGGTGCTGCCGCTGAAGCGCGTCACCAACGTGTTGAACGCGACGTGCAGCAGCATGGCCAGGCCCAGGCCGGCCAGCCCGATGCCGAGCTGCCGACGCGCCGACGGCGCGAAGCGCGCCAGCGCCATCCCGATGCCCGTCAGCGCCGTGGTCGACGCGTGCATCAGGTTGGTCGAGACCACCCGACCGGTCGCCAGCGTCAGCGCCGTCGCCTGGTGGTTCCAGAGATAGTGGTAGTTCTCGGCGACCGCGAACCCGATGCCGACCGCGAAGCCGTAGATCGCCCCGTCGACGAAGTAGGTGAAGCGCGGCCGCAGCACCAGATAGGCGATGATGAGCCCCTTGGCGACCTCCTCGACCGCCGGCGCCACGACGCGCGTGATGGTCGGGCCGGCCACCAGGCCCGAGTCGAGCACCGCCGTGTTCACCGCCAGCGCCACGCGCGTGGCGACGATGCCCCACGCCGTGCACAGCGCGACGAGCCGAAAGGCCCGTGTGCCGTACCGGTCGAGCCGGTAGATCGCGTATAGCGCCAGCAGCGGGATCGCCGTGGCGACGGCAGTCGCCAGCATCAACATCGCTCGAGCCCCACGACGCGTGCCTCGCCGCTCACGCGCTGTCGTGCCGGCATGGCGAAGCACGGGCGGAAACGGCCGATGTCGGAGAAGCTTAACCCAATCGCCGGAGGTGTCCAGTCGGGTCGTGGCAGGGCACGCAAATCGATCCGAGATTGGACCTGGTTCGGGGGTAGAATTGGGCATGCGGGTTCATCGAATTTCACATCAACTGCCGACACGACAGCATCACGCACATCGCGAGCGCCGGCCATCGAGGAACCGGCATCCGGTCCGCACGTCACAGGAGGCCCCCCATGTCGCCCCAGCCGCCCCGTCCATCGTCGCCTTGGCAGGCCGTAGGCCTGTTCGGCGTCGTCTTCGCCGCCAGCCTGCTTGCCGCGGTGTCGCCGTGGCCGCCCGGCAAGCCTGCGTCCGCCGGCCCCGATCAACGGGCGCATGCCGGGCCGTTTCCGGCCGGCGCCGTGGTGCTGCCGGCGTCTGCGCCGGGCGTCGCCGCCGTCGACCCGTTCGCGTCCGCCGACGGCCCAAGTCAAGCCACCGTGCGGTTGTCCGAGGACTTCGAGTCGGCCGCATGGCCCAGCGGCTCCGGCTGGCGCGTGCTCGACAACAACGGCAGCGAAGGCGGCGAGTTCACGTGGGCCAACCGCTGCGAGGGTCACCACAGCGCGCGCAGCGCGTGGGCCGTCGGCGGCGGCGCCAACGGCAGCCTCCTGGCCTGCGGCGCCAACTACCCGGACCATGCGGCCTCGTACATGGTGTACGGCCCGCTCGACTTCAGCGCCGTCACCCAGGCCGAGCTGGCCTGGGTGTTCTACCTCGACAGCGAGTGCGTCGGCACCAACTGCGCCACCGCCTCCGACACGCTCCGCGTGCTGGCGTCGACCAACGGCACCAACTTCGACGGCATCGCCTACGCCGGCAACTGGAAGGACGACCCCAACGCCCATCCCGGAGGCTGGGTCGAGGACACGTGGGACATGGCCAACTACGTCGGCCAACCGCAGGTGTGGCTGGCGTTCGGGTTCCTCAGCGACGGTTCGGTGAACTACCCGATCGGCGCCAAGGTCGACGACGTCGTGCTGCGCGTGACCGCGGCGTGCGACACGTGGGCCAGCCTGCGCTCCGTCACGCCCGACCGGACGTGCTACATCCCGGGCGCCACTGCCGGCGTGCTCGTCGACGTCGGCACCACGGGCGCCACGCGGGCGGTCAAGCTCGACGTGCAGCTTTGGAGCGGCGACATCATCTGGGCATCGAACAGCGTGACGTTCGACGCGCCCGGCCAAAGGGTCGTGTCGATCACCATCCCCGCCGATCTCTGGCCGGGCAGCTACGAGATCGTCGCGGTGGTCTACGACGCGGCCGATCCCGACTGCATGCAGGCCCGGCGTGCCGTGCCGGTGCAGGTCGACCCGTCGTGCGGCACCGTCACGCCGCCCGGGCCGACAGCCTCCGCAACCCGGACGCCCTCGCCGACGCCGCGCGCCACCGTCGACGCCACGCTCTGTCCGGGCGAGACGGTGCACGAGACCAAGCGCATCTTCATCCCGCCGGCGCCAGGCCGTGCCGACGTGCTGTTCGCGTTCGACACCACGGAAAGCATGCAGCCCGTGCTGAACGCCGCCAAGGCCAACGCGCTGGTCATCATGAACGACCTCGCGCGCGTCATCCCCGACATCCAGTTCGGCGTGGTCGACCTGCGCGACTACCCCATCAGCCCGCTCGGCCAGGCCGGCGACTGGCCGTACCTCGTCCGGCAGTCCGTCACCGCCAACCGCGCCGCCGTCGCCACCGCCATCAACGCCACCAGCGCCGGCGGCGGCGGCGACCGGCCCGAGGCGTACGCGCGGGCGCTCTACGAGTCGGTCACCGACTCGACCCTCGGCTGGCGCGCCGACACCCGGCGCTTCGTCATCATGTTCGGCGATGACGTGCCACACGACGACAACCTGAACGCGCGGGTCGTCAGCCCGCCCGTCAACCCCGGTGGGACGTGGTGCGGCGAGGCCTCGCCGTGCGTGCGCGACCCCGGCCGCGACGGGGCTGTCGGCACGGCCGACGACCTCGACTTCCAGGGCGTGCTCGACAGCCTGGCGGCACACCGGACCACGCTGCTGTTCGTCGTCAGCGGCTCGGGCAGCACGTCGCAGGCCAACCTGACGACCTACTGGAGGCAATGGGCGAGCTGGACCAACACCGGCGGCGACGCGCTGTCGCTGGCCGACACCGCCGCGCTGCCCGCGGCCATCCAGAACCTCGTGACCGCGGCCAGCCGGCGCATCTCGCGCCTCGAGCTGCGGACGGTGCCGCCGGACTACCAGTACTGGCTGACCGTCCAGCCGCCGGCCTACATCGACCTCGTCGTCCCGGCCGGCGGGACGCAGGTGACGTTCGAGGTCGACATCACCGTGCCCCCGGGCACCCGGCTGGGCACGACCCACACCTTCGACGTCAAGGCCATCGGCGATGGCGCGGTGTACGGCGAGCAGGGCGTCACCATCCGCGTGCCGACGTGGTGCGCCACGGCCACGTCGACGCCGTCGCCCACCCGCCACGCATCGGCGACGCCGACCCCCAGCCCGACCGGCTTCCCCACCGCGACCGCCTCGGCCACGCCGACCGTCTTCCCATGCCCGCCGGTGCGCCCGCCCGTGGTGGCCAGCTGCCCGAGCCCCAACTTCGTGCGCAACCCGTACTTCGAGCTCGGGCACCGGTCGTGGGGCGCGTACTCGGCCGGCGGTCGGACGTTGATCCGGTCCGATGGCGCCTTGCAGGGGCTGTACTCGGCCCACTTCCGGGGCGAGACCGGGGCCGCCAACGACGAGTGGCTGTACCAGATCCTCGACATCCCCGCCGATGCCACCGCCGCAAGCTTCTCGGTCGAGCAGATGACCCGCTACGTCGTCGCCGTGAACCCGCCACCGACGTCCGCCGGCAACTACCTGCGTGCGTCGATCTACGACGCCAACCTCACCACCGAGCTGGTGCGGATGTGGGAGATCGACCCGCTCTTGCCCCTGGAATGCCCGGTCGACCCATCCGGCTTCAACCTCTCGCCGGCGGCCCTCGACGCCATCCGAGGGCGCACGGTGGCCGTCGTGCTCCGGTTCCACAAGGTCACGTACGGCTGGCTGGCGGGCGTGGTGCTCGACGGGGTCGTGTTCAACGTCTGCGCCCCGCCGCCGCCGTGCCGCGTCGCCGGCGACAAGACGGCGGCGCCCGGCGTCGTGCCGCCGCGCGGCGAGGTGCTGGTGACGCTGACCCTCACCGGGATGGACGGGGCGTGCCTGCCACACCGCCAGCCCGCCGACGTGGCGCTGGTGATGGACGTGTCGGGCAGCATGCGCGGGCAGCCGCTGGCCGATGCCAAGGCGGCGGCCAAGGGCTTCCTCGACCGGATGGACCCCGGCAGCGACCAGGTGGCGCTGGTGTCGTTCTCGGACTCGGCGACCGTGAACCAGGTGCTCTCGGCCAACGCCGGTCCGGTGCGGGCGGCGATCGACGGGCTTTCGGCGGGCGGCGGCACCAACATCGAGGACGGCATCGCCCGCGGCCAGGCCGAGCTGGCGAGCCCGCGGCACGTCGCCTCGCACCAGCCGGTGCTGATCCTGCTCTCGGACGGCCGACCGACGGCCGGCGGCGATCCGCGCACCGCCGCCGCGGCGGCGAAGGCGGCGGGCACGCGCGTCTTCGCCATCGGCCTGGGCAACGAGATCGATCCCGACCTGCTCCGGGCGCTGGCCTCGAGCCCGGCGGACTACTTCCAAGCGCCCGACAGCGGCCAGCTCGCCACGATCTACCAGCAGATCTCGGGGCTCATCGCCGGCGCGCCGGCGACGAACGTGGTGGTGGTGGACCGCCTCTCGCCGCACGTGACGCTCGTGCCGGGATCGTTCGGCGGGCCGGTGACGCCCGAGGTCAGCCCAGACGGGCGGACGTTGACATGGCGCCTGCCGCGCCTGGGGCTCGAGACCGTGCGGCTGACCTACCGCGTGCGCATGACCGAGGTGCCCGGCACGTGGCCGGTCAACGACACGGCGACGGCGACGTACACCAACAGCCTGGGGCAGCCCGGGAGCATCGTCTTCCCGCAGCCCACGGTGCGGGTGCTGCCCCCGCTGGCGACACACCCCGACGCGATGTGCCGCGACCACCCGGGCGATACCGGGAGGCTGCCGTCCAACCCGCGCGGCGAGCCGTGGTGGGACAGCCCCGACATCTGGGTGCGGCACCAGCCCGACGGCGCCACGGCGCACGAGAACCCGCTGGCCGGGCAGATCAACACGGTCTATGTCCGCGTGCGCAACGTCGGCGACGCCGAAGTGCGCAACGTCACGGTCAGCGTGTACGACACCGCGGGAGGCGCCAACCTCCGCTGGCCGGATGACTGGGTGCCCGAGGTCGGCCGCGCCACCATCGACCGCCTGGCTGCCGGAGCGACGACGGTGGTGGCGGTGCCTTGGATGCCGCCGGCCGCCGGGCACTTCTGCTTCCTGGCGCGCATCAGCGCCCCCGACGACCCGATCGTGTCCGACGGGTGGGTGCCGTTCGACAACAACCTGTGCCAGAAGAACGTCCAGATCGTGGGGGCGCCGAGCAGCCCGGAGAGCTCGACGACGGTGACGGTCGGCAACCGCAACCGCGGCAAGTGGTACACGTCGGTGTCGCTGAACGCGGCGGACTTCCCGGCTGCCGGCACGGGCCGCGTGACGTTCAAGGACCCGGCGGTCTTCGAGCGCTGGATGGCGGCGGGCGGTGAGGCCAAGGGCGGCCGGATCGACGCCCGCACCCGCTCGGTCGAGATCGTGCTCGGCGGCGGGCCGTTCGACGCGCCCGGCCAGGCCACGGTCCCGGTGGCGCTGACGCTCGAGCGGATCCCGTTCGACGGCGACGAGCTGACCGAGCTGCAGGTCGACGTGACGGGGCCCGCCGGGGCGCGCGCGCCGACGATCTACGTCACCGCCGCGCAAGACGGCACGGTGATGGGTGGCACGATCCTTCGCCCGCCGGTGCGCCCGGTGATCTACCTGCCGGCGGTGGTCAAGTCATCCGCCGTCGGCGGCACATTGGGGGTGCCACACCCAGCGCGGTCGGGGGACGCCCGCCGCACGCACGCGGTCGTCGACGCCGCGCACTGACGGATCGGACCGGGAGCGCGCGGCATCGCCGGCGGGGTCTATCCCCCGCCGGCGATGCCGCGTTATCCCACGTGTGAGCATGACGCGGCGCAGGCCCCAGACCAAGCGGACGCGCGCGCGCAGCGCGTCGGGCGCAACGCTTTCGTCGGCCGGCGCCGAGATGACCCGATACCAGTGGATGGAGATCCGACCATGACCCACCGACTCTCACGCCCGCTCGCCCGGCTGAGCCTGATCGCGGCCACCGCCTTCGTCGCCGGCGCGCTCGGCGCCAGCCTGCTGGCGCCGGCCCCGACGGCGGCCCAGGAGCCCTCGCCGGGCAACACGCCGTCCTGCCAGGACCGCTGCCAGCAGCACGCGCAGGACGTCCTGAAGCGCTGCGAGGCCGCCGGGGGCGCCGACTGCACGGCCCGCGCCCGCGAAGCGCTCGCCAACTGCACCACGCGCTGCGCCAACGCCGGCGCGCCGTCGTGTGCCGACCGGTGCAAGCAGAGCGCCGACGAGGCCCTGAAGCGCTGCGAGGCCGCCGGGGGCGAGAACTGCGCCGCCCGCGCGCGCGCCGCCTACAACGCCTGCGCCACGCGCTGTGCCAACACCGGCGCCGTCCGGCCCGCATGCCCGGTCCGCTGCCGCGAGGCCGCGCAGGCCGCGCTGCGCCGCTGCACGGCTGCCGGCGGCGAGAACTGCGCCGCCCGCGTCCGCGAGGCGTTCAACAAGTGCGCCGAGCAGTGCGTGCGCGAGCCGGGCACCGGCGCGGTTCGGCCGCGGCCGTAAGCTGCGCGGGCGGGCCTGCCACGGCGCCGCTCGCCCATACCCGTCGATCGGACGTTGACCGGGAGGCCGCGCGAATCCGCGCGGCCTCCCGGTCTCGTTTCGGGCGTCGATCCGGGACCCCACCCCGATTCGCAACGGTCGGCCCGCATCCGCAGGCGGGGTTGACCGAGACGCTGCACGTGGCCCGCCGACGCCGGTCCGGCGCCCCCTACGCCAGCACGAAGTCGAACGCCGCTTCCTTGCCGCCGTCCCCCGCGTCGGCCACCCGCATCTCGAGCGCCGCGTCGAAGATCCCGTCGCGCGCGTTGGCCGGCTCGCCCGGGAAGTACAGTTGGGTGGTGAGCACCGGCCCGCCCGGCGCCTGGACCTTGACGTGGAAGTGCCGCGTGCGGCCGGGGTACAGCCCGGGGACGACCGTCTCGAGCCGGTAGCGCCCGTCGGCGTCGGTGTACTGATGCCCACGCATGCGGTAGCCCACGTTGTCGTACACGCCGTCGGCATCGGCGTGCCAGAAGTCCACGAGCGCGCGCGCCACCGGTCGGCAGCCCGTCGTCAAGACGCGACCGACCAACACCATGCGGGTGCCCGCCGTGCCGGGCTCGAGCAGCGACGCCCGTTCGGGGGAGTCCGGCGTGAAATAGGGGCCCTCGGTCTGGGCCGGGGTCGGGTCGTCGTCGTCGCCGCAGGCGGGGGTCGGCGGCAGGCGGTCGGCGACGACGGTCGCGGGCTGCGGCTCCGTTGTCGCCGCAGAGGCGGGAGGCGCCGCCGCGTCCTCCGGTCCCGTGGCGGAGCGCGGCTCGGCCGGGCCGGTCGCCGGTGCATCGCCTTCCGGCTTCCGGCCGCAGGCCGCCAACACCAGGGAGAGGGCGCCCATCAGCGTCGCGCCGATGGCCTTTCGGCGCGACAACACGGTCCATGGCAGTCGATGCATCGTTCGCTCCAACGGGCGGGTCGGACGATCCGGTGGCGCGGCCGCCCTGCCGTCGGTTTCGGGCAGGCGGCACACCACACGTCCGACCGCGATTATAGCGGCACCACACCGGCGCGGCACGGTGCGGGCGCCGGCCGCCTGCCCCGGCGCGGGCGAAACGCGCGTGCCGGAAGGTGGCGGCAACGTGCGAAGCGATGGGCCGGCAGTTGACGAGGCGAGACAGAGATCCTATGATGTAGCATCATGACCGACACGCCTTGGCCACCGACACCCGCGCCAGCGGGGCATCGGCATCGCTGTCGGACACAGGCTCACCGGACCCAGCGATCCGCGACGGCGATTGGTTTCGCTGAAGGACGTCGCCATACGAGATTTCGCACGCAATAACATCCATATATCACGCAGGCCATACAGTGCGGGCCTCGCTGGCGGCGACGTCGTTGAGGTCGCGTGGAGGATTATGCAGGCGCACCGGGGGGGAGCCTACATCGATGTTACGCACACGCCTGTTTGGAAGTGTTTCTGTTATTAATGATACCGGCACGGAAGTCCATCTCGGCCCAGTATGCCAGAAGATGCTGGCTTATCTCCTGTCACGGCCCCAGCGTGCATATCCGCGTGAGCATCTTGCCGACATGTTCTGGGGTGACCGCGATCCCGAGCGCGCCCGGGCTGCATTGAGCACGGCGCTGTGGCGGTTGCGCCGAGCCATCGAGCCCCCCACCGTGGTGCGCGGCACCTACCTCATCGCCGAGGCGCACAACGAGGTCGGCTTCAACCCTCGCAGCCCGTATTGGCTGGACGTCGAGGCGTTCGAGTCCCGAACGTCAGCCGTGCTGCGGCTCGCCATCGAGAACATCACGCCGGCGGACGCGGCCGCGATGGAAGTGGCGTTCCAGCTCTACGTCGGGCCGTACATGGAGAGCTTCTACGATGACTGGGTGCTGCGCCGACGCGAGAACCTGCACATGCTCCTCATCGACGGCTTGACCACGATGATGCGCTACTACCGTTGGCACGGGCTGCTCGAAGAAGGGCTGCGGTGCGGCAATCGGATCCTCGCCATCGACCCCTTGCGCGAGGCCGTTCACCGCGCCGTCATGCAAATGCACGTCGAGAGCGGCCAGCGCCCGCTGGCACTCCGGCAGTACGGCGCCTGCCGCGACGTGTTGTCCGCCGAGCTTGGGATCGGGCCGATGGTGGAAACCCAGCGGCTGTACGACGAGATCCGCAACGGCCCGCCGACACGCCCGGCCCCGCCCATGCGGTGGCAAGCCCACCCGCCCACACGGCTGCGTGCCGAGATCGAGCAGCTCGTCCAGTCCCAGTCGAACGGCTAGCCCCACAGCGGGCGAGGCCTGCGCCCCATGTCCACCCAGGGCAGCCCGATTGCATGGCCCGGACGCTTGCTGGCCGGCGTCCATCGGCGCACACGTTGAAGTGCCGGTTGCCCGGTCACGGGTGGCCGTGTCGGACACACCGGCGAAGAGGCCGGAAGACCGGCCTTGCCCAGGAGCGCCTGTGCCCCTTCCGCCCTGAGCATGAGCATCAGGGCGCACGTCCGTGACCGTCCGTCGCCGTGTCGCAGAGGTACGTGAGATCTATGTGAGACTTTCGTGAGACCGCGGGGTATGATATGCCTGACTCGGGAACCGACCTGGCTCTGAACGTGAGTCCTGCAGCGATTTTCGCCGTGGAGGCGGGGATAGCGAACAGATCGAGGTGGTTTGGCATCGCGCTTTCTGCTGGGAGGCGGACGGCGTGGCATGGGCAACGGCACGCCTTGGGCGGAAGCGCTTGATCTGGAGGAGAAACCGCTATGCAATCGACACCGCTGTTGAGCCGACCGCTGATCGCATGTGCATTGCTTGCACTGGCGGCAGGTGCGGGATTGGACCACCCCGCCCCCGTCGCGGCGGAAGGCACCCCCTGCGACATGATCGACTTCGACCCTGGACCTCCGCCCCCGCGCGGTGAGCCGACGGCATCGGGAACGGTCATGGATGCCGCGAGTGGCCTGGGCATCCCGAACGTGCTGGTGGCGTTGCGGCAATGCTTGCCGAACAGCGAACCCGTCGTCGCCGCCGTCGGAGCGACGGATCACAGCGGCCACTATTCGCTGACGGCCCCGTCGAGCGGCTACTACTACGTCGAAGCGGTCATGAGCGACCACCCGCAGGATCTCGGCGCGCTCGTCGTACCGACCGGCATCACCGACGCCGTGTGGCTCCAAGACGACGTCGTCGGCCTGAACCTGAGCATCCAGTGGTCGGAGGGGGGCGTGCTCGACCTGTCAGGCGAGTAGGGCGGCGGACGGCCACCCTCGAGCCCCCGCCGGCGCGGGCAACGCGGCGGCGGTAGGGCGGCGGAAGCCGACGTCCGCGACCCTACATGGCGCCGGCGTCCGCCGGCACCTCCGCCACGGGCGACGGGGCGCCGTCGGGCGGGGAGGCCACGCCGAGGTGCTCGAGGGCGCGCTTGACCTTGGCCACCCCGATCGCGTCCCCGACGGCGGTGAAGAGATCCTGCGCCCGTCGGCACAGGTCGATCGCCTCTTCGACATGGCCCTGGTCATGCCGGACGCTCGCCCTGTAGAAGAGTGACTCCGACAGCTCGGCCATGTCGCCGGCGGCGCGAGCGCGGTCGATGCTGCGTTGGTACAGGGCATCGCAGTCGTCGAACCGCGCCTGTCGATGCAGGATGTAGCCCAAGCTGCGGAGACAGCTCGCCTGGCCGGCATCGTCGCCCATTTCTTCGAACGACGAGAGGGCGGCTTCGGCATGCGTGCGCGCGAGCGCGAGCTGGTCCGTCGCGATCAGCACGTTGGCCAGGTCGGCGCGGGCGCGGGCCACGACCACTTGGTTGCCGAGCTGGGTGCCGAGCGCGAGGCGCTCCTCGAGGCATCGCTGAGCTTCCGCATGGTGGCCCAACGCGGTCTCGGCCGCAGCCGCGTTGTTGAGGACTCGGCAGACCAAGTCGGGTGCCGGCAACGCGCGGAGGATCTCGAGCGCCTGGGCAAAGTGCGGCAACGCTTCGGCCGGGCGGCCCGACCGGCGCGCGACCTCGCCGAGGCTGTTGATCGCGCGCGCATAGTAGGTCTGGTGGCCCAGGCGCTGCCACAAGGCCTGGGCCGCATGGAGCCGGGTGCGCGCCAAGATCAAGTCGCCCGACCGCAAGCTGAGCACACCCGACCCATGGACTGCAAGCGCATAGGGTTCGGCGTCGCTCGGCCGGCCCATCGCCAGGATCCGTTCGAGGTACTGACGGCCGTCGTCGAGCGTGGGATGGTCCAGCCAGTACGGCCACAGCCCGCCGGCCAGCCGGGCCGCCAGGTCGCGTTCGTCGTTGGTGATCGCCCACTCCAACGCGTCACAGATCTCGGGATAGCGGGCATTCAAGCGATGGATCCACTCGGCCCTTTCGGCGCCCCAGATCCCTCCCATGGCATCCTCGATCAGGCGACCGAGGTCCATGATCTGCTGCCGCCGTCGATCGGCTTCGGTAAACGGTGACAGGAAGGGCAACCCGTTCGCCGCTTCGAGAGGGATCTCGGGGGAGGCGGACGGTTCCATTCCGGAAACAGCCGAGAACCCGTGCGCGATCGTCGTATCGATGCGCGCCACGGCCTGGCGGTGCAGCATGGCCAACCGCAGGCGCTCCGGCTCGAATGCCGCGTCCCGCATCAGCGGCAGCAGCCCCGCGCCATAGACCTCGCCGAGCCGCCGCAACCGCTCCTCGGCGATGGCCGTCGCACCCCCGAGCGCGTCGGTCTGTGCCAGCCGCTCGAAGTCCTGGACGTCGGTGCACACGCGGGGATTGAGCTGCAGGGTGTGATAGGTACGGACGACGAGGTCGTCGTCGATGCCGACCTCCTGGAAATAGGCCCCCAGCGTGTAGAGCAGACTGCTCAACCGCTGCAGCCCTTCGGAACGTGCTTCATTCGGCCACAACCGACGAGACAGATCTTCGCGAAGGTGCGGCCGGCCGGGCGCCACCGCCAGATAGGCGAGAAGCCGATCACGCTTGCGGTTGTAGAGAACGGCGACCACCTCGCCGTCCCGCTCGATGCGAAACGTGCCCAGCAACCCGATGCGCCACCTGACCTGGTCGTCCACTCCGGATCTTCTCCCGACATGTGCTCTGAGACCATCTCGGCCTTGTCGCCGGCACGATACGCAGCGGCAAGCCTCTGCGCATGTGAAATCGCGCGTCTGCGCAATAACCATATCGTGCCTGTCCGCCGAAGTCAACTTCAAGTCAGGGTCACACGATAAGCGTTTCGTAGTCTGATGATAGTCATCCCAGAATCTGAAACGCGGCCGGCCTCGATGCGTTACGGGCGCGTGAGCGACGGGGGTGCGCGCAGGGGTGCGGATCCTTTTGGGGCGGGGAGCCGGGCTCGCGGTGCGGCCACAGATTCAGGCGGTGGCCGGTCTCACGACCGGCCACCGCCTGGTCCGTGCATCGCGGCACGGGTCCCGGGCGTCCGCCCGGGGGGGTCAGGGGGTCAGCGCGACCGAGCGGCGATGCGCGACGAGCCCCGGGGGAAGCTCGCCGAGCACCGGTCCGCCCAGTGTCTGCACCTGTGTCGACATGGCAACGCTCGGGGGATCGAGCGATGGGTCGCCGGCGGCGACCGGCTGCGGCATGTCGGCGCCCCCTGTGGTTCGATCGTTCGACTCGGCGTGGTGCACGATCACCCGAGGCAGGTAGATCCGCCGCTCGTCGCGCCTGCCGACACTGACCTGCAACGGACCGTAGGACTGGGGGGCACCGACATCGTGAACGGCCTCGATGCGGTAGAAGAACACCCCTTCGCCCGGGTCGTCGGCGACGTGATAGCGTGCCCCGCCGCTCGCGCTGCCCTGAGCAGGGATCATGGCAGGATTGACGGTGACCTCCTGACCGCCGAGCTCTGTCGCCCGGAACACGTTGAACCCCAGCAGGTCCGCCTCGGCGACGGTCTCCCAGTGGAGGTCGACCTTGCCGTCGGCGGTGGGCCGTGCCCCAAGATCGCCCAGCACCACGCTGGTCGGCTTCTCGGCCACCCGGAGCGGGATGTTGTTGTTGATGATGATCGGGTCGCCATCCTGGAACACGAAGCTGTAGTAGTGGGCCGTGCACTGGTTCGACGTCAGGAACGGCGTGTTGCCGTCCTGCCCGGCGCCGAGCGCGAACGGGTTGGGTGCACCCGTCGGATCGAGCGGCGGCGGATCGGAGCGGACGCAGGTCGGGCTGACCTCGAAGCCCGGCGGCGGCACGACGACCATGGTGTACACACCCGGCACGGTCGTGGTCCACTGATAGTAGCCGGTGATGCCGTTGTAGATCAGGTTCACCGCCCCCGGGCCGAACACCGCCACGGCGCCGCCCGGCACGATCTGCCCGTCGGCCACGTTGTAGAAGTAGCCGGTCGGGTCGAAGTCGCGGTGGTTCGGGACACCGTCGCCATCGCGGTCGCCCGTCCCTTCCTCGGCCGTCGGGATCCCGTCGCCGTCGTCGTCGTCGTCGAGGAAGTCCGGCTCGCCGTCGCCGTCGGTGTCGCGCGCGTCGGCGGGGTTGCCGTCGCCGTTCGGGTCCGGGCTCTCAGCGGCGGTGTCGATGCCGTCGCCGTCGTCGTCGGCATCCTGGCTGTCGGGCGTACCGTCGCCGTCGGTGTCGCGGCCGCCGTTGCCTTCGTGTCCGTTGTCGATGCCGTCGCCGTCGTCGTCGGCCAGCGGGTTGGCCAGGCCGCCGAAGGCGGCGTCGTTGGCGTCGACCACGTCCGGCACGCCGTCGCCGTCCTGATCGCCCGGATCGTCGATCCTGCCGTCGTTGTTGGCGTCCAGGCTCCCGAGCCCGTTCTCGTCGACGTCGTCCGTCCCGTCGCCGTCGCTGTCGCGGTCGCGGTAGTTGGGCACGCCGTCGCCGTCCGAGCTGGCCGGCGCCGCGTCGCCCTGGTCGCCAAAGCCCGCGTCGTTGCCGTCGGCCGAGTCGACGATGCCGTCGCCGTCCGCATCCGGCCCGTCCGCCACGCCGTCGCCGTCGGCGTCGACCGCGCCCGACCCGCTCTCGACGAGGTCGCCGCTGCCGTCGTTGTCGCTGTCGAGGTCGAGGTAGTCGTCGACGCCGTCGCCGTCGGTGTCGACGGGGTTGCCGGCCGGCGCGTCGATCATGCCGTCGCCGTCGCCGTCCACCCCGTCGGCCTTCCCGTCGCCGTTGGCATCGCCGAGCCCGCCCGCCTCGCGGACGTCGTTGAGCCCGTCGTTGTCGCTGTCCAGGTCGCGGAAGTTCGGCACGCCGTCGCCGTCCTGGTCGCCGGCGCCCTCGACCGCGTCGGGGATGCCGTCGCCGTCGCTGTCGGCATCCTGGCTGTCCGGGGTGCCGTCGCCGTCGGTGTCGACGGTGCCGTTGCCCTCTTGCCCGTTGGGGATGCCGTCGCCGTCGTCGTCGGCCAGCGGGTTGGCGATGCCGCCGAAGGCCGCGTCGTTGGCGTCGACGACGTCGGCCGCACCGTCGCCGTCGCTGTCGGCCGGGTTGTCGACCCGCCCGTCGTTGTTGGCGTCCAGCGCCCCCAGACCCGCCTCGTCGATGTCGTCCGTCCCGTCGCCGTCGCTGTCGCGGTCGCGGAAGCTGGGCTGGCCGTCGCCGTCGGGGTTGGCCGCCGGGGGATCGCCGGCGTCGCCGAACATCGCGTCGGCGCCGTCGGCGCTGTCGACGATGCCGTCGCCGTCCGAGTCCGGCCCGTCGGCCACGCCGTCGTTGTTCGCGTCGACGATGCCCGGCTGCCCGCCTTCGCCGAGGTCGGAAACGCCGTCGTTGTCGGTGTCGAGGTCCAGGTAGTCGTCCACGCCGTCGCCGTCGGTGTCGACCGGGTTGGGCTGCGGCGTGTCGATCATGCCGTTGTTGTCGGCGTCGGCGCCGTCGGCCTTGCCGTCGCCGTTCGCGTCGACCAGCCCGCCGGCCTCGCGCACGTCGTTCAGGCCGTCGTTGTCGCTGTCCAGGTCGCGGTGGTTGGGCACGCCGTCGCCGTCCTGGTCGTCGGGCGTCGCCGGCGTCGGGCCGGCTTCGACCGCGTCGGGGATGCCGTCGTTGTCGGAGTCGGGATCGGACGCATCCGGCTTGCCGTCGCCGTCGGTGTCCACCGCACCGTTGCCCTCGAGGCCGTTGGGGATGCCGTCGCCGTCGGCGTCGCCGTATGGGTCGGGCAGCCCCCCGAACGCCGCGTCGTTGGTGTCAAGCACGTTCGGCACGCCGTCGCCCTCGGGGTCGGTGGCGTTGTCGATTCGCCCGTCGTTGTTCGCGTCCAGCGCCCCAAGCCCTGCCTCGTCGATGTCGTCGGCGCCGTCGCCGTCCGAGTCGCGGTCGCGGTAGCTCGGCGTGCCGTCGCCGTCCGGGTTGGCCGGGGCGGGGTCGCCCGCGTCGCCGAACGCGGCATCGTTGCCGTCCGCCGAGTCCACGATGCCGTCGCCGTCGGCGTCCGGCCCGTCGGCCACACCGTCGTGGTTCGCGTCGACCGCGCCCGAGCCGCCTTCGACAAGGTCGCTTGCGCCGTCGTTGTCGCTGTCGACGTCGAGGTAATCGTCGGTGCCGTCGCCGTCGGTGTCGACGGGGTTGTTCTGCGGGGCGTCGACCATGCCGTCGTTGTTGGCGTCGACGCCGTCCGCCTTGCCGTCGCCGTTCGCGTCCGCCAACCCGCCGGCCTCGCGCACGTCGTTCAGGCCGTCGTTGTCGCTGTCCAGGTCGCGGAAGTTCGGGATGCCGTCGCCGTCCTGGTCGCCCGACCCTTCGACCGCGTCGGGGATGCCGTCGTTGTCGGAGTCCTTGTCGAGGCTGTCCGGCCGGCCGTCGCCGTCGGTGTCGACCGCGCCGTTGCCTTCGACGCTGTTGGGGATGCCGTCGCCGTCGAGGTCGCCCGACGGATCGGGCAGCCCGCCGAAGTTGGCGTCGTCGTTGTCCAGGACGTTGGCGATGCCGTCGCGCTCGGGGTCGGCGGCGTTGTCGACGCGGCCGTCGTTGTTCCCGTCGAACGCCCCCAGCCCCGCCTCGTCGATGTCGTCCGTGCCGTCGCCGTCGGAGTCGCGGTCGCGGTAGCTCGGCGTGCCGTCGGCGTCGGGGTTGGCGGGCGCCGGGTCGGCGGCGTCGCCGAAGAGCCCGTCGTTGCCGTCGGCGCTGTCGACGATGCCGTCGCCGTCGGCGTCCGGCCCGTCGGCCGCGCCGTCGTTGTCGGCGTCGGTCGCGCCGGAGCCGCCTTCGACCAGGTCGCTGACGCCGTCGTTGTCGGTGTCGAGGTCGAGGCAGTCGTCCAGGCCGTCGCCGTCGGTGTCGACCGGGTTGTTCTGCGGGCTGGCGATCATGCCGTTGGGCCCGATCGCACCGTCCGCCTTGCCGTCGCCATTCGCATCGACCAGCCCGCCGGCCTCCCGGACGTCGTTGATGCCGTCGTTGTCGCTGTCGAGATCGCGGTGGTTCGGGATGCCGTCTCCATCCTGATCATCCGGGGTTGCCGGCGTCGGGCCGGCTTCCACCGCGTCGGGGATGCCGTCGTTGTCGGAGTCGGCGTCGGCCGAGTCCGGCATGCCGTCGCCGTCGGTGTCGACCGCGCCGCTGCCCTCGACGCCGTTGGGGATGCCGTCCCCGTCCGCGTCGCCGTACGGGTCGGGCAGGCCGCCGAAGCCGGCGTCGTCGTTGTCCAGCACGTTCGGCACGCCGTCGCCCTCGGGGTCGGCCGCGTTGTCGATGCGCCCGTCGTTGTTGGCGTCCAGCGCCCCCAGGCCCGCCTCGTCGATGTCGTCCGTCCCATCGCCATCGCTGTCGCGGTCGCGGTAGTTGGGCACGCCGTCGCCGTCGCTGCTCGCCGGCGGGGTGTCGGCCTGGTCGCCGAAGACCGCGTCGTTGCCGTCGGCCGAGTCGACGATGCCGTCGCCGTCGCTGTCCGGCCCGTCGGCCACGCCGTCGCCGTTGGCGTCGACGATGCCCGGCTGGCCGCCTTCGACAAGGTCGGAGACGCCGTCGTTGTCGCTGTCGAGGTCGAGGCAGTCGTCCACGCCGTCGCCGTCGGTGTCGACGGGGTTGTTTTGCGGCGTGTCGATCATCCCGTCGCCGTTGCCGTCCACCCCGTCGGCCTTGCCGTCGCCGTTCGCGTCGACCAGCCCGCCGGCCTCGCGCACGTCGTTGATGCCGTCGTCGTCGCTGTCGAGGTCGCGGAAGTTCGGGATGCCGTCGCCATCCTGGTCGCCCGACCCTTCGACCGCGTCGGGGATGCCGTCGCCGTCGCTGTCGGCGTCCAGGCTGTCCGGCCGCCCGTCGCCGTCGGTGTCGACCGTCCCGTTGCCTTCGACGCTGTTGGGGATGCCGTCCCCGTCGTCGTCGCCGAACGGGTTCGGCAGCCCGCCGAACTGCCCGTCGTCGAGGTCCGCCGCGTCCGCCGCGCCGTCGCCGTCGGCGTCGGCCGCGTTGTCGATCCGCCCGTCGTTGTTGGCGTCCAGCGCCCCCAGGCCGGCCTCGTCGACGTCGTCGGTCCCGTCGCCGTCCGAGTCGCGGTCGCGGTAGCTCGGCGTGCCGTCGGCGTCGGGGTTGGCCGGCGCCGGATCGGCCGCGTCGCCGAACGCCGCGTCGTTGCCGTCCGCGCTGTCGACGATCCCGTCGCCGTCCGCGTCCGGCCCGTCGGCCTCGCCGTCGTTGTTGGCGTCGACGATCCCCGGCTGGCCGCCTTCCACCAGGTCGCTGACACCGTCGTTGTCGGCGTCCAGGTCCAGGTAGTCGTCGGTGCCGTCGCCGTCGGTGTCGACGGGGTTGTTCTGCGGCGTGTCGATCATGCCGTCGCCGTTGCCGTCCACCCCGTCCGCCTTGCCGTCGCCGTTTGCGTCGACGAGACCGCCCGCCTCACGCACGTCGTTCAGGCCGTCGTTGTCGCTGTCGAGGTCGCGGTGGTTGGGGATGCCGTCGCCGTCGGCGTCGTCCGGCGTCGCCGGCGTGGGGCCGGCTTCGACCGCGTCGGGGATGCCGTCGTTGTCGGAGTCGGCGTCGCGGTGGTCCGGCACGCCGTCGCCGTCGGTGTCGACCGTCCCGTTGCCTTCGATGCCGTTGGGGATGCCGTCACCGTCGGCATCGCCGTACGGGTTCGGCAGGCCGGCGAACGCGCCGTCTTGGAGGTCGACGACGTTCGGGATGCCGTCGCCGTCGGGATCGGCCGCGTTGTCGATGCGCCCGTCGTTGTTGCCGTCGAGCGCGCCGAAGCCCGCCTCGTCGACGTCGTCCATCCCGTCGCCGTCGCTGTCGCGGTCGCGGTAGCTCGGCGTGCCGTCGGCGTCGGGGTTGGCCGGCGCCGGATCCGCCGCATCGCCGAAGAGCGCGTCGTTGCCGTCGGCCGAGTCGACGATGCCGTCGCCGTCGGCGTCCGGCCCGTCGGCCTCGCCGTCGTTGTCGGCGTCGACGATG
>QEVT01000304.1 GCA_003576755.1 bacterium | reverse complement strand
CACCGGTCGGATCGCCGGGCGCCTCCCGGGACGGTCCGCTCACGGCGCCCCGCGTCCGTCCGGCAGGCGCACGTGGGCGTGCAGGGCGTCGCGCACGGCCGCCACCGCCGCATCGAGCGGGCCGGAGATCCGCGCGCCCGCGGCCTGCGGGTGCCCGCCGCCCCCAAGGGCCGCGGCCGCCGGTCCGACGTCGACGCCGGGGTGCGAGCGGAGCGAGACGTCGACGTCGCCGTCGGCCCGTTCGCGGACGAAGGCCACGGCCACGGGCTCGGCGGCCGACTGCAACAGGCGGGTGATGTCGGAGGTGTCGCCCGCGGAGACCCCGAACCGCGCCAGGTCGGCGCGCGCGATCTGGGCGACGACGAACGGCCCGTCCACCGTGAGCGTGTCGAGCACGCGGCCGGTGAGCCGGAGCGTCGCCAGGGGCTGGTTGAAGAACGCCCGCTGGCAAACCTCCGCCAGCGACGCGCCGGCCCCCATCAGCCGCTGCGCGGCGGCGAGGCTCCGCGGCGTCGTGCTCGAGGTGCGGAAGCCCAGCGTGTCGGTGACGATGCCGGTGAGCAGGCATTCGGCGGCGGCCGCCGACACCGGGGCGCCGAGGGCATCGATCAGGTCGAGCAACAGCTCGGCGGTCGACGCGGCGGCCGGGTCGATGACGTCGACGTCGCCGAAGCCCGGGTTCGACACATGGTGGTCGACGACCACCGTCGGCTGCCGCGCCCAGGCTTCGGGCGTGTAGAGCCGCCCGAGGCGCCGCGTGTCCGCGGCGTCGAGCGCGATGGCCAGGTCGACCGCATCCGGCGGGGCGTGGACGATCGCATCGGCGCCGGGCAGGCCGGCGGCCTCGCGCGGCGGCCGGTCCTGGCACGCACAGACGACCGTCTTGCCGGCCGCGCGCAGGACGTGCCCCAGGCCGAGCAGGCTGCCGATGGCATCGCCGTCGGGATCGACGTGCGTGCCCAGCCAGATCGTCGCGGCGCGCCCGATGTGCTCGGCCGCGGCCGCGATGGCCGGCGCCACGGCGCGGCCGGGCACGTCGTCACCCATCGGCAGGTCCGGGGCTCGCCGACGGGTCCGCCCCGGCCGCCGCGTCGCGGGGGCCGGCCGCAGGGGCGTCGGGCCCGTCGCCGCCCGTCTCCTGGGGCAGCGCGCCCGTGGCCCGCAGCTCGGCCAGCAGCCGCAGCACGCGGTCGCCGCTCTCGTGCTGGCGGTCGCGGGCGAAGACCAGGTGGGGCAGGCGGCGCAGGCCGATGTCCGCCAGCTCGGCGCGCAGGAACCCCTCGCCGTGGCGCAGCGCCGCCAGGGCCGCCGCGACCTCGGCGTCGTCGCCGTCGCCGCACGTGAAGTACACCTTGGCGGTGGCCATGTCCTGCGTCGTCTCGACGCGGGTGATCTGCACGTCGACCAGGCGCGGGTCGCTCACCCGCCCGGGGACGATCAGCGCCAGCGATTCGAAGATCAGCGCGTTGACGCGCTGTTGTCGGCGGGTGGGCATGGCATCCCCCTCGGACGGGCCGCCGGCCGTGCGGCTAGCGGGCGCGCTCGCGCACGAAGAACTCCAGGATGTCGCCTTCCTTGAAGTCGTCGAAGCTGGCCAGGCCGATGCCGCACTCGAAGCCCTCGCGAACCTCGCGGACGTCCTCGGTGAAGCGCTTGAGCGACGCCACGGCGCTCTGGGCGATCTCGGCGCCGCCGCGCAGGACGCGCACCGTCGCGTTGCGGCGGATGACGCCGCCCGTCACCGACGAGCCGGCGATGTTGCCCTGCTTGGAGATGCTGAACACCGCCCGGACCTCGGCGCGGCCGATGGTCTTCTCGACGTACTTGGGCTCGAGCATGCCGGTCAACGCGTCGCTGATGTCCTCGATCATCTTGTAGATGACGTCGTACTCGCGGATCTCGACGTGCTGCGCCGTCGCCGCCTGCAGGGCGGCGTTGTCGGGCGACACCCGGAACCCGATGACGATGGCGTTGGAGGCCGCGGCGAGGTTGACGTCCCACTCGGTGATGTCCCCGTTGGCCGCGCGCAGCACGTTGACGCGGATCGGCCCCGAGCACTGCTCGAGCGCCGTCACGACGGGGTCGAGCGTGCCCTGCACGTCGGTCTTGACCACGATGTTGAGCGTCTTGGCCTCGCCGGCCTCGGCCTTGGCGAAGAGCTCGTCGAGCGTCATCGGCTTGGCGGTGACCTGCACCGCACGGGCGTGGGTGTCGGCCGCCCGCGCGGCGACGATCGCCTTGGCCGTCTTCTCGTTGGCCACCACCTCGAACCTCGCGCCGGCGTCCGGGACGGCGGAGAGGCCCATGATCTCCACCGGCGTCGATGGCCCGGCTTCCTTGACGCGCTCGCCGCGCTCGCCGAACATCGCCCGCACCTTGCCGTAGGCTGTGCCGACGACCAGCGTGTCGGCGGCATGGAGGGTGCCCGACTGCACCAGGATGTCGGCGATGACGCCGCGCTGCTGATCGATCCGGCCTTCGAGCACGACGCCGAGGGCGGGCCGGCCGGGGTTGGCCCGCGCCGGATGCTCCTCGGAGACGAGGACGATGGCGTCGAGCAGGTCCTCGAGGCCCTGCCCGGTCACGGCCGACACCGGGATGAAGAAGGTGTCGCCGCCCCAGGCCTCGGGCACGAGGTCGATCTCCGCGAGCTGCTCCATCACGCGCTCGGGGCGCGCCCCGGCCAGGTCGATCTTGTTGACCGCGACGATGATCGGGACGCCGGCCGCCTTGGCATGGTCGATGGCCTCGCGCGTCTGGGGCATGACGCCGTCGTCGGCGGCCACCACGATGACCGCGATGTCGGTGGCCTGGGCCCCGCGGGCGCGCATGGCGCTGAAGGCCTGGTGGCCGGGCGTGTCGATGAACGTGATGCGCCCGCCCGCCCGCTCGACGGTATAGGCGCCGACGTGCTGCGTGATGCCGCCCGACTCGCCGGCCGCCACCCGTGTGTTCCGGATGGCGTCGAGCAGGCTCGTCTTGCCGTGGTCGACGTGGCCCATCACGGTGACCACCGGCGGCCGCACGACGAGCTTGTCCTCGGCCTCGCCCACGAGATACCACGGGATGCCCGGCGGCGCCGGCTCTTCGCCCGGGAGCGCCGGCGCCTCGGCCGGCGCCGCCACCGCGGCGGACGGCGCGGGGCTGCTGCCCTCGAGGCGCAGCGTGACGCCGACGTCCTCGGCGACGATCGCCGCGGTGTCGAAGTCGACGGTCTGCGTGATGCTCGCCATGACCCCGTTGGCGATCAACCGTTTGAGCAGCGCGACCGGGCTCACGTCGAGCTTGTCGGCCAGATCACGGACCGCGATCGACGCGGGGATCTCGACCACCTTGCGTTCTTTTACCTGACTCGCCATGCGCTGCCACCCTGTTCTTGATCGTACCGTATGCGGATGGCGATCGGGTGGCCTGGCGACCGCGGCGTGCCGTAAAGCGGGGCTGACGTCCACGGCGTGCATCAGTCCGCCATGCACGCGCCCCCTGGCTTACACCGCCTCGCGCCCACCGTCGACGCCGTTGACTTCGTCTTCGTCGCACAACCGGTCGGCCATCGCCGCCAGCTGCGCCTGATGTTCCATCGTCAGCGGGGTCCGCAACGCGTGTCCGACACGCGGCGCGAGCCCCTTCACGGCCCAACATGCCCGTCGGCGGCAGAGATAGGCCCCGCGGCCGCTGCCCTTCCCGGTGGCGTCGACCGCGAGCGCCCCGCCGGGCGCCAACGCCAGCCGGACGAGCGAGGTCTTGGGCCGCCGCGTCCGGCACCCGACGCATGTGCGTTCGGGCGGAGGGCGACGGCCGGCGGCCGCGTCACGTCTCGCTGTCGTCGGTCTCGTCATCTTCGGTCAGGAAGTCGTACTCGGTGAACCCGAGCGCGTCCTCCAGCTCTTCCTCGGACCACCGGCCGACCTCGTCCTCCCAGGCCGGTCGGCTGCGCGACCCCTTGCGGTCGTGACGCGCCTCCAACCGCCCCGTCTTCGGGTCCATCACCAGCCGCTTGCCCTTGCGCTTGCGGCCGCGCTCCTCGGCGTCCTCGCCCTCTTCGTCTTCGACGACGGCGTCCTTGTCCCAATCCGCCGCCTTGACGTGCTCGGCCGGCGCGGGGACGGCGTCCTCGACCGCGGCGCCGGCGGCCGGGGCGACCGACTCGACCCGCTGGGCCGCGACGGGCAACGGCACGGCCGGTTTCGCGGTTTCCACGCCGACGTCCTCGCCCTCGGCCGCCGCCGCGCCCGCCTCCCGGGCCTCGGCCAGCGCGGCC
>QEVT01000303.1 GCA_003576755.1 bacterium | reverse complement strand
GACGTCGCTGAGCTGCGCGGCCGTGAACTTGAAGAGGATGCCGCTCTTGGAGCCGGTCGGGATCTGCGCCCCGAGCAGGTTCCAGCTCGAGCCCGGCACGAGCATGCCCGTGCACTCGACCTTCAGCGGGCCCGCGGCCTGCGGCGGGCAGAAGCCCGGCTCGCCCCACGTGACGAGCACGGCCTTGGCGCCGAAGTCCTCGCAGTAGGTGCCGCTGTCCTGAAGCTCGGTCGTCTTCTCGCCGCCGCCGAGGTACTGGACCTCGATCCACGTGCGACAGACGTCGTCCTGCCCCTGGAAGTTCAGGATCGGCAGGTGGACCTGGCAGCCGAGCTGCCGGTTGGGCTGCACGTCCGGGCCGACCGCGTCCCCGCCGGCGGGGATGCCGTCGACGTCGAACGCGAAGTCGCGCTGGCCCTGGGCGCTCGTCTCCGACCAGTACGGGATGCCGAAGACCGAGCTGCCCCACTTGGCGCCGTTCTTGGGCTCGCCGCGGCCGCCCGAGCCGATGCCCTTGGGGCTGCCCTCGGAGCGGGCCCAGAAACCGCGCGTACCACCCTCACCGACGGTGAGGAGCCAGTACGCACCGGCCGGGAACGTGAAGTCGGCGGCCGAAAGGCCGGTGCTGTCCTCGTTGAACTGGTACTCGCGGCCGGGATAACCGAACGCGGTCCGGCAGCGCGTGCCGTTGTCGACGAACTCGGTCGACACGATGTCGTCACTCGTCGGGGCGCCGCGGAAGACGTTGGTCACCGGGAGCGGTACCGAGTCGTTGTCGTCCTCGTAGATGTACGCCTCTGCCGTCGTGCCGGTATGGAACATGCAGACGCGGAACTCCTGGACCAGCGTCTGGCCGGTCGGGAGCGCGTCCCAGTCGTCGGCGATCGACGACACGTGGTCGCCCTCGGGGCCGCCGGTGCCGGTGGTGAACGTGTTGCGCTCCGACGCCAGACCGTTCACCAGGTCGTCACCACCGTTGTCCCAGAGCGTGCCGGGGGTGTTGTCATCGCCGGCGTCGTTGAGCCCGTCGATGACGGCCGCATCGCTGGCCGGGGCGGCCAGCGGGGCGGCCCCGGGGCCGTACAGCCACTCATCGCGCGCCGACGCGTAGTGACCGTTGACAGAGCGACCGCCCTGAGCATTGGCCACCACCGGCAGGATGAGCGCGGCTCCCAGGGCGAGTGCCAGCCCCTTGAAGACCATTTGCCTCATTGATTCCTCCCTTGAATGTAGGGTCACAGGTTACCGTTCCGGCTGAATCAGTTGGCGCCCAAGCCCACCGTCTCGGGCTTGACAGCCCCTGTTCAGTCGGTAGCTCGGCCCCATGCCCCATGAACCAACCATGAACCACGAACGTCCGGCCGACTGAACGAGAGCGATACCGGAAGCTTTCATCCCGTATTAACGGTCGCGGAGTGCCTCAAGATACGGGTGCGGCCACAAATTGGAAAACTCGTGGGTGTCCGCGCGGCGGTTCGATTGCCCGGTCGACACGGGAGCACGACCCGATTGGGCGCCGTCGCGGAGGCCCGATTATAATCGTGCGGCAGTCGCGCGATGGATGGGAGCAGCCCCATCCATCGCGATACGCCGAACAGGTGTGGTCTGTCGGGCCCGACCCGCTCTCACGTGCCCAGCGGACCGGACTCGCTCTGCGACCAACGGACCCCTATGAGGAGACGACGACATCGATGCAACCCCATGACTTTCCCTTGCCGCGGGCTACGGCGGTCGTCGCGATGGTCATGCTCGGCGGTGTCGGCGCCGGCTGCGGGTTCGCGAAACCGACACCCACGGCGACACCGACGGCCGCCAGCATCGTGAACGACGCCACACGTCCCGCCGAAGGCAACGCCGCCACCGCACGGACCTTCACACCCAACCTCGACTGGTGCGACAACGACGTCACACAGCGCCTGGGGCTCGGGCTCAAGGAGTTCACCACCGAGGCCGAGGGCGTGGCGCTGCTGCCGGGCACGATGCTGTGGCCCGATCCGGCCACGATACCGCCCGGCTGGGAGTTCGAGAAGGGCTACTACAACGCCGGCATGCAGCTCGGCGGCCGGTTCAAGCAGTCGACCATGGGGCTCATCTACGGCCACCCGGACGATGCGGATTGGGAGATCAGCGTCATCTACAACAACCAGTACGTCCCGTTCGAGGAGCCGCGCGAGCCGCACGAGACCATCACGCTGCGCGGCGGCAAGACGGCCTACCTGTTCGAGCCGCCCTTCCGAGAGACGCTGCATTCGGTCCAATGGAAGGAGGACTGCCGCCTGGTGTCGGTCATCGCCGACGTCTCGGTCGACCAGTTGCTCGCCATCGCCGAGGGCCTCGCGACGCGGACGCCGGAGGTCGGCGCCGAGGCGACTGGCGCGGGCGCCGGAGACGGCGGATGACGTGGCGCACCGTCGTCCCGGTCGACGCCGTCGTGCCGCACGTGGCCGACCCGGCGTGGGTCGTGGTCGACTGCCGCTTCTCGCTCGCCGAGCCCGAGCGCGGCGAACACAACTATATATATCGTCGCGTGCGCGGCGCCGTGTACGCGCACCTCGACCGGGACCTGTCCGGCCCGGTGGTCCCAGGGCGAACCGGTCGGCACCCGCTCCCCGAACCCGACGCCCTGGCCGCCACGCTCGGCCGGTGGGGCATCGGCGCCGGCACACAGGTGGTGGCGTACGACGACGCCGGCGGCGCGTTTGCCGCGCGGCTGTGGTGGCTGCTCCGCTGGCTCGGGCACGACGCGGTGGCCGTGCTCGACGGCGGCTGGACGGCGTGGCTGGCTGCCGGCGGGCCGACGGCCGCGGGCGCCGAGTCGCGCCCGCCCACGGCGTTCGTCCCGCGGCTCCGGCCCGCAATGGTCGTCGACGCCGCCGCGGTCGACGCGATGCGGACGGACGGGCGCCGGCGGCTGCTCGACGCGCGCGGCGCCGACCGCTATCGCGGCGAGAACGAGACCATCGACCCCGTGGCCGGCCACATCGCGGGCGCGGTGTCGGCGCCGTTCGCCGCGAACCTCGGCCCCGACGGCCGATTCAAGCCCGTCGGCGAGCTCCGCGCCCGCTACGACGCCCTGCTCGCCGACGTCCCGCCCGAAGGCGCCGTCGTCTACTGCGGCTCGGGCGTCACCGCGGCGCACGACATCTTGGCGATGGCGCACGCCGGGCTGGAGGGCGCCAAGCTGTACGCCGGATCGTGGAGCGAGTGGATCACCGACCCGAGACGGGTCATCGAGATCGGGGATTCGCAGGCACGAGGCGGTTGAGCCGGCGCCCAGCACAGAGGGGCCAGATGCGATAGCGGCAAACCGGCCCTGGGCGCAGGGGCAGGTTTGAAACCTGCCCCCCTACCAGGACCCGCGCCGCCGAGCGGGGGCTGATCGTGGGACATGGATGATCGCCAAGCCCGACACGCCCCGCGGCGACAGTCGAACACGCTGGCCGCAACCGCGGCGCGCCTGCCAGGTAGCGGCGGGCCTTCGGAAGCCAAGGACAACCGCCAAATGGGCACCCTCTACGTCGTCGGCACCCCCCTGGGCAACCTCGAGGACCTCTCGGCGCGCGCGCGGCGCGTGCTGGCCGGCGTCGCGCTGATCGTCGCCGAGGACACCCGGCGGACGCGCAAGCTGCTGGCGCATGCCGGCATCGACGCGCCGCTGGCGAGCTTCCACGCCCACTCGACCCCGGCGCAGCGCGCCCGCCTCGTCGCGCGGCTGGCGGCGGCCGACGTGGCGCTGGTCACCGATGCCGGCACGCCCGGCGTCTCGGACCCCGGGCCGGAGCTCGTCGCCGACGCGGTGGCGGCCGGGCACGCCGTCGTCCCCATCCCCGGCCCGTCGGCCGTGGCGACGGCCCTGTCGGTGTCGGGCCTGCCGGCCGACCGTTATGTGTTCATCGGCTTCCTCCCCCGGCGCAGCCAGGATCGCCGCGCCTGCATCGCCGAGGTCGCGGCCGAGCCGCACACCGTCGTGGCCTTCGAGACGCCGCAGCGACTGGCGGCGGCCCTGGCGGACCTCGCCGCCGGGTTGGGCGCGGACCGCCGCGCGTGCGTCGGCCGCGAGCTGACCAAGCTGCACGAAGAGGTGTGGCACGGCACCCTCGGCGCCGCTGCCGCGCGCTGGGCGTCGATCGCGCCTCGGGGCGAGATCACCCTGGTCATCGCCGGCGCGCCGCCGGCCGCGGCCGAGGCCTGGGACGACCAGCGCGTGGCGGCCGAGCTCGCGCGGCTCCGCGGGGCGGGCGTCGGCGCGCGCGAGGCGTCGCGCC
>QEVT01000302.1 GCA_003576755.1 bacterium | reverse complement strand
GGCGGTGGCGCGCGCGGGGAGGGTGTCGGGCCATGCGGGTTTGGCGGCAGCCGCGGCGGGGGTCTCCTCGACGAGCAGGGCGGACTGGGCGGCGGGGGCGGGGGTGTGGTCGGGCGCCTGGTAGTCGGGGCGGAGCCAGCGGACTTGGCCGTGGGCTTCCTCGGCGGCGCGCTCGGCGTTGAGGGTGACGAGGCGCTCGAGGAGGGCGTCGTCGGCGAGGTCGGGCGGCCAGCCGTAGGCGTCGAGGACGGCCGCGTCGAGTTCGTCGTGGAGCTGGCGCAGGACGGAGACGAGGCCTTGCTCGTGGACGCGGCGGTCAGCGTCGGTCAGCGGCTCGCCGGCGCGGAGTTTGGCGAGGACGTTGTACATGTCGGTCAGCGTGAGGCGGGGGTGCTGGGCTTGTTGGCGCTTGCGGTGGGCGTCGAGTTGCTCGGCCAGGGCGCGGATGCGGGTGCGCTGGGCGTCGGTGGGTGTGGGGAAGGGGAAGGTTTCGAAGCAGCGGGTTTTGTTGTAACGCGGCCGATCTTCCAATGTGCCACCCGTGGCCAGCGCCCATGCGACGTGGATTTGGGATGATAGAACACCGAGGTAGTACGCATCGTCCAACGCGATATTAACCAGCATGTTATCGGGCAGAATCGCAGCATCGAGGAAGACGAAGAATCGATGCTTGGATGTCTCAACGGTGGCTATGTAGCGCGGAAGGCCAATGAGGGCCGGACGGAAGTTGCCACGGGCTTCCCCATGAATCCACCAGTTGTTGCGATAGGAAGCGCGGTTGTTCTGGTCCCGCTCCGGCTTCACTCGCTCATAGACCCACTGGTACACCTCGGGGAAACGGTTCCGAACATCGTCAATTTCCAAACCGAACAAGTCGATGGCCATGACACCGCGCGGTCTTGAGGTAAGGTCGCGGCCGTTGCGATACTCGCGGATGTGGTTCTCTAGCCCGGGAATGCGGCCGAGTCCGAGATCGGCAGCTTGCTCCGGTGTGACCATGAAACCAGCGCCGATTAGCTGGACACCGCGGCTGCTGATTTGGCCGTTGGCAGTGAGGGGAACAGCGCCGGCAATGTCCGCGCCGATTGTCAGGTCGCTTTGGATTTTGCCGGTGCGTTCAGACAGGATCACTTCGGCGTGTTCAGTTTCTGTGCCGGTCTCGCGGATCACCGTTTTCAGCACGCCGTCGGCCACGCCGGCCGCGCCCACGGTCATGGAGATGCGCACGGCCGCGCCGTCGGCTGAATCCACCCAGGGGTGGTCGGGGATGGCGAAGAGGAGCGAGAGCGGCGTCGGCCCGCCGGGAGGCGTGGCGTCCATGTGGGTTTGCAGCACGCGGCGATTGAATGTCTGGCGCAGGCTGTTGGTGGTGATGAGGCCGAAGCGGCGGACGGCGCCGGCGCGGGCCAGGCCGGCGGCCTTGTGCCACCAGTACATGACGTAGTCGGCCGAGGCGGGGACGGCGGGGTAGGTGGCGCGGATGGCCTCGGTGTAGCCGTCGCCCAGCGCGTCGCGCATGCGGGCCGTGCCGATGAAGGGCGGGTTGCCGACGATGAACTCGGCCGCGGGCCAGTCGGCCGGGCGGGGGTTGAGGTAGCGGTAGACGGGCAGGCGGGCGGTCTCGTCGGGCACGCGCTCGCCGGTGACGGGGTGGGGGATGGTGGTGCGGCCGTCCCAGCGGGTGACGGGGCGGCCGTGGGCGTCGCGCAGCGGTTCGACGGCGTCCCAGTCGAGCACGGCGTCGCGCCGCTCGATGTTGTGGAAGTCGCGGATGATCGGCTCAGCGGGCAGCACGTCGCCGCGCGTGCGCAGGTGCCATTGCAGGTAGCCGATCCACAGCACCAGCTCGGCGATGGCGGCCGCGCGGGGGTTGACCTCGATGCCCAGGAGCTGCTGGGGCGTGACCATGACGCTCTCGATGCCGAGGAGCTGCTGAGCCTGGCCCAGGTCGCGCAGGGTGTTGAGCACTTCGCCCTCGAGGCGCTTGAGGTGCTCGAGGGTCACGTAGAGGAAATTGCCGGTCCCGCAGGCGGGGTCGAGCACGCGCGTGGCGGCCAGGCGGCGGTGGAAGGCTTCGACCTCGGCCACAGCCTTGTCGTCGTCGCCGGCCTCGGCCAGTTGGGCGGCGGCGGCCTGCACGCCGTCCCATTCGGCGCGCAGCGGCTCGATGATGGTGGGGATGACCAGGCGCTCGACGTAGGCGCGCGGGGTGTAGTGGGCGCCCAGCTTGTGGCGCTCCACCGGGTCGAGGGCGCGTTCGAGCAGCGCGCCGAATATGGCCGGCTCCACGTCGCGCCAGTCGGCGCGGGCGGCTTCGATGAGCAGTTGGATCTGCGCCTCATCGAGCGGAAGTGCGTCCGGCTGGGCGAAGAGGCCGCCATTGAAGCGGGGGATGGCGCGGCGCAGGATGACGGAGAAGCCGCCGCTGTTCATCGTGCCCCACAGGTGCTCGGTCATGGGCTTGAAGCTGGCGGGGTCGTGGCGCAGGTCGTGAAGCAGTTGTGTGAAGGCCTTCTCCGGCAGCAGGCGCACGTCCTCGGCGAACATGGTGAAGAGGCAGCGCATCAGGAATTGGGCGACTTGCTCCGGCTCGTGGTCGCCTTCCAGCAGCTTGGCCAGCGCGGCCAGGCGGTTGGCGATGTCGCGGGTGACGCGGGCGCTGCGGCGGGCGGGGTCGAGGCTCTGCGGGTCGGTCCAGACGGCGCGCAGCAGGTCGCGGGTGGCTTCGTCGCGCAGCCGCTCGATGGGGAAGCGGTAGGAGTGGGGGTCGGGGAAGGGGACGTAGTTGCCGCCGCTGCGGGTGAATTCGCTGTGGAGTTCGATGGTGTTGCCGACGTCGACGACGATCAGGAAGGGGGGACGGCCGCCGTCGGTCAGCTCGGACGGGGGCAGGCTGCGAGCGTAGGTCTGGGCCTGGCGGCGGGCTTTCTCGAGGGCGGTGTCCCAGGTGGATGTGCCTCGGGCGGCCGTGCCGCGCTTGCGCTTTTTGGGCGTTGCAAGCTGGAAAGCTTGCGGTACAGGGGCCGCGTCGCTGCCCTGTTTGGCTTCGAGGACGAATCGGCCGCGGTGGTAGAGGTCGATGAAGCCGGTGGTGCCGTGGGGCAGGGGGACGGCTTTCTCGAAGACGTAGGCGTTGTCGGCCTCGTCGGGCGTGGACGGCTGGGGCTTGTCGATGCCGAGCAGCTCAGTCAGCTCGACGAGGAAGAGCTGGTAGTTGGCGCGTTCGGCCGCGCCGGATGCGCGCCAGCGGGTGATGAAGGAGTTGATGCGAGATGCGGTGGTCATGTCTCGCAGCCGATGCCGTTGTTGTTGCCGTCGAAGCCGTGGGGGTCGGGGGGCAGGACGGTGAAGTTGCGGTGGGGGATGTCGGGACAGTTCAGATCGGGTGGTGGCGGCGGGATGCAGACTGTCGGGTAGGATGGATGACACTTCTTTGGGTCGCGGGTGGGCGTGGCGGTGGGCGTTGATGTGGGTGTGCGGGTAGGCGTGGCGGTGGGCGTGCTGGTGGGAGTTAGGGTTGTGGTGCTCGTTGGTGTGGAAGAGGGTGTCGCCGTCTGCGTCGGCGTGGCGGTGATGGTGGCCGTCGCCGTTGGCGTGGCGGTTTCGGTGGGTGTTGCTGCGGTGGTTTCGGTGGCGGTTGACGCGGCCGTGGCTGTGCTGGTGGGCGTCTCTGTGGCGGTGGCTTCCTGCGTTGCTGTGGGCGTTGAGGCGGGCAGGGTGGGGGTTCCTGGCGGGAGTGGGTCGGAGCGGGCATCGAGGACGGCGGGCAGGAAGACGGCTGCTTCTTCCTGGTCGACGGCCATTAGCAGGCTGTTGCCGCCAAGGGAGAGGAGCAGAATGCTCAATAGAACGAACATCCACCTGCGCGCTGGGTTTTCCATTTGCGAGTGTCCTCCTTTCGCAGACCGTCGCCCGGCCGCGCGCGCACATCAGGTCGCGCTACCCTGCCGGATGTATTGAGTTGTTGGGGATTTGGTCTCCTTATGCGGGAGTATATACGGGAATTCGGCCGTGGGGCAATCGAACGGGCGTTCTTGCGGCCGGTGTGGGGGTGGGTGGGTTTGGTTAGGTTATTTGTCGCGGGCTGATATGCTTAGTTAAATTAAACTATATTATTGCTACCGTGATTAACGGCGACTCCAACGATGCCGGGGGCATCGGATGACGATCTGTTTGCGGTTGCCTCAGTCAGTTAGCTGATTGGCGCGGCCTTGTTCGGTTGATGTTGGTAGGTGACGACGAGCTGAGGCTTGGGTTTGAAGAGGATTCCCAGAGTGA
>QEVT01000301.1 GCA_003576755.1 bacterium | reverse complement strand
GATCGCATCGACGACCCGCCGCGGCGCGCCCGGCGCGCGCCGCGCGCCGCTCCTTGCCGAGGACATCGGGTGGAACGTCGTGCTGGTCGCGGCGCCGCGCGCGGATCGCCTGCCGGTGGCGACGGCGACCGCCGACCTGGCGATCGCGGCCGGCGCCCTCCGCGAAGCGGTGGCCGAGGTCCCGGTCGTCGACGGCTTCGACCCTCCGGTCGGCGATCGCGCGGCTTCCGCGTGGCACGCCTACAAGTGCGACACCGTGCTGTGCGACGAGGCCTACCATGCCGATCCGCAGCTCCGTGCCTGGCATCCCGGCGAGGACTGGAACGGCGTCGGTGGCGGCGACACCGACCTCGGCGACCCGATCTTCGCCGCCGGCCACGGCCGCGTGGTGGCCGCCGGGCACTTCACGCCGAGCTGGGGCAACGTCGTGCTCGTCGAGCACCGCCTGCCCGACGGGACGGCGATCTGGTCGCAGTACGCCCACCTCGACACGGTCGAGGTGGCGGAGGGCGACATCGTGGCGCGCGGCCAACGGGTCGGCACCCTGGGCAAGGGTGCGAACAACGTCTGGAAGGCCCACCTCCACTTCGAGATCCGGCTGACCGAGCTGCCCGCCAACAACTGGCGGCCCATGGTCGACGACCGCGACCAGGTGCTGGCCCACTACGCCGCGCCGCGGGGCTTCATCGACGCGCGACGGCCGGGGATGCTGGCCACGCCGGCCGGCCCGCCGATCGTCGTCGACACGGCCGGCACCGATCCGAGCCACGGCTCGTTCGCCCGCACCGATGTCCCGAACTGGTTCGAGTCGCCGGCGGGGCTCCACGGCGGGGCGCTGTTCACGTTTGCCTCGGCGGCGGTGGAGTCCAACGTCGGCACGTGGACCGCGGCGTTGCCCGGCGAGCGGCGCTATCTGGTCGCGGCCTTCGTGCCGGGGCGCGATGCGACCACGCGCAACGCCGTCTACGGCGTCTCGCACGTCGGCGGGGTGGCGCAGGTGCGGGTCGACCAGAACCGCCACAGCGACGTCTGGGTGACGCTCGGCCAGTTCACGTGCCGGGACGTGGGCACGGTCCGCCTGTCCGACGTGACCGGCGAGGGCGGCGGGCTCCGGCGGCGGGTGTGCTTCGACGCCGTGCGGTGGCTGCCGTTGGCGTGACGGCACGCGACGGCCGCGCGCGGGTCGGCCGTCGGGTGCGCGGACGCCGCCCGAACGCCGCTCGGACGGTCCGGGAACGGCGCGCGGGTATGGTGAGGGGTGCCGCGGGCCCGCCGCCGGGGCGGGCTGCCGCCCTGCACCGGCGACGGGGTCCGCGGTGCCGTCGCCAACCCGCGCGCCATGCCCGCAAGGAGCCGTCGTCATGCGTCATCGCCTCCCCTTCCGCCTCGCTTGCCTGATCACCGCCGCCGCCGGCCTCTCCGCGGCGGCCGCCAGCGCGCAGACCACCGCGCCCGACCACCCGATCCTCTTCGTCACCCAGGTGCCGGTCGGCAACTTCGGCACGGTCACCAGCGCCTTCGGCAACCACGTGGCCAGCGTCCAGCAGGCACCGCGCGGCGGCGATCTCGTGCTGCGCTACCCCGACGGGAGCCTGCGCTTCCTGACCCGCGAAGCGGGCTACGGCGAAGACGGCCAACAGGGGGCCAACGCGATCGCGGTCCGCGAGCCGACCGTCCACTGGAGCGGCGAGAAGGCCGTGTTCTCGATGGTCGTCGGTGCGCCGACCCAACGCTACCAGGTCAAACCGTTCCACTGGCAGATCTACGAGGTCACGGGCCTGGCGCCGGGGCAGACCGCCGCCATCCGGCGGATCGCGGGCCAGCCGGCCGGCTTCAACAACGTGTCGCCGATCTACGCCACCGACGGCCGCATCCTCTTCACGTCGGATCGCCCGCCGAGCGGCGCGGCGCACCACTACCCGCAGCTCGACGAGTACGAGTCGTCGCCGACCGTCGCCGGGATCTATGGGCTTGACGAGGCGACGGGCGCGCTGACGCTGCTCGAGCACGCGCCGAGCGGCGCCTTCTCGTTGTCGATCGACCGCTTCGGGCGCGTCGTCTTCACCAAGTGGGACCACCTGCAGCGCGACCAGCAGGGCGATGCCCCTGGCACCGCCGCTGCCTACCGGGCGTACACGTACGCCAGCGAGGCCGCCGGCGCGCCGACCACCACGGACCTGGCCGGCGCCGAGGTGTTCCCCGAGCCGCGCACGCAGAACGACCCGGCGTACGCGCCGTCGACGGCGCGGCATTCGTTCAATCACTTCTTCCCATGGGAGATGAACGAAGACGGCACGGGCGAGGAGACGCTCAACCACATCGGGCGGCACGAGCTCGGCGGCAGCTACACCGACGGCAGCGTCGTCGGCGACCCCAACCTCACGTACCACGTGCCTGAAAGCCTGCACGCCAACCGGCTGCGGCTCAACGGGTCGGCCGGGCTCCTCCACTTCCGCGAGGACCCGACGCGGCCGGGCGACTTCCTGGCCACCTACGCCCAGGAGTTCGGCACGGCCTCGGGGGGGACGCTGATGCGCCTGACCGGCGCGCCGAACGTCAACGCCGACGCGATGGTGCTGACCGCGGTGACGCCGACCGGCGCGGACGCGCAGGTGCCGCAGGACACGGGCTACTTCCGCAACCCGTTGCCGATGGCCGACGGAACGCTCGTGGCCGTCCACACCGCGGCCACCGGCCAGATCGCGAACCTCGGCTCGACCGAGGCGCCGAGCTGGTCGTATGCCTTCCGGCTGAAGGTGCTTGCGCGCCAGGGCGACTTCTGGGCTCCGGCGGCAACCCTCACCCCCGGCATCGTCAAGCGCGTGACCATGTGGACGCCCGACGTCCTGGCGACCTTCGACGGCCCGCTGTGGGAGCTCGATCCGGTCGAGGTGGTCGCGCGGCCGGTCCCCACGCCGCGCCGGGCGGTGCTGCCGGCCGTCGAGGCGGGCATCTTCGCGCAGGTCGGCGTGGACCCCGCCGCGTTCCAGGCGTCCCTGCGGTCGCAGGACCTGGCCCTGGTCGTGGCGCGCGATGTCACGCAGCGCGACCGGGCGGACCGGCAGCAGCCGTTCAACCTGCGCGTGCCGGGCGGCACGGCGTCGATCGGGGCTGCCGGCGCCGTCTACGACGTCGCCTACCTGCAGGTGTTCCAGGCCGATGCGCTGCGGGGCTACGGCGACCCCGCTCAGCCGCGGGGCCGCCGGCTGCTGGCGCGCCCCATGCACGCCCCGGGCGTGTCGCAGGCGCAGGGCGCGCCGCCCGGCGCCGTGAAGATCGCGCCCGACGGGTCGGTGGCCGCCCTGGTGCCGGCGCGCCGGGCACTCTCGTGGCAGCTCACCGACGGCGCCGGTGCCGGGGTGGTGCGCGAGCGCAACTGGATCAGCTTCCAGGCCGGCGAGGTCCGGGTGTGCACCAGCTGCCACGGCGTCAACACGCTGAGCCAGACCGGCGAACCCGCGCCGGAGCAGCCGCCCGAGGCGCTCCGCGCGCTCCTGGCGCAGTGGAAGGCATCCCACGGCGGCGCCGAGGCGACGCCGACGACGATGGCGACGACACCCCCGACCACCGCCGCGACGAACGTGCCGACCGCGGCCCCGACGTCCGCCTCGACGTCCGCCCCGACGTCCGCCTCGACCGCGGTGCCGACGGCCGCGCCGACCGCGTCCCCGACTCGGCCGCCGACGGCGACCAACCCGCCCCCGTCCGTCACGTCGACCCGGCCGCCGACGGCGAGCCCGACCCCTGCAGCGACGGCCGCCGCGCCGATCGTGTTGACCGCGGTGCGCGACACGTGGATCGACGAGGTGCGGCTCGACCAGAACAAGGGGGCCGACACCGCGCTGCGCGTCCGCCCGCCCGGCGACGGGCTGGCGCGGCGCGCGCTCGTGGCGTTCGACCTCGCCGCCATCCCCGCCGGCGCGTGCGTCCGCTCCGCGCAGCTCCGGCTGCGGCTCACGTCGGTGTCGAGCCCGTCGCGCGTCTTGGGCGTGCATCGGCTGTCGCATGCCTGGGTCGAGGGCAACGGCAAGGCGCGCAGCGGCGCCACGTGGCGCACGTCCGACGGCCAGGCGGCGTGGCCGTCGGCCGGCGGTGCGTTCGCGGCCGCCGCCAGCGCCACCGCCGAGACCGGCACCGTCAGCGGGGCGACGCTGGCCTGGGACGTCACGGCCGACGTGGCGGCGTTCGTCGCCGGGAGCGCGGCGAACCACGGCTGGCTGATCCAGGACACCGCTGCCACGACCGGCGGCGACTTCCGGTTCGCATCACGCCAGCACGGCACCTC
>QEVT01000300.1 GCA_003576755.1 bacterium | reverse complement strand
CGGGCACCGCGCGGGCCGGGCCGGGACCGGCGTCCCGCCGGCCGACCCTGCGCGGCCGAAGGCGCCCCGGCGGTTCGTCTACGCGGCGGCGGCCGTGACCGGCTTCGGGTTCTTCCTGATGGAGCTGGTGTGGTTCCGCATGCTCGCGCCGCTCGTGGGTTCGTCGGTCTACGGCTTCGGCCTGATCCTGGCCACGGCGCTGGCCGGCATCGGCGCCGGCGGCCTGTGCTACCGCTGGTGGTGGGCGCCGCGGCCGGGCGCCGTGTCGCCGCAGGCGCTCGCCCGGCTCGCGGCGTGGCAGGCCGTGCTGCTCGCCGTGCCGTGGGCGCTCGGCGACGGCGTCGCCGTGTTCGCCTACCACGTGAACGCGCTGCGCGCGCTGGGGTTGGCGGGTCAGGTCGCCGGCTGGGCGCTGGTCACCGGGCTCCTGGTGCTCGGACCGTCGCTCTTGGCAGGCGTCCAGTTCCCGCTGCTCGTCGGGCTTCTCGGCGAGGGCGCGCGCGACGCCGGCCGGCACGTGGGCTTCGCCTATGCCGCCAACACGCTCGGGGCGGTCGCGGGCGCGCTGGCCGGCGGCTTCGTTCTCATCCCGACCCTGACGGCCCCGGGCAGCTGGCGGCTGGCGGTCGCGTCGACCCTGGCCCTGAGCCTGGGCGCCGCCATCCTCGCGCTCCGGACGGGCGGGCCCCGCAGCGTGGCGACGGCCGTCGGGCTCTGGGGGGTTGCCGCATGGCTCGTGCTCGCCCCGCTCGGACCGACGGCCGCCTGGCGCCACGCCCCGATCGGCTACGGACGGATCGACGCGCTGCCGACGACCGTCAACGGCCTGCGCGATTGGCAGAACGCGCGCCGGAGCGACGTCGTGCGCGAGATCGAGGGGCGCGAGGCCAGCGTCGCCGTGGCCATCGGCGCCGGGGGCCATGCCCTCCTCGTCAACGGCAAGTCCGACGGCACGGCGTTCGGCGACGCCGACACGCAGGTGATGCTCGGCCTCCTGCCGGCGCTGCTGCACCCCGCGCCGCGGAGCGCCTTCGTGGTCGGGCTGGGCACGGGGTCGACCGCGGGCTGGCTGGCCGACGTGCCCGGCATGGCGCGCGTCGACGTCGTCGAGATCGAGCCCCGCGTGGCGGACCTCGCGCGGGGTTACTTCGCGCCGGTCAACCGCGGCGCGCTGGACAAGCCCAACGTCCACCTCGTCGTCGGCGACGCCCGCGAGGTGCTCGTGACCGAAGGGCCGAGCTACGACCTCATCGTGTCGGAGCCGTCCAACCCGTACCGCGCGGGCGTGGCCACGCTGTTCACCACGGAGTACTACACCGCCGTCCGGGCACGGCTGGCCCCGGGCGGCGTGTTCGGGCAGTGGCTCCAGGGCTACGAGGTCGACTCCCGGGCCGTGCGCCTGGTCTACGCCACGCTTGCGTCGGTGTTCCCGTTCGTCGAGACCTGGGTGACCGAGATGGGCGACCTGTTGTTCATCTGCCATCAGGCACCCCCGGCGTACCCGCTCGACCGGCTCCGCGAGCGCGTCGCACAGCCGCCGTATGCCGAGGCGCTCCAGCGGGTCTGGTACACGCGCTCGGCCGAAGGGGTGCTGGCCCGCCATCTGGCGGGGCCCGACGTGGCGCGCCGCATCGCCGCCATCGACGGCGTGCGCAACACCGACGACCGCAACCGCCTCGAGTACGGCTTCGCCCGGGCGTTGTCACAGGCCAGCAGCTTCGATGCCGGCCAGGTGCTGTCGATGGCGATCGAGGCCGACGCCGACGTCCCTGCGCACCTCGCCGGGCAGGTCGACGCCCGGCGCATCCAGCTCGAACGGCTCGCGATGCTCGCCGCCGACGACACCGGCTTCGTCGTGCCGCCGGAGCTGAGCGGCGACGACCGGCGCCGCGCCGAGGCCGTGCTGGCCTTCGTCGAGCGCCGCCCCGCCGACGTGCTGCGCCTGTGGGCCGGCGAGCCCGCCAGCCCGATGGAGGCGCTCATGCTGTTGGAGTCCGCGGCCCGGGCGGCGGCCCCCGAAGACGTCCGGCCGCGACTCGGGCCGCTCGTCGACGACTGGCCGGCCGACGCCCGCTTCGCGGCCGCCGCCACCGCGGCGCGCAACGGCGCCCCCGAGACGGCCGTCGAGCACCTGGTCGAAGGGTTCGCGGCCCTGCGGCGCCAGGTCTGGTCGCGCCAGACGTCGGTCGAGGATGCCCTGGCGTTGGCGGCCCGCCTCGCTCCGGGCCGGCCGGATGCCGCGCGCGACCTCTACGGCCAGCTCCGCGATCCGTTCCCGGGCGGCCTGGCCGAGCCTTCCCGGCGAAGCGCCCTGGCGGCCATGGGGCCGCACCTCCTTCCCGAGCACCAGGTCGAGGTGGCCACGCTGTTCGACCCATACCCGGTGTGGACACGGGCGTTCCTGGAGTTCAGGCGCGACGCCTTGACCCGCGCCCGCAGCCCCCGCGCCGCCGCCGCGGCGCGCGACGTCGAGACGTTCCTGCGCCACGTCGATCCCCCGCTGAACGAGGCGCGCTCCGGCGCCAGGTGACCCCTGACCGAACGCCGCGATCGCGCCGACGGACTTTGACATACATCGCACCGCGTGTTATACTGGTCCACCAGATTTGGAGCTTCGGCAGACATGTCAGCTTCGGTGTCTCCGAAGGCGATTTCCGCGATGCGTCCGGTTCAAGGCCCACGGCGGCTCGCACGCCGCGGGCGAGAGGAGACGAAACAGACATGCGCAAGTTGACGTTGGCCGCGCTGGCCATGGGCATGGGGCTCGCGACGGCGACGCACGCCGCGGCGAGCCCGGCCGGCCCGGCTCCCCAAGCGGCCCGACCCGACTCAGGCATCCCGCTCCCCGCAGGTCCGATGCCCGAGGCGGTCAAGGCTTTCCTCGATGCCCACCCCGTGCCGGCGGGCGCCGCGGCGTATGCCCGCGCCAAGGCCGAGGCGGCGCGCGCGCGCGCGTCCGACCCGTGGCGGCGGGCGAGCATGGCGGACGCCGCCGGTGCGCCCGCGGTTCGGCGCGTCGACGGGCCGTCCGACACCTACCTGTGGACGATCGACGACTTCGACGCGAGCGCCATCCCCGACCCGTCGCTGTGGACGATGATGGACCTCGACCTGACGACGTTCGGGGACTACCAGTGGGGCCTGAGCCAGTGCCGCGCCGCCAACGGCTCCCAGAGCCTTTGGGCCGTGGGCGGGGGCGACGATGGCAGCCGCCTGACGTGCGAGGACCTCTACCCGCCGGGGGCGAACAGCTCGGCGATGCTCGCCGTCGACCTCACCCGGTTCAGCACGCCGCCGTCGCAGCTCGACTTCCTGGTCGACTTCTGGCTGAACACCCGCATCTTCGAGGAAGCCGGCGTGGCGGCGGACGGGTTGTTCGTGAGCTACCTCAAGCCGCGCGAGAACCAGGAGCCCGAGCGGATCGTGCTCGTGGCGTTGACCTCGCAGTACCCCGAGCGCTTCTTCTCGGACCCCCTGCGCATCGACATGCTGAAGGCGACCGAGGTCTACCCGCCGTATCGCGAGGTGGACATGAGCACCGACCCCGCACCGTTGATCGAGTTCCTGTTCATGTCGCGCGACCCGAACCCGCAGGACGGCGCGATGCCGACGACGTTCATGGGCGGCGCCTTCATCGACAACGTGCGGATCGAGACCGACGTCCAGCCGGGGCTGGCCGCAAGGTTCGACCCGGCGCGGGTGATCGCCCCGCTCCTGGCCCCGTGGGATTGACCCGGCCGGGACGTTGACGCCACCCGTCACCAGATAAAGCCAGGAGGGGCCCCGCCATGCCGGCGGGGCCCCTCTTCATTTCCTTGCGGTGCCTTGACCGGGTCGGCCACGGCCGACCCGGCGCCGGCGCTTCGTGGCCATCGGCTGCCTCCGCGTCTGGCGGCGCGCCGCCGCGGACCGGGTCCTCCCGCCGCGCGGTGGCCTGCGGTCGGATCCACCTGCGCAGGCATCGAACCTATCCAGGACGGGCGGTCCAGCCTGCGTAGGACCATGGCCCGGTCGTATCCAGGCCCGCGGGTCGATCCTATCTACGACCACGGCCCCGTCGTGCTCAGGATCGCGGTCGCGGGCGGGCTCGACTCGACCTGTGGCGACGAGGGTGACGCCGTCCCTGGGAGCGCGGGCTTCCAGCCCGCATGATCCAGGCGGGCAAGAAGCCCGCGCTCCCAGGGAGATCGATGGCGCCTGCGATGTGTCACGCCCCGAGGACGCGCCCCTTGAGCCCTCAGTAACCCGTGCTCGCCGGCGTGGCGGTCGCGTCTCCCGCGGGCGCACCCTCGCCCGCGGCGCCACCCGCCGGCGCCGCATCATC
>QEVT01000299.1 GCA_003576755.1 bacterium | reverse complement strand
GTCGGCCGACGGCGCGACGTGAGCGCCGGCGCGCGGAGCACGGCTGCCGCCGCGGCCGTCGGGGCCGCGGCGGGGCTCTGGCTCGCGGCCGTGCTTCCGGGGCGGGCCGCGCCCCTCCGCGCGCCTGCCGCACCGGTGATCGAGGTCGTCGGCTTCACGCCGGCCGAGGTCGAGCTCGGCGGTCAGCGCTCGGTGACGGTGCGCGGCATGCTCGTCAACCGCGGCCCCGGGCCGGCGCACGCGATCCACGTCTCGCTGACGGCGCGCCGGACGCCCGGCGGCGAGATCGTCGGCACGGGCGGCGGGGTGAGCTGGCTGGATGCCCTCGACGAGGGCGAGAGCGGCCCGTTCAGCGTCGGCGTGCGCTTCTGCTGCCTGCCCGACATCGGGGCCTACGACCTCACGACGTCGGCCGCGGCGGCGCCGGCGCCGCGCTACCGCGATCTCGCCGTCGACGGCCTCCACGAGCAGACCGTCGACGGCGAGGGGCGCATCTACGGCCACCTCCGCAACACCGGCGCCGCGTACCTGAACGCGTCGGCCACCGACGTCTACGCCGGTTTCTGGCAGGGCGAGGACCTCGTCGAGCTGCAGACGGCCCGGCTCCCGGTGTTCTACACGCCGGACGCGCCGACCGGGCAGAGCCACCCGCCCGGCGTGGCGTACCCGTGGGCCATCGCGTTCCCCGACGTGCCGTTCGACCGCTACCAGGTGTGGACGTTCGCCGCGCCGTTCCCGACCGGCGTGTTCCCCGTCCCGTTGGCGGCCGAGGCCGTGACCGCGCACCGCGACGTGGAAGGCATCGTCGTCCGCGGCGAGCTGCGCAGCTGCGGCGCGGTGGCCGTGGCGCTCGTGGTGATCGTGGTCGAGGCGCGCGACGGCGACGGCCGCCTGCTCGAGTTCGGCCGGGCGGTGCTGTCGCTCGACGACGCGCTCGACCCGGGCGAACGCCAGCGGTTCGCCGTGACGTGGCCGGGCGTCCGCACGGCCGTCGACCCGTCGCGCGTGACGGCCGCAGCCTACGCCATCGACACCCAGACCGTGCGCCCTCCGGCGGTCCCGTGCCCCGCGGCCTGGCCGCTCGGCTACCTCCCGTGGGCGTCGCAGGCCGGGCACGGCCCCGGCGCCGCGGCCCCGCCCCCGCCCGAAGGCCGGCCATTCCCATCCATCCCATCCGCCCTCAACGCCAGGAACTGACGACCCATGTCACATCCGATCCCTTCCGCTGCCGCCGATGCGTACCGCGCCGCCATGCGCCTGTGGCCCAGCGGCGTGACGATCATCACGATGCGCGGCCCCGACGGCCCGCACGGCATGACCGCCAGCGCCTTCACGTCGGTCTCGGTCGACCCGCCGATGGTCCTGATCGTCGTCGACCGGCGCTGGCGGTCGCATGCGCACATCGAGGCGGCGGGCGCCTTCTGCGTCAACATCCTGGGCGCCGGCCAGAGCGCGTGGTCGGATCGCTTCGCCGGCCGCCATGGCGAGGTGCCCGATCGCTTCGCCGGCATCGCCACCGCCGCCGCGCTCACCGGTGCGCCGTGCCTGGTCGACGCCGTCGCCTGGCTGGACTGCACCGTGGCCGAGGCGCACCCGGCCGGCGACCACACGGTGTTCCTCGGCCGCGTCGTCGCGGCCTACGCCCGGCCCGACGCGCCCGAGCCGCTGATCTACCACAACACGCGCTACCGCGGCCTCGGACCGGTGGTCACGCCGCCGCCGGGTTGAGGCCGTGGCCCGTACGCCGGGGGGTCACGTGACGCCGCCGCGCGTGCTCTTCGTGTTCGTCGACGGCGTCGGCGTCGGCGCGGACGATCGCGAGACGAACCCGTTGGCCGCCCTCGACCTGCCGGCCCTCGCGACGCTGCTGGGCGGCACGCGCCCCGTGGCGGGCGCCACCCCGTCGAGCCCGTCGGCGGCCGTCGGCGGCCGGCTCCTCGCGCTCGACGCGTGCCTCGGCGTCGCCGGGTTGCCGCAGAGCGGCACGGGGCAGACCACGCTCCTGACCGGCGTCAACGCCCCGGCGGCCGTCGGCGAGCACCAGGGGCCCTACCCCACGGCGGCGCTCAAGGGCGTGCTGGCGGCCGCGAGCCTGTTCCGGCGCCTGCGCGACGCCGGCCGCCCGGTGGCGCTGGCCAACGCGTTCCCCGCGCCCTACCTCGAGCGGGCCGCACCCGGCACGGGCCGCATGGGCGCCATCGCACGCGCGGCGCACCTGGCCGGGGTGCGCCTGCGCGGCCCCGACGACCTGCGCGCCGGCCGCGCGCTGTCGGCCTTCGTGACCAACGCCGGGTGGCGCGAACGCCTGGGCCACCCCGAGCTGCCCGACATCGACGCCGCGGCCGCGGGGCGACGGCTGTCCGCGCTGGCGCAGGACCATGCCTTCACGCTGTTCGAGTACTACGCCACCGACCTCGCCGGCCACCACCCCGACCGCTGGCCGCCGGCAAACGCGCTGCGCTGCCTCGACGACCTCATCGCGGGCGTGCTGGCGACGTGGGCGCCGCGCGACGTCGTGGTCCTGGCGTCCGACCACGGCAACCTCGAGGACATGCGCGTGGCCACCCACACCCGGAACCCCGCGCTCGGCGCGTGGTGCGGTCCGGCCCCGGCCGTCGTTCCGGCGGCGCTCACCGACGTGGCGCCCGCGATCCTCGCCGCCGTCCTGGGCAGCGACGCCGCCGACGCGGCGCCCGCCGGCCCGGGGGCGCGGCCGGCGGCGGCTCAGCCCTCGGGCGCGGTGTAGACCGCCACGCCGAAGCTGCCAGGGCCGCCGATGACGCCGAGGTGGGGGTCGGCCGGCGCCACCCAGAGCTCGACGGGTGCGTGCCGCGACTCCAGGAACGTGGCCACCGCGGCCGCCTCGGCATCGGCGTCGGCGCTCCACACGCCGATGTGCAGCGCGCCGGCGCCGGCCGCGCGCGCCACCCGCTCGACGAGCCCGCGCAGGGCGGTCGCGACGTCCGACGGCGGCCCGATCGGCGCGAACGTCCCGGCTCCGAGCTCGAACACGGCATGGGTCGGCGCGCCGTGGCCCGCCGGCCCGCCGATCGGCAGGCGGCCCTGCCGCCGGGCGTAGTCGAGGTCGCCGCACACCATCACGACCGCCATCGGCGCGCCGGGCTCAGGCAGCCGTGGGAGGACGTCGTCGATGCCGGTCGCGTCCTGACCCGCGCGCGCGGCATGGATGCACGCCATGCCCAGCCCCGCCGCCACCCATGGGGTCTCGACGACGCGGACCGGCGACCCCGCCGGCAGCGCGGCCGCCGCCGCGCGGGCCGTCGACGCGCTCGCCGAAAGCCAGGCCGGCGGGTGCAGCGACACGACCTCGACGCCCCACGCCAGCACGCGCCGGTAGGCGTCGGCGAAGTCCGCCGCCGCCAGCGGAGCCACGCCGGCCGGGCCGGCGGCGGCCCGCAGCGCCGTGAAGTACGCGGGATCGCCGAGGTTGCCGCCGGCGTGGAACGCCTTGCCGTCGAGCACCACCGTTTCGGCGACGACCGTGATCGCGAGGTCCTGCACCACGCCGCGCGGGAGCGCGGCTGCGCTGTCGGTGACGACGTGCACGCCGGCCATCACGCCGCCCCGTGTCGTGCCGGCCGCGGCCGCCCGGCCGCCTGTGGCACAATTGACCGCCGCCACGGCGCGGCCCGGCCGGGGCCGCTCGCCGCCATCGGCCCGACACCCCTTCGACCGCGGGAGCGCATCGCCATGGAAGCGTACCACCTGATCCAGTTCCGCTGCCCGTTCTGCGGCCAGCGCCTCGCCGTGCTGCGCGACCAGGTGCTGCGCGGCGAGACGGTCGTGTGCCAGGACTGCAACACCGACGTCGCCCTGGTCGCCCGCGGCGCGCGCCCGCGCGGCGCCAGCGCGCCGGACGGGACGCGCATGACGGTCGAGCTCAAGGTGTGACCGACCGCCGCGGGCGCCGCTCCGCCGCGCCCCGGCGGGCTCAGCCGTCGGACTCGAACGTCGGCGACGCCGCCGGCGGGTTCCAGCCGGCCGGGGCGGCGGTCGGCGACAGGTAGGTCTGCGCCGCCCAGCCGACGTTGCCGAGGGCATCCTGCAGCCGGTACCACGTGACGCCGTCGCCGGCCTCCGGGTCGCCCATCACCTTCAGCGTCTCGCCCTCCTCGACGATGCGGATGGTGGCGTTGTCGAGCCCCGGTCCGAAGCGGAAGCGCATCCCGTAGCCGTCGGTGTTGCCTACCTTGACGAACCCGCCGGCGACCAGCGCCGCGGGCGTGGCCGGGGCCGCCGTGGCGGCGGGCACGCCGGAGGTCGGGAGCGTCCCGCTCGCCGAGGTCGACGCCGCCGCGGCGGTCGGCGCCGCGCCGATGG
>QEVT01000020.1 GCA_003576755.1 bacterium | reverse complement strand
GGCGGCACGGCGGGGCACCGGCCTCGCGGGCGAGCCGCGTCGGGACCGCGCTCAGGCCGTGACAGGCTCCGCCGCGGCCAAGGCCGCGTGCGCCGCCGCCAGCCGTGCCACCGGCACGCGGAAGGGCGAGCAGCTGACGTAGTCCAGCCCGACGGCGTGGCAGAACGCGATCGAGTCGGGGTCGCCGCCGTGCTCGCCGCAGATCCCGACCTCGAGGCCGGGCCGCGCCGCGCGGCCGCGGTCGACCGCGAGGCGGATGAGCTGCCCGACGCCGTCGACGTCGAGGGTCTGGAACGGGTTGGCGGGCAGCACGCCGTGCTCGACGTAGTGCAGGAGAAACCGCGCCTCGGCGTCGTCGCGGCTGATGCCGTAGGTCGTCTGCGTCAGGTCGTTGGTCCCGAAGCTGAAGAACTCGCACACCTCGGCCAGCGCCGCGGCCGTCAGCGCCGCGCGCGGGATCTCGATCATCGTGCCGAACTTGAAGCCGACCGAGGCCCCGCGCTCGGCGAACACGGCCGCCGACGTCTCGTCCACCAGCACCCGCATCCGCTTCAGCTCGTTGACGTGGCTGCTCAGCGGGATCATGATCTCCGGGCGAACGTCGACGCCGCGGCGTGCCAGGTCGACCGCAGCCTCGAGGATCGCCCGCACCTGCATGCGGATGATCTCGGGGAACAGCACGCCGAGCCGCACGCCGCGCAGGCCGAGCATCGGGTTGGCCTCGCGCAGGCCGTCGACCGCCGCCAACAGCCGCCGGCGGTCGGCCAGCGCGTCCGGGTCGCTGCCCGTCGCCTCGAGGCGCGCCACCTCGGCCACGAGCTCGGTGTGGTCCGGCAGGAACTCGTGCAGCGGCGGGTCGATGAGGCGGATGATGACCGGCAGCCCGCGCATCGCCGACAGGATGCCGTGGAAGTCCTCGCGCTGGATCGGCAGGAGCCGCGCCAGGGCCGCCTCGCGCGCCGCGGTGTCGTCGGCCAGGATCATCTCGCGGACGACCGGCAGGCGGTCGGCCTCGAAGAACATGTGCTCGGTGCGGCAGAGGCCGATCCCCTCGGCGCCGAACGACCGCGCGCGCTCGGCGTCGTCCGGGTAGTCGGCGTTGGCCCATACGCCGAGGCGGCGGAAGCCGTCGGCCCAGCCGAGCAGCGTCGACAGGTCGCGGTCCGACAGGTCGGGCACCTCGGTCTCGATCGCGCCGGCGAACACCTCGCCGGTGGTGCCGTCGACCGACAGGGTGTCGCCTTCGCGCACCACGGCGCCGCCGGCGCGCAGCAGGCGGGCGTCGAGGTCGATCTCGATGGCCTCGGCCCCGCACACCGCCGGCACGCCGAACTGGCGCGCCACCACGGCGGCATGGCTCGTCGCCCCGCCGCGGCTGGTCAGGATGGCCTTCGAGGCCAGCATGCCGTGGACGTCGTCGGGCTTGGTCTCGGGGCGCACCATCACGACGTCGCGCCCGGCCTTCCCCCAGGCCTCCGCGGTGTCGGCGTCGAAGGCCGCCACGCCGACCGCCGCCCCCGGCGACGCGTTGATGCCGCTTGCCAGCCGCCGGCCGGCGGCGACCGCCTGCGAGCGCGCGGCGGCCACGAACTGCGGGTGCAGGAAGAAGTCGACGTGGTCGGGCGTCACGCGGCGCACGGCCTCGGCACGGTCGATCAGCCCCTCGCCGACCATGTCGACCGCGATGCGCACCGCCGCCCGCGCGGTGCGCTTGCCGTTGCGGGTCTGGAGCATCCACAGCCGCCCGCGCTCGATGGTGAACTCGACGTCCTGCATGTCGCGGTAGTGCCGCTCGAGGCGGGCGACGGTGGTCCGGAACGCCTCGAACACCGCCGGCATCTCGGCCGCGAGCGCCGCGATCGGCTGGGTGTTGCGGATGCCGGCCACCACGTCCTCGCCCTGCGCGTTCATCAGGTAGTCGCCGTACAGCTCCGGCGTGCCGTCCGCCGGGTTGCGCGTGAACGCCACGCCCGTGCCGCTGCCCGCGCCCATGTTGCCGAACACCATCGTCTGGATGTTCACGGCCGTTCCGAGGTCGTGGCGGATGCCCGCGGCGTTGCGGTAGTCCACCGCACGCTTGCCGTTCCAGCTCCGGAACACGGCCTCGGTGGCCAGACGGAGCTGTTCGAGCGGGTCGGTCGGGAACGGCCGGCCGGTCGCGCCGGCGACGATGGCCTTGAACGCGTCCGTCAAGGCACGCCAGTCGGCGGCGGCGAGGTCGGCGTCGTCCTTGACGCCGGCCGCCGCCTTGCGCGCCGCGATGGCGTGCTCGAACGGCTCGTCCGCCACGCCCAGCACCACCGCGCCGAACATCTGCACGAGCCGGCGGTAGGCGTCGTACACAAAACGCTCGTCGCCGGTCAGCGCCGTCATCCCCGCGGCCGTGGCGTCGTTGAGCCCGATGTTGAGCACGGTGTCCATCATCCCGGGCATCGAGAACTTGGCACCCGAGCGGCACGACACCAGGAGCGGGTCGGCGGGATCGCCGAAGCGCTTGCCGGTGGCGGCCTCGACGCCGGCCAGCGCGGCGAGGATCTGTTCCCAGGCGCCGGCGGGCAGCGCGCCGCCGGCTGCCAGGTAGGCGTTGCACGCCGCGGTGGTCACCGTGAACCCCGGCGGCACCGGCACCCCGGCGCGGGTCATGTCGGCCAGCCCGGCCCCCTTGCCCCCCAGGAGCGCCCGCACGCCTTCCCAGCCGCCCCCCGCCGCGGCCTCGGCCGCCGCCAAGTCGTCGAAGCCGTACACCCAGCGCTCGGTCATGTCGGTCGTGTCCCCGTGTGTGTCGTGTGGTTGGTGTGCGATGATCGGCGGCCGGCGCAGGCTCAGAACCCTTCGAGCTCGCTGAGGTCGGCGAAGCGCGCCGGGATCGCCGCGACGCGGCCGGCGAGGGCGAGGCGGTTGGCGCGCACTGCCGGGTCGTCGGCCATCACCAGCACGGCGTCGAAGAACGCGTTGATGGCCGGGGCGAGCGCCGCGAGCGCGTTGAGCGCGGCGTTGAGCCCACTGCCCGACAGGCCCTGGGTCGCGGCATCGAGGGCGTCGGCCAGCACGCGCTCGGCCGGCTCCGCCAGCCGCGCGCCGTCGACGGCGTCGACGACGTCGTCTCGCCCGCGGACGATGCGGGCGCAGCGCGCGTAGGCGGTCAAGGTCGCGTTCCAGTCCGGACGGGCGACGTGGGCCTCGAGGTGCCGGACGTCGCGCGCGGCCGCCGCCGGGTCGTGTCCCTGGACGGCCAACACGGCGGCGACGGCGTCGGCGGCGTGGCCCGCCTCGCGCAGCAGGAAGGCCAGGCGCCGCCGCAGGAAGTCGAGCACGTCGTTGCGCACGGCATCGGTGACCGCGATCGGGATGCCGCCGGCGGCATCGTCGACGGCCGCGCGAAGGTCCAGCGACAAGCCGCGTTCGACGAGGATCGCGGTGATGCCGAGCGCCGCCCGCCGCAAGGCGTACGGGTCGTTGGTCCCCTTCGGCCGCAGGCCGGCCGCGAAGAGGCCGACGAGGCTGTCGAGCCGGTCGGCCAGCGCCAGGGCCGTGCCGGGGCCGGTGGCGGGCACCGCGTCGCCGGCGCCGCGCGGCCGGTACTGCTCGTCGACGGCGATGGCGACCGCCTCGGGCTCGCCCGACAGCCGGGCGTACGCGGCCCCCATCACCCCTTGCAGCGACGTGAAGTCGACGACCATGGCGGTGGTCAGGTCGCTCTTGGCCAGCGCGGCGGCGCGCGCCGCGTGGCCGAGGTCCGTCTCGTTCAACCCGATGCGCCGCCCGACCAACGGGGTGAGGCGCCCCAGCCGCGCCACCTTGTCGCGCATCGAGCCGAGGTCGGCCTGGAACATCAGCCCGTCGAGCGCCGCGGTGAAGTCCGCGAGCGGCCGGCGGGTGTCCTGCTTCCAGAAGTAGGCGGCGTCGGCGAAGCGCGCCCGCAGCACGGCCGCGTTGCCGTGGCGCACGACATCGGCGTCGATGCCGGCGCGGTTGGCGACCGCGACGAAGTGCGGCATGAGGCGCCCGTCGGCGTCGACGACCGGGAAGTACCGCTGGTGCTTCTTCATCACGGTCTTGAGCACGGCGTCGGGCAGCTCGAGGAAGCGCGGCTCGAAGTCTCCGAGCAGCGCGCGCGGCTCCTCGACGAGGTTGGCGACCTCGTCCTCGAGGGCCGTGTCGGTCGGGACGTGCCCCCCGACGCTGGCCGCCAACGTCGCCACCTGACGGCCGATCTCGGCCTTGCGGGCGGCGGGGTCGACCTGGATGCCGTGGGTGCGCATCACCTTCCGGTAGTCCTCGGCGGCGGCCACGGCCAGCCGCCGCGACTCGGGCCGCAGCCCGCGGGTCACGCGCCCGGCCTCGAGCCCCGCGAAGGCCACCGGGACCACCGCCGTGCCGTGCAGCGCGACCAGCCAGCGGACCGGGCGCGCGAACGCCTGTCGGCTGGCGTTCCACCGCATCGCCCGGGCGCACGGCAGCCCCGCCAGCAGTCCCGGCAGCGCCTCCGCCAGGACGTCGACGGAAGGCCGGCCGACGTCGAGGCGCACGGCGGCCAGGCGCGCCTCGCCCTTCTGCTCGATCGTCGACAGGTCGCCGACGGCGACGCCTGCGCTCCGTGCGAACCCCTCCGCGGCCTTGGTGGGGCGGCCGTCGGCGTCGTACGCGGCGCGCGCCGGCGGCCCGACGACCTGGGCGGCCACGTCGGGCTGCCGGGGATGGAGGGCGGCCACGTGCACGGCGAGCCGGCGCGGCGTGCCGTGCACGGTGACGCCGGCATGGGCGAGGCGCAGGTCCGCCAGGAGCGCCGGGACGCGTTCCGCGAGGGCGGCCAGCGCCAGGTCGAGGTCGCCGACGGGCAGCTCCTCGACGCCGACCTCGAGCACGAAGTCGGCCGGTGCGGACGGCGGGGTCCCGCGATCCGCGGACGCCGGGTCGGGAGACGCGGACGCCGCCGTCGACCCGGCCACCCACCCGCGTCCGGCGGGATCGCCGCCCAGCGGGAACGCGAGCGCGGTGCGCTCGGCGACGAACGCCTCGGCCACGCGGCGCGAGAGCTTGCGCATGCGGGCGAAGAACCGCGCCCGCTCGGTCACCCCGACGGTGCCGCGCGCGTCGAGGATGTTGAACACGTGGCTGCACTTGAGCACGTAGTCGTGGGCCGGGCGGACCAGCCCGTGGTCGAGGGCGAGCACGGCCTCGGCGTCGTAGAGGTCGTACAGCTGCTTGAGCCGCGCCACGTCGGCGAGGTCGAACCAGTACCGGCTGGTCTGCACCTCGCCGGCCAGCAGGACGTCGCCGAAACGCACCTTGTCGTTCCACCACAGGTCCTTGAAGTGCGCCGCGTCCTGGAGGGCCATGAGGATGCGGTCGAGCCCGTACGTGATCTCGATCGAGGGCGGGTCGAGGTCGACCGAGCCCGCCTGCTGGAAGTAGGTGAACTGGGTGATCTCGAGGCCGTCGAGCCACACCTCCCAGCCCAGCCCCCACGCGCCGAGCGCCGGCGACTCCCAGTTGTCCTCGACGAAGCGCACGTCGTGCCGCGCCAGGTCGATGCCCAGCGCCGCGAGGCTGGCGAGGTACAGGCCCTGCGGATCGCCCGGGTCGGGCTTGAGGATGACCTGGTACTGGTGATGCCGGCCCATGCGGTTCGGGTTCTCGCCGTAGCGCCCGTCGTCGGGGCGGACGCTGGGCTCGACGTACGCCACGTTCCACGACTCGGGGCCGAGGACGTGCAGGAAGGTCGCCGGGTTCATGGTGCCGGCGCCGACCTCGACGTTGTACGGCTGCCAGATCAGGCAGCCCTGATCGGCCCAGAAGCGTTCGAGGCGCGCGACGGCGTCCTGGAACGTCAGGCGGTGCTCGGTCATGTCGGGATCGTCCTCGGTGCAAGGGTTCGGGCGGCGAAGGGACGGCAGGCGCAGGGCTCCCGGCCGGCGGGGCGGGTCCACGGCCGACCCGGGGCCGGGAGGGGTCTCAGTCCGCGCTCCCGCCGACGCGGACGGACGAGGGCGTCTCGAAGGTGCCGCCGACCCGGCGCAGCCCGCGCAGGAAGGACACGCTGTGGAGATCGCGCTCCAGGATGTGGCGCACGTACGCCTGCATCAGCCGCTCCAGCGCGCCGCGCGTGGCGGGCTCGAGCGCGACGCGTTGGACCATCGCCCACTCGCGCGTCTGGAGGAAGCGCAGCACGCGGAACGCGCGCTCGCCGAGCGGCACGGCCTCGCGATGCCCGGGTGCGCAGGCGGGGCACACCACGCCGCCGAGGTCGGGGCTGAACGCGTTCCCGTCCGGATCGACGGTCTTGCCGCATGCGACGCATGTGAACAGCTGCGGCCGGAAGCCGAGCAGGCCGAGCAGGCGGACCTCGAAGTAGCGCGCGGCGAGCGACGGGTCGTCGGCGGTGGACAACGCGGCGAGCGTGTCGCGCAGCAGCCAGAAGGCGGCCGGCAGCGGGCTGGCGTCCACGGTGAGGCGATCGGTGAGCTCCGCGACGTGATAGGCGTACGTGGTCCGGATGAGGTCGTCGCGGATGCCGCGAAACGGCTCGATGGTCTCGGCCTGCGTCAGGACGTCGAGGTTTCGCCCGGCCGCCAGCAAGACGGCGACGTGCGTGAACAGCTCGACATGCCCGCTCTTGCGGCTGGAGATCCTCCGCACGCCCTTGGCGATGGCCGCGAGCTTGCCGCGGTCGGGCGTGTAGAGCGTGAGGATCCGGTCGGCTTCCCCGACTTCGTGGCGCCGGAGGACGATGGCCTCGCTGCGGTAGAGGCGAATGCGGTTCACGAGGGTCGATTATAGCCCTGCGGCGCTCCGATCTCAAGGCGAATCGCCGTTCGGCGACGGCGGCGTGCCGGCCGTCGCAAGCGACGCGTCGATTGGCACGCAAGGATTGATGGGACGATTCTTGCGAAAGTGCGCCACGTCGGATACACTGTTCGATACGCAACGCTCATCGGATTCGACCACCATATAGGGAGTGACCCGTGAGAAGCGTCCTTGTCTCCGCAGCCATCGTGCTTGCCGGAATCGCGGCAGGAATTTCGACGACGTCGACGGCCCACGCGATGCCCATCGAGCGCCCCGCCTCCGCGCTGCCGTGGGTGCACGTCGTGCAGCCGGGGGAGACCATCTTCTGCATCGCCCGGGGGTATGGCGTCGACCCTTGGGTGATCGCCGCCCAGAACGGCCTCTACTACAACGCCGACCACATCTATCCCGGGATGTCGCTCATCATCCCGGCCGGCTCGCCGCGCATTCTGCCTCCCGGCCCGACGTGTGCCCGGCAGGATGGCGCGGTGCCGCCACCGCCGCCGCAGTGCCGGGCCTACTACACGATCCAACCCGGCGACATCTTGTACCGCATCGCCGCGATGTACGGCGTCAGCATCCAGTCGATCGTGGTGGCCAACGGCATGACCGACCCGAACTACATCCGCGCGTACGACCGGCTCTGCATCCCGTGATCGCCGGCGCGTCGTGACGCGCACGCCGGCTGCTCCGAGGCCCCCGATCGACGTCGATCGGGGGCCTCTTGCGGCCGGGGCGCCGGACCCCGCTCCTCGCAGGGACGGGTCGAACGACGAGGCCACGACCGGGAGCGCACCGACGTCGATTTGCAGGTGGACCTCCCGAATAGTACATTTGTTCTATTCGACTGCCCCGCTGCGTGCTCACCTGTCGGCCGGACCTGTCTGGGCCCCGGCGGTACGCCGCGACCATCCGCCATCGGAGGAATCCCGCCATGCGATCTCTGAGTGAGTCCAACCTCGGCCCGGCGTTGGTGTGCCTGGCCATCGGCTTCGCCTTCCGCCAGCTCCTCCCGGCGTTGCCCACGCCCGGCGCTTTGCCGGCGCCGGCCGCTGCCTCGGTCGGGGAGCCTGCCGCAGCGCTCGTCGCGCCGCCCTCCGCCCATCCCGGCGCCGGCGCGCCGTCGGCCCAGGGCTTGCAGATCGATCCGGCCTTCACCGGCGAGTGGAAGGCCGATGGCCTGTGCGGGCCCGACGTCGTCACCCCGTCGCTCATCCGAATGGTGTTCGACCCCCAGGTCCTGGGCGCGGCCGCAGCCGGCACCTCGCCCATGCCCGCCGGCGACGATGCGGGTGGCGTGACGCTCGGCCCGTATCGCGTGACGCTCGACTTTGCCGCCCGGCGGGTGGCGGTTGCCGGCCCCGACGGCGCGGACGTGCTGCAGCGCGACATCGAGCGCTGCATCGGGCCGATCGAGCACGGCAAGGGCTTCTCGAGCTCGGGGATGTGGCGATGGTCGGACGCGCAAGGCGGTTGGCGCTATGTCGACGTGCCCTTCGACCCACCGCCGACGTCGTAGTCGTGCGCATCGGGCGCCTCACCCGCGGCCTTCACACCACGCGTGTCATCGCCGACTCGCCTGACCCGCGACGTGTTGCCTGTTCACCCCGCGTAACCGTGGGTCAGGGGATGCAGTCAATACTGTCGTGAACAACGTGTACGCCGCGGTGTGCATTCGCTGCGCGCCACGGTCGCGTCGCGCCGCCGTCCTGGTGTTCCCGTGGGTGCTCGCCGCATTTGCCGGGAACGCGGCGGTGCCGTCGGCGGTGCCGCGCCACGCGTCGGCGCAGGCGGCGACGACGGTTCGTTGCGTGTACCTGCCCCGCGTGGTGCAGCGGCTGCCCGTTCCCCGCGGCGTGCGCGCGCAGGCCGCGACGTCGCCGCACCGGCAGGTGGCGGTGCCGCGCTGCGGGGGAGTGGTGTCGGCGCCGACCCGGTCGGCATCCGCGACGCCCACACGCGGCACGACGCCGACCCGCTCGCCGACGTCGACGGTTCCGACACCGCCCACGGCGACGTCGACGCCCGCCGCGTCCGCGACGGCGGACGTCACGCCGACCTCGACGCGGCCCACCGCATCGCCCGGGACGCCGGCGGGAGAGACGCCCCCGACCGTCGCGTCGCCGTCCCCGACGCCCGGACCCGGATCGCCGCCCGCCACCGTGGCTGCGACGGTGGAAGCGCCGGGCAACGCGACGGCGTCGATCACGCCGACGGCGGAGGCATCTGCGACCGTCTTCGCCACGTCCATGGTGCCGCCGACGGCACCCGTCACCGCCACGTTGGCGGCCACGGCGACGCTCACCGTTGCCGTCACCGTGGCGGTGTCCCCAACCGTCCCGGTTGCCGAAACGCAGACCCCGACGGGCACGCCCACGGCGACGGCGCCCATCGGCACCCCGGCCGTGGCAACCGCCGCGACGCCTTCCGCAGCGCCACCCGGCACCCCGGAAGGGCCGCCGACGGGCGAGCCGACGGCCGGCATGCCGCCGGGCGGCTCGCCTTCTCCCGGCCCGGCAACGACGGCGACAGCGGTCGTCACGGGCACGGCCGAGGCCACCCTCGCAGCGACCGGCACGGCCTCGGCGACGGCAGGCGCTGCGTCGACCCCAACCGATCTCGGCACTTCCACGCCGGAAGCCACGTCATCGGCCACGCCGTCATCCCCGCCGGTGTTCCCGTCGGCCGTGCCCACCGAGACGGCGGCGGCCGTGCCGACGCCGACGCCGCCCCCGACCCCCACGCCGTCGCCGACGGCCACCCCGATCGCCTCGGCCACGTCCGTGCCGCCGCCGACGGTCGCGCCGCCGACGGCGCGCGCCGCCACGTCGACGGCGAGCGCGACGGCCACGGCCGAGGGCGTGCCGACGTCGACCGCGTCGACCGTGCCGACGTCGACTGCGTCGACTGTGCCGCCGTCGGCCGTGCCGACGCAGCCTCCGACCGCAACCGCCTCTCCGACATCGACGCAGGTGGCGACGGCCTCGCCGACGCGGACGGCCACGCCGAGCCCCCTTCCCCAGACCGGCACGCCCACCGTTTCGCCGAGCCGGTCGCCAACCCTCACGCCGCCCGTGAGCGCGTCCCCGCTCCCCGAGCCGACCGCGACGCGCACGCCGACGCCGACGGACCCGCCGCCCCCGACGGCCACACCGACGCGCCCGATGCCGCCGACGCCGTCGGCCACTCCGACGGCGACGCCGACGCGCACGCCCACACCGGCGCCGTCGGCGACGCCCAGCCGCACGCCCACACCGATGCCGACGCCGACGCGTACGTCCACTCCGACGGCGACGCCGACGCGCACGCCCACACCGATGCCGACGCCGACGCGTACGTCCACTCCGACGGCGACGCCGACGCGCACGCCCACACCGACGCCGACGGCGACGCCGATGCGCACGGCCACGCCGGCGCCGTCGGCGACATCCACGCGTACGGCCACACCGACGCCGTCCAACACACCGGCGCCGACGGCGACGCCGACGCCGCCGCAGGGCCCCGCCGCGGACATCCTCGGCGTGCAGGTGTTCGGCGACGATCTCGACGACGCCGTGATCGGCCGCGTCGCGTCGACGTCGGCGCGCCTCGTGCGGATGCCGATCCAGTGGCCCTACATCGAGCCGGTGGACGCGTCGCCTCCGGTGTATGCCTGGAGCGGCCTCGACGGTGTCGTGGCACGGCTGTCGCGCGCCGGGCTCGTCCCCTTGGCCGTGCTCTACGGGCGGCCGCCGTGGGCGGCAACGACCGCCTGCGGTCCCGTCGACAAGGTGCCGCTGGCGCGCTACGCGGCGTACGTCGGGGCGCTGGTGGAGCGCTACGACGGCGACGGTCACCTCGACGCGCCGGCCGCGGCGACGATCCGCCACTGGGAGATCGAGAACGAGCCCGACTTCGATCGGTCACACGCCGGTGGCGCCAACGACCATGGGAGCTGCTTTGGCGGCGCGGCAGCGGACTACGGTCGGCTGCTGCGCGCTGCGTACCTCGCGGCCAAGGCCGCCGATCCAGGGGCCACGGTGTACTTCGGCGGGGTGGCCTACGAGCGCTTCCACAACAAGGCGGGGTACAGCCCGACCGGTCCGTTCGACCACGCGTTCACCGGCGACACGCTGGCGTGGCTGCACGCCAACCATGGCGACGAGGCGGGTTGGCCGTTCTTCGACCGCGCGGCCGTGCACGTCTACAACGACTATCGCAACAACTGGGACGGCGTCGGGACGTATCGCCAGGAGCTGCGGGCCAAGCTCGCGCACTTCCGCGCCCACCAGCTCTTCGTCGAGGGGGCGTTCGACCTGCGCGGCGTGCCGATCGCGATCACCGAGGCCAGCATTCCCAGCCTGCCCGGCGACGCGTACACCGCACGCAGCGAAGCGCTGCAGGCCGCCTACCCTGGGCAGCTCGTCGCGCGCGCCATGGCCGAACGGGTGCCGGTGGTGGCGTGGTTCATCGCCGAGGACCGCTTCGCCGGGCCGTGCGGCAGCCCGTACGACTGGATCACGGTCGGGCTGCTCCGTTCGCGCGCGGTGTTCGAGGCCGCGCGGGCGTGCGGCGAGGACAACCCCATCCCGTCGTACCACGTCGCCGACGACCACGAGCCCAAGCCGGCGTACGCTGCGTTCACCGTGGCACAGGCGCAGCTCGGCGGGACGATCTTCGACACCGCGCTCGACGCCGCGCGGACCGGCAGCGGCCAGATCGAGGCGTATCGCGTCTACGCCCCCGGGGCCGGCTATCGCATCGTCGCCTTCACCGATAACGGCGAGCGCCTCGGGCGCGTCGGATCGCCGCCGATCACGCGCCTGATGGCGGCGAGCGCCGCCCTCTTGCCGGACTGGACGGGCGCCGTCCGGGTCACCGACCACCTCGGGCGCGTCAGCATGCACACCGGCAGCGTCGTCCCGATCGTCGTCGGGCAGGAGCCGGTGTACATCGAGGCCGATTGACCTTCGGCGGTCGGACCCTGGAAGCGGCCGTCCGTCATCCGGCGTCGGCCGACAGCGCCTCCCATTCGGCATAGGCCGCGTCGATCGCCGCGCGCGCCCGCGCGTGCGCATCGGTCAGCGTGCGCATCTCCGCATGGTCGCCGGCCTCGCCGGCACGCTGCAGCGCCGCCTCGAGCGCCGCCATCTCGCCTTCGAGGGCGGCGATGCGCCCCTCGGCCTCGGCCGCCCGCTCGGCGCGGCGCCGAAGCTCGTTCTTGCTGGGACGCGCCCCGTTGGCGCCGCCGGCTGTCGTCGCCGCGCCGTCGACGCGACGGAGACCGCCGTCGCGCGGCCCGTCGGCGCGGCCGGTCGCCGCCGCCTCGGCGCGCCGGGCCTCGAGCATCGCGGCGTAGCGGCCGGGAAAGACGACGAGGCGCCCGGCGCGCAGCTCCCAGACCTGCGTGGCCAGCCGGTCGACGAGGTAGCGGTCGTGGCTGACCACGAGCACGGTGCCCGGATAGTCCGCCAGCACCGCTTCCAGCACTTCCTGCGACGGGATGTCGAGGTGGTTCGTCGGCTCGTCGAGCAGCAGGAAGTTGGCGTCGTGGTGTGCGAGGATCGCCAGCGCCAGGCGCCCGCGCTCGCCGCCGCTCAGCGCCGCGACCCGTTTGTCGACGTCGTCGCCGCGGAACAGGAACGCCGCGAGCCGCCCGCGGGCCTCGGCCGGCAGCAGGCCGGTGTGGCGGCTGAACGCCCCGAGCACGGTGTCGTCGGCGTCGAGCGCGGCCTGCGTCTGGGCGAAGTACCCGATCCGGACGCCGCCGCCGACCGCGACGTCGCCCGCCAGCGGCGCGAGCTCGCCCATGATCGTGCGCAGGAACGTGGTCTTGCCGGTGCCGTTGCCGCCGATCAGGGCGGCGCGCGCGCGCCGCTCGAGCGTGATGTCGTCGGCGGCGAAGAGCAGCCGGCCCGGGTACCCGATGACCGCGCCGCGTGTGCGGAGCACGAGATCGCCGCCGCGCACGTCGGACTTCAGGCGGAGGCGGATCTCGGGCCGCTCCGGCACCGGCGGCCGCAGCTCGCCGATCCGACGGCCGACCTCCGAGACGTTCATCGACGCCCGCTCCATGTCGAGCGCGTCCGTGGCCTGCAGCCATCCCTGGCTCTGGATCGCCCCGAGCGCCTCGAGCCCGCCGGCATGCACGGCCTCGACCTCGCGGCTGAGCCGACTCAGCCGCCCCTTGGCCATCTGCACCCGCTGTCCGGCGATGTTGCGCCGGATGAAGTCGAGCTCCTTGGCGAAACGCGCCATCATCGCCTCGTGCTCGGCCTGGCGCCGGGCCCACCGCTCTTGCCGTTGCTGGACATAAGCGCTGTAGTTTCCGCGGTAGGTCTCGATGCCCGTGGCGGACATCTCCCAGACCGTGTTCGCCACGCGGTCCAGGAAGTAGCGGTCGTGGCTCACGACCAAGATCGCGCCCGGCCAGGCGCCGAGCGTGCCCTCGAGCCACTCGACCGCCTCGACGTCGAGGTGGTTGGTCGGCTCGTCGAGGATCAACAGGTCGGGCCGCTCGAGCAGCAGCCGGGCCAGGAGGGCGCGGGTCTTCTGCCCGCCGCTGAGGTGCGCGACCGGCGTCTCCCAGGCATCGGGGCCGAACCCCAGGCCGGTCAGCACCTGCCGGATGCGCAGCGGGTAGTCGTAGCCGCCGGCGTGCTCGAACCGCGACTGCAGGTTGCCGTAACGCGCCAGGAGCTCGTCGTCGGCCTCGCCGCCGCTGATGGCCTCCTCCATGTCCCGCAGGCGCGCCTCGTCGACCCGGAGGTCCTCGAAGACCTGGAGCATCTCGGCGTACACCGTGCCGCCGTGGTCGGCGAAGGCGTCGGCCGCCTCCTGCGGCAGATAGCCGACGCGCGCGCCGCGCGCGCGGTGCACGCTGCCGGTCGTCGGCGACGCCAGGCCGGCAAGGATGGTCAGCAGCGTCGTCTTGCCGACGCCGTTGGGACCGACCAACCCGATGCGCCCGTCGCCCGGGACGCTGCACGTGATGCCGCCGAAGAGGTCGAAGTCGCCAAACGACCGGCCGAGCTGGGTGGCGCGCAGGATCGACATGCGCGCAATTATATCCCGGGCCGGGTCAGGCCGGTCCCAGCCGCACGCGTTCGACGCCGGTGTACACGTTCAGCGTGCGCCCGCGCAGGAACCCGACCAGCGTCATCCCGAACCGCCGCGCGACGTCGACGGCGAGGCTGCTCGGGGCCGACACCGAGCACACCATCGGCACGCCGGCCACCAGGCACTTCTGGACGATCTCGAAGCTGCTGCGCCCGCTGACCAGCACGACGTGGTCGTGCAGCGGCAGGCAGCCGTTCAGGGTCGCCCAGCCGAGCACCTTGTCGACCGCGTTGTGCCGGCCGACGTCCTCGCGCGCCACCACCAGGGTGCCCGCGGCGTCGAACAGGCCCGCCGCGTGCAGCCCGCCGGTCGCGTCGAACAGCCGCTGGTGCCACCGCAGCCGGTCGGGCAGCCCGTAGAGCGTCTCGAGGGCGAGCGTCGGGCCCGGCGGCACCGGGCGGACGCCGCGCAGCTCGAGCTGGTCGAGGCTGGCCTTGCCGCACACGCCGCACGCGCTCGACACCGCGAACCGGCGCGCGAGCGGCCCGAGGTCGACCACCACGCCGTCCGCGAGCTCCACCGAGACGACGTTCAAGGCCTGCTCAGGGTCGGTGTCGCCGTCGACGCAGTGGCCGACCGCCAGGACGTCGCGCGCGTTCGACACGATCCCTTCGGCCAGGAGGAACCCGACGGCCAGCTCGTGGTCGGCGCCCGGCGTGCGCATCGTCACGGCCAGCGCGGTGGCGTGCGCGCCTCGGCGCACGCGGATCTCGAGCGGCTCCTCGGTGGCCACGCCCACCGTGTGGCGGCGGGCCACGCCGGCGTCGACGACCCGGACGTGCGTGCGCGTGACACCGGTCGACCGTGGCATGGGGAGCGCCGGCGCTACGCGGTCGTTCGGTCGGCGGGGCGCGGGCCCGACGGACCACGGCCGGCGGTCCCGTCCCCGACGGCCGGGCGGCCGCCCGCGGCGCCGGCGTGGGACACGGGTCCGCCCGCGGCGCCGGCCACCGCCCCTTCGACGGCCGCCGCCGGCGTGATCCAGACCAGCGCGTTGTAGTCCGGGATGTGGGCCGCGGGCGAGCGCCGTCGGTGGTCGACGAGCACGTTGCCTTCGGGCCAGAAGACGAGGACGTTGCGCGGCTGCAGCGGGGCGAAGCGGACGTGCCCGACCATGGCGCCGACGTCGTTGTGCAGCACGACGGCATCGCCGTCGGCAACGCCGAGCGCCGCCGCATCGGCCGCCGCCATCAGCACCGCGCGCCGCCCGGCGCCGGTGAGCGGGTCGGCGGCCGCGTGCACCATGCTGTTGAACTGCTTGCCGCGGCGTGTCCCGACCCGGAACATGCCGGTCGGCAGGTCCGCCTCGGCCGGGGCGACGGGGGTGAAACGCGCCCGACCGTCCGGCGTGGGGCACACCCCGTCCGCGCACAGGTGCGGCCCGCCGTACTGGAACTGGTCGCCGGCCTTGCGGAGGTGTTGGATGCCGTCGTAGAACGGCACCGTCGCCGCGATCTCGGCTCGGATGGCCGCCGTGTCCGGGAACCGCAACCGGTCGGCAAGCTCCGGGCGGACCCGCCGCGCCAGGTCGAGGAAGATCTCCCACTCCGGCCGCGCTTCGCCGGCGCGGGGGCCCGGGATCTCCGGGCTGAAGATCACCCGACGCTCGGTCGACGTCTCGGTCACCCCGCCCGGGACCTCGTACCGCGTGGCGGCCGGCAGCAGCACCACGGTGTCGGCGGGGTCCAGCAGCATCTGGCTGGTCAGCACGATGTCCTGGTGGACGCGCAAGGGCACGCGCCCCAGCGCCTCGGCCACGTAGGCGGGGTGCGGCATCACGTCGAGGAAGTTGCCTCCCGAGGCGTAGAGCACGTCGAGCGCGCCGTCCGCGGCGGCGTCGATCATCTCGGGCGCGCTCAGCCCGGGCGCGGTGGGGACGGTGAAGCCCCAGCGCTCGCCCAATTGGCGGGCGGACTCGGGCGTGATCGGCTCGCCGCCCGGCAGCGCGGTGGCGTACGCGCCCATCTCGGCCCCGCCCTGCACGCCCGAGTGGCCGCGGATCGGCATGAGCCCGCATCCGGGACGCCCGAGGAACCCCCGGGCCAGCGCGAGGTTCACGATGGCGGCCACGTTGTCCTCGCCGCACGTGTGCTGCGTCACCCCCATGCTCCACACCAGCACAGCCGAGCGGGCGGTGCCGATCGCGCGTGCGAACTCGAGCATCGCCGCGCGCGAAGCCCCGGCGGACCGCTCCAGGCACTCCCACGGCTGCGCCTCGATCGCCGCGCGCAGGTCGTCCCAACCCGACGTGTGTGCGGCGATGAAGTCGTGCGCCAGCCAGCCGTGGGCGATCAGGTGCTTGAGCGTGCCGTTGAGGAACGCGACGTCGCCGCCGATGTTGACGAGGTGCGTCGCGTCGGCCAGGCGGGTGCCGAACAGCGCGCTCTCGGGATTGCTGGGGATCCAGTAGCGCTCCATGCCGGGCTCGCGGTAGGCGTTGATCATCACCACCCGGGTGCCGGCCCGCTTGGCGTAGTAGAGGTACTTGGCGGACACCGGTTGGTTGTTGGCCGGGTTGCTGCCGATGAACACCACGAGGTCCGAGCCGATCCAGTCGGTGTACGAGCACGTCGTGGCCGCCACCCCCAGCGCGCGCTTGAGGGCCACCGTGCTCGGCGAGTGGCACACGCGCGCGGCGTTGTCGATGCTGTTCGTGCCGATGGCCCGCACCGCCTTCTGGGCGGCGAAGTACACCTCGTTCGGCAGCCCGCGGCTCGTCAGGTAGAAGCCGAGCCGTTCGGGGGTGGAGGCGCGGATGCGCTCGGCGACGAGGTCGAGCGCCGCGTCCCAGCTCACGCGCCGGAAGCCCGCGTCGCCCTTCGACCGCATCATCGGCCAGGCCAGCCGGCCGAGGCCGCGCAGGTCGGCGCCCGAGCGCCCGACGAGCGGGGCGACGTCGGCCACGACGGCGGGGTCGAACGCGGGCATCGTGTTGAGGCGCAGCAGGCGCAAGCGGATGTTGCACAGGTGGACGCCGTCCATCGTCCAGTCGCGCAGGCCCGAGGTGCCCAGCGCGCAGCCGTCGCATACCCCTTGGCGCAGGATGCGCCAGGCGTAGCGGGCCTGGTCGCGGTTCTCCCACGCGGCGCGGAGGACCTCGGCGAAGTTGTTGGGGCGCTGCTCGCCGATGCCGAACGGCTTCCAGCTCGCCCACAGCGACGGCATCCATCGCCGCGAGGCGCCGTGCCGTGGCCCGTGGGATGCCATCCCGCAGCCTCAGAACGAGTACAGACCGTCGTCGTAGCTCGGCGGGCCGCCGAAGCCGCCGTCGCCCGGCTCCCCGTCCCCGAACACGTCCCCGAGGTCGGCCTCGACCTTCTCGGGGTCCTCGCCGGCCTCGAGCCGGCGCACGGCCTCCTCCATCTCGCCGTCGAGCGGCTCGCCGGTGATCTCGCTCATGCGCCGCATGAGGTGGCCGAGCTGGCGGGGGTCGTCCTCGTCCATGTGCTCGGCCTGGCTCATCAGCCGCATCATCTCGCGTTCGACGCGGGGGTCGTCGAGCGGGTCGGGTCCGTCGCCCGCGCCGGGCTCGGGGCCGGCACCGCCGCGCGCCGGGGCGCCGCCCCGCACGAACGCGAAGCGCGACACCTGCTTGCGCATGTCGGCGGACCCGCACTTGGGGCACGCCGGAAGGCGCGTCTCGTGCACGGTGTGCGTCATGAAGCTGAACACACGGTTGCACGTCGGGCAGAGGTACTCGTAGATCGGCATGGGGCTGGCGCGCATCCTCGACGGATTCGGGATCTTGCGGCAATGTTAGCACAGCGCGGGCAGGCGCCCCGGGGAACCCGTGCCGGCAGCCCGGATCGCCGGGCATTGCCGTCGTGACCCGGCCATCGAGGGGGAGGCCGCCGTGTCGAAGCGCATCGTGTCCGCAGCCGCGCCGGGTGCGGTCTGCCTTGCGCTGGCGTGGTCGTGGGCGGCCCGGCCGGCCGACCCGCTCGCCCGGGCCGAGCGGCGCCAGGCGGCGACCGTCGAGAACGTCCAGGTCAGCCGCGACGGCGCCGTGGCAGGGGCGTCGCTGCCGGTGACGGACTTCAGCGAGGTGATGCTGGCGGTCGACCCGACGGACCCGGACCACCTGCTCGGCTGCGCCAAGCTCTTCCACACGCCGGCGGCCTACCGCTTCCACAGCGGCGTGTTCGAATCGTTCGACGGCGGCCGCTCGTGGTCGCAGCGGCAGCCGGACGGCGTCGAGGGCTACACCCTGACCTCGGACCCCGTCGCCGCCTTCGACCATGCCGGCAACGCGTACTTCGCCGTCCTCACCCGCGGCCCCACGGGCATCGACGTCCTCAAGAAGCCCTTCGGCGGCGGCTGGGGGCCGCCCGTGACCGCCGACCGCACCACCGCGGCCGACAAGCAGTGGATCGCGGCCGACCACGACCCCCGCGGCGCCAGCCCGCACGCCGGCAACGTCTACCTGGCATGGACCGATGTCGGCGACCCGGCGCGCATCGTGTTCGCGCGGTCGACGGACTCCGGGGCGGCCTGGTCGGCCCCGCTGGTCCTGGCGACCGGCCCGCTGCAGGGCGCGGTCCCGGCCGTCGGCCCGGACGGCACGGTGGTGGTGGTGTACGGCCGCGACATCATCGCCGTCGGCGACGGCGACGGGGCCGTCGAATGGGTCCGGTCGACCGACGGCGGGCGGACGTTCTCGGCGCCGGCGACGGCCGCGGCGCTGCGCGCGGTGCCGTACCAGCTCCCCAACGCCGTGTTCCGCACGCCGGCCAGCCTGCCGGCGCTGGCGATCAGCCCGACGACGGGAGACCTCCACGTCGCGTGGGCGGACTACCGGCACGGCGACGCCGACATCCTCGCCGTCCGGTCGACCGACGGCGGCGCGACGTGGAGCACCCCGCGCCGGCTCAACGACGACGCCGTCGCCGGCGGCGTCGACCAGTTCCAGCCGCAGCTCGCGGCCGCCCCGAACGGCCGCATCGCCGCCGTGTGGTTCGACCGGCGCCTGCCGTGCCCGGACCTGCCGTGGATCCCGCGCGAGAACGTCGGGCGCGCGAACTTCTGCATCGACACCTACATGGCGCGCTCGCACGACGGCGGCGCCACCTGGGAACCCAACGTCCGCGTCAGCGCCCAGACATGGGACTGGTCGATCAGCCTGCCGATGGTCAACCCGACCACCGGCTTCATCGGCGACTACCAGGGCCTGGCGTCGACGGCCGACGCCGACATCGCCTTCTGGAACGCGACGGCCGACCTCGGCGACAACCCGAGGCGCCGGCAGCAGGTGTTCGTCGCGCGTGTACCGGCGGGGCGGCCGACGGCGGAGGCGACGGCGACGGCGGCGCCGCGCGGCAGCGTGTACCTGCCGGTGGCCGGCGGAAGCGAGGGGACGGCGTCGGGGGCCGCGCCGGTGCGGTTGCGTGACGCCCGGCGATCGGTCATGCTCCCGCGCGGCGGTGCGACCGGGCCCCCTACGGTCCATGGGTCGCCGCGGCGGCTACCCTAGCCAGCGGCCGAGCCAGCCCAGGACCTCGCCGTACCAGTGCCGGCTGTTGCGCGGCTTGAGGATCCAGTGGTTCTCGTCGGGATACACCACCAGCCGCGCCGGCAGCTCGCGCGCCTTGTAGACGTTGTAGATCGTCAGCCCCTGGTTGTACGGCACCCGGTAGTCCTGCACGCCGTGGACGACGAGCATCGGCGTCTCGAACGCGGCCGCCTGGCGCACCGGGTTGTAGCGGTCCAGACCCGGCAGGTCGTCCCACAGCTCGCCGCCCATCGACCGGCGGCGGCCCTGCGTGACGTCGGAGGCGAACTGCGTCTGGAAGTCGCACACCCCGGCGTGGTTGACGGCGCACCTGAACCGGTTGGTCCGGCCGCAGATCCAGCTCACGAGGTAGCCGCCGTAGGAGCCGCCGGTGACCGCCATCCGCGCCGGGTCCGCCACGCCGCGCTCGACGAGCACGTCGGTGGCGGCCATGATGTCGTGGTACGGCTGGTCGCCCCAGCGCCCGAGGATCGAGCGGCAGTAGGCGTCGCCCCAACCGGTGGAGCCGTGGAAGTTGACGAGCGCCGCCACGCGGCCCGCCGCCGCGAACGCGTGGCTGTTCCAGCGCCAGTGCCACTGGTCGCCGAATGCCCCGTGCGGGCCGCCGTGGATCAGGTGGACCAGCGGCCGCGGACCGGGCGCCGCGGCGGGCCCGCCGTCCGCCGCCGCGGGGGGGTGGACGACGAACATCTGCACGGGGTGGCCTTCGGCGCCGGCGAAGACCACCTCCTCGACCGGGCCGAACGCGATCTCCGCCAGCCCCGCGGCCGCGGCGTCGGTCAGCGCACGGAGGTCGGTGCCGTCGAGCGCGCAGCACGCCGCCTCGGGCGGCCGGGAGAGCGACTCGCGGGTGAAGAAGACGCGGTCGCCGCCGACTCGCGGCTCGCCCAGCCAGCCATCGCGCAGCAGCGCGCGCGGCGGGTGCGCCGCGCGGTCGGCCACCGCCCCGGCCAGATCCAGCGCGAACAGCACGTTGTGCGCCTCGACCTCGGCGGTCAGCAGCACCGTCGCGCCGTCGCGCGAGAACGTCCAGCCGCTCGCCGAGCGGTCCCACGTGTCGATGTCGGTGACCACGGTGTGCGTGCCGGCGTGTCGGTCGTGGGCCACCAGCCGTACCGGGTCGGCGTAGAAGTCGAGCTCGTGCTGGATGCCGTAGACCAGCCACCGCCCGTCCGGCCCGTACACCGGCCGCGACGCCGGGCCGCCGTGGTGCGCCGTGAGCAGGCGCGGCGGCTCGGGCTCGGCGCCCGCCGCCACTCCCGCCTCCGGCACCGCCACCGTGTAGATCCCGAACAGCAGCGGGTCGTACGGCGGCTCCGACCGGCAGCCGCTGAAGGCGATCTCCCGGCCGTCGGGCGCGATGCACCAGCTCCCGCCCGGCTCCCACAGCCCCAGCCAGCGCGTCCAGCCCGGCATCAGGTCGACCATCGCCCGCGTCGCCAGGTCCAGCACGCAGAGGTGCCCGATCTGGCCGTCGGTCAGCCAGCGGTCCCAGTAGCGGTACACGCGGTCCTCGGTGACGCGGGCCTTGACCGGCTCGTCCTCGCGGGCCTTGGCCAGCTCGGCCGTGCCGTCGACGGTCGGTGCCTCTGCCAGCAGCGACACGACGAAGGCCAGCCGGCGGCCGTCCGGCAGCCAGCGCGGCTCGCTCGCGCCGAGCGGCAGGTCGGTCAGCCGCTCGGGCTCGCCGCCGTCCAGCGGCATGACGTACACCTGCGGCTTGTCGGGGAAGCGCGGCCCGGCCTTGGCCTTGCCGTCGCCCTTCGGCCCGCCGGGCTTGCGGACGAACGCCACCCGCGTGCCGTCCGGGCTGATGCTCGGCATGCTGCTCGAGACGTCCGCCGAGGTCAGCGGGCGCACCGCGGGCGGCGCGCCGGGGGCGGGCACCGTGGCCAGCCACAAGCGGGTCGTGGCCTCGTTGGTGTCCATCGACGCGGTGGTGATGGGGACGACGGCGCGGGTCCCGTCGTCGGCCGGGACGGGCGCCCCGACGCGGGGAAGGGCCCAGAGATCGTCGACGGTGAGCGGATGGGGCATCCTCGGGAGCTCCGTAGGGCGCGGCCGCGGGCGGCACGGATGGCAGGCGCACGACCTTAGCGCAGAGCCCGGAAGCGGTCAATCCGGCCCAGGCGACGACCCATCCACGCGGCCCCGCCGGTCGATCTGGCCGGGCCCGCGCGTCTGTTGGGACTTGCCGGCCGCCGCGCCCCGCGTATCCTTGGGCCCGATGGACATCCCCGCCGCTCCCGCCTTCGAGGACCTCGTCGATCCCGCCGAGGTCGCCGCCCTCGAGGCGCGCTTCGGCCCCGCCGGGCGCCGAAGCGTCGCCGTCGACATGGTGCGGCCGACGTTCGACGAGTGGTGGGAGGCCGTGGTGGCGCGCCCCAACCGCCGCGCCGAGGTCGTGCTGGTCGTGCAGCGGCCCAACCGGCACGTGCTCGTCCACACCAAGGTCCAGTACCCGCCGGCGACGTACCGCCTGCCGACCGGCGGCATCCGGCCCGGCGAGGCCGCCGTCGATGCCTTGCACCGCGAAGCGGCCGAGGAGACCGGACTGCCCGTGGCCGACGCGCGCTTCCTCGGGCTGATCGCGTACACGTTTCGGTGTCGCGACGACGAGCGCCGGATGCCGTTCGCGTCGTTCGTGTTCCACGTGCGCGTCGACTACGCCGAGCCCATGGTGAACGACCCCGACGAGGACATCATGGACTTCCTGTTCGTCCGGCCGGAGCGCCTGCCCGACATCGCCCGCACGCTGCGCCAGCTCGCGCCGGACTGGGCCGACTGGGGCCGCTTCCGCGCGCATGGCCACGACCTGGCGGCCGACGCCTTGCGCATGCCGGTCGGGCGGCGCGCCGGGGGCTAGATCGGCGTGGCCGTGGCGCCCGCCCCGCCGCCCGCAGGCCCCCGCCGCCCGCGCCCGTGGCGCCCCGTCGCCGCCGCGGGCATGATCGCCGGCGCCCTGTACCTCCTGGCCCAGGCCGCCGCGCCGGCGGAGGTCACGGTCCGCTGGCGCACCGGCAGCGAGTCGGACGTCGTCGGCTTCCACGTTTGGCGTCTCGACGTCGACGCCCCGGCGGGCGCCGACCGGCGGGTGACCGACGCGCCGGTCCCCGCCACGGGCAGCGCGCTGGCCGGCGCCGAGTACACGTTCGTCGATCGGGCGGTTCGCCGCGGCGCGACCTACCGCTACGCCATCGCGGAGGTCGACGCGCGGGGCACCGCCACCCGGCATCCCGACACCATCACCGTCGGCGCCGGCTGGCCCACCGCATGGCTCGTGGCCGAGGCCGTCGCGATGCTCGTCCTGGGTGCATGGCTGGGGTTCGCAGGGCGGCATGGGGGCGGGGCGCGCGGGGCGGCGCCGCCTGGATGAGGGCGCCGCGCGCACTGCTGGCGCGATGCCGGCCTTCCGACTATACTCAAAACGACCGTGAACTTCCCGCCCGGGCCGATCGCGCCCGGGCGTTGCATGGTACCGGCCTCCCTTCACACGCGGGGGGCACGATCTCGATTCTTCAGGAGGCGAGAGGACGTCCATGAAGGAGTACACCACCGACAAGGTGCGCAACGTCGCGCTCGTGGGGCACAGCGGCTCCGGCAAGACCTCGATCGCCGAGGCGGCGCTCTTCGTCAGCAAGGCGACCAACCGCCAGGGCAGGACCGAAGAGGGCAACACCGTCTCGGACTTCGACGCCGAGGAGGTCCGGCGCGGCATCTCGATCAGCACGAGCCTCGTCCCGGTCGAGTGGAACGGCCACAAGCTGAACCTGCTGGACACGCCCGGCTACGCCGACTTCATCGGCGAGGTGATCGCGACGCTGCACGCCGTGGAATGCGCCGTGGTGGTGGTGGACGCCGTCGCCGGCGTCGAGGTCGGCACCGAGATCGCGTGGCAGCACCTCGACGACCTCGGTCTGCCGCGCATCGTGGTCATCAACAAGATGAACCGCGACAACGCCGATCCGGCCAAGGTCCTGGCCCAGCTCCAGGCCACGTTCGAAGGCGTGCGGTTCGCGCCGCTCGAAGTGCCGGTGGGGCGCGCGGCGAGCTTCGAGGGCGTGTACCGCGTGGTCGGCGAGACCGCGAGCCTCGGCAAGGACGGCCATGCCGGCGCCGTGCCCGCCGACGTGGCCGCCGACGGCAAGCGCGGCCACGATGCGCTCGTCGAGGCCGCGGCCGAGTCCGACGACGCCCTGATGGTCAAGTACTTCGACGAGGGCGACCTCAGCGCCGACGAGACCCGCGCCGGCCTGGTCAAGGGCGCCAAGGGCAACGCCTACGTGCCGGTGCTCTACACGGCCGCCACCGAGGACCTGGGCATGCACGCGTTCCTCGACATGCTGGTGACGTACGTGGCGTCGCCGCTCGAGGCGCCCGCGCGCAAGGCCACGAGCCCCAAGGCCGGGGCGGTCGAGCTCAAGCCCGACCCCGCCGGCCATCTGGCGGCCCTGGTGTTCAAGACGCAGGCCGACCCGTACGTCGGCAAGCTGCAGTACCTGCGCGTGCTGTCCGGCACGTTCAAGGCCGACAGCCGCGTCTTCAACGCCAACCGCGGCGAGGAGGAGCGCATCGGACCGGTCTACGTGCTGCGCGGCAAGGAGCAGATGACCGTCGGCCACCTGTACGCCGGCGACATCGGCGCCGTCGCCAAGCTCCAGCACACCCACACGGCCGACACGCTGTGCGACAAGGACCACCCGCTGGAGCTGCCGGGCTTCACCTATCCCGTGCCGCTGTACTCGGTCGCGCTCAAGCCGGTCAGCCAGGCCGACGGCACCAAGCTCGGCGGCTCGCTGCAGCGGATCGTCGACGAGGACCCGACCCTCAGCTCGCACGTCGAGGACTCGACGCACGAGCTGCTTCTGTCGGGCATGGGCGACACCCACGTCGACGTGGCGGTCCGGCGGCTCAAGGAGAAGTTCGGCGTCAACGTCACCACCGCCGTCCCGCACATCCCGTACCGCGAGACGATCTCGCGCACGGCCTCGACGCAGTACCGCCACAAGAAGCAGTCGGGCGGCGCGGGCCAGTTCGCCGAGGTGCACCTGCGGGTCGAGCCCCGCGAGTCGGGGGCGGGCTTCGAGTTCGCCAGCGAGGTGTTCGGCGGCGCGATCTCGGGGCCGTTCATCGCCTCGACCGAGAAGGGCATCCGCCACAGCCTGGCCGAAGGCGTGGTCGCCGGCTACCCGGTGGTCGACGTCAAGGCGGTCGTCTTCGACGGCAAGGAGCACCCGGTCGACTCCAAGGACATCGCGTTCCAGATCGCCGGGCGCGGCGCCTTCAAGGAGGCGTTCCTCCAGGCGGGCCCGGTGCTGCTCGAGCCGGTGTACAACGTGCGCATCGTGGTTCCGGGCGGCCAGATGGGCGACATCCTCGGCGACCTCAACACCCGTCGCGGGATGGTGCAGGGCACCGAGCAGGTCGGCACCAAGGCGGTCGTCAGCGCCCAGGTGCCGCTCGCCGAGCTGCTGCGCTACTCCACCGACCTGCGCTCGATGACCCAGGGCCGCGGCTACTACACCATGGAGTTCGCGCACTTCGCGCAGGTGCCGCACCAGATCGCCCAAGGCGTCATCGCGCAGGCCCAGAAGGACCGGCACGAGGAGGAGTAGCGCCGGGGCGGCGCAGGCCGCTCACCCGGCCGCGCCCGCCCCGATCCCCTACCAGGCCTCGCGAGCCGTCTGCAAGTGGCAGAGGGCGATGGCGATGGCATCGGCCGCGTCGTCGGGGCGCGGCACGCGGTCCAGGCCCAGCACCAGGCGCAGCATGTCCTGCATCTGCCGCTTGTCGGCCGCGCCGTAGCCCGTCAAGGCCTGCTTGACCTGCATGGGCTTGTACTCGGCGATCGGCAGGCCGGCCTGGGCGCCGGCCAGGAGGATGACCCCGCGCGCCTGACCCACGGTGAGCGCGGTGCTGGCGTTGCTCGAGAAGAACAGCTCCTCGACGGCCATCGCGTCTGGCCGAAGCTCGCCGATCAGCGCGGCCAGCCCGGCGTGCAGCTCGGCCAGGCGCTGCGGCATCGGCGTGCCGGCCGCCGTGCGGATGACCCCGTGGTCGATCAGCTCGACCCGGCCGGCGGCGCCGGGGCGGCCGTCGATGCAGCCGAACCCCGTCGTGGCCGTGCCGGGATCGATGCCGAGCACGCGCATCAGCTCATCGCGAACTGCTCGACGGCGGCATCGGAGAACGACGCGTTGGTGTACACCTCGTCGACGTCGTCGATGTCCTCGAGGATGTCGATGAACTTCAGCACCTTCAGCGTCTGGTCGTCGTCGAGGTCCATGGGCACCGTCGAGACCATCGACAGCGTGGCGTCGTCGGTGTTGTAGCCCGCGGCGGTCAGGGCCGCCTTGACGCCGCGGAAGGCGGCGGGGTCGGTCACGACGGTCACGACCTCGTCGCCGAGCTCGACGTCGAGCGCGCCGGCGTCGATGGCCGCCAGCGCCAGGTCGTCGGGGTCGATGCCGTCGGCCGGCACCTGGATGACGCCGCGCTGCTCGAACTGCCACGCCACGCTGCCGTTCTCGCCGAGGTTGCCGCCATACTTGTTGAACGCGCTGCGCACCAACCCGACCGTCCGGTTGCGGTTGTCGGTGGTGGTGGCGACCATGATCGCCACGCTCGCCGGGCCGTAGCCCTCGTAGACCACGCGCTCGAGCTGCTCGCCCTTCTCGGCGCCCGTTCCGCGCGCGATGGCGCGCTCGATGTTGTCCTTGGGCATGTTGGCGGCACGGGCCTTGTCGACCGCCAGGCGGAGGTTGAAGTTCATCTCGGGATCGCCGCCGCCCTCGCGCGCCGCCACGGTGATGACGCGCGCCAGCTTGGTGAACAGCGACGCCCGCCGCTTGTCGGCCGCGCCCTTGCGGTGCTTGATGTTGGCCCATTTGGAATGGCCGGCCATGAACGTCCTCCTCGGTCGTGTCGGGGGATTGCCCGCGCGATGATGCCGACACGCAATTATAGCCGGCCGCCCTCAGCCCTCGAACTCGCTGTCGACCCAGCCGAGATCACGGGAGCGGCCGGGCCCCTCGCCGCGGCCGCCCGTGCGCCCCCGGCCGCGGCCGGGCGGCCGCTCACCGTCGTCGGCGTCGGGGTCGCGCTCGTCGCCGGGGCCGTCGCGGCCCCCGGCCAGCCAGCCGTCCTCGACGAGCCGCTCGACAAGCTGCCGGGCCTTCGGGAAGCCGACGCGCAGGCGCCGCTGGACGACCGACGCGCTCAGCCGCGGGTCGTGCTCGGCCAGGGCGCGGGCGCGCTCGTACAGCTCGGCGTCCGGGTCGTCGGACGGCACGAGGTCTTCCCACGGCGAGAGGCGCGGGGGGGCGGGCCAGTGCGCGCCGCGCCAGAAGCCGACCAGGGCGTCGAGCTCGGCGTCGGACACCCACGCCCCCTGCAGGCGCACGGGGTGCGGCGCGTCGGGCGGCTGGAACAGCATGTCGCCGCGGCCGAGCAGCGCCTCGGCGCCGACGCGGTCCAGGACCACGCGCGAATCGATGCCGCTGGACACCGCGAAGGCGATGCGGGCCGGGAAGTTGGCCTTGATGATGCCGGTGAGCACGTCGGTCGACGGGCGCTGGGTGGCCACGATGAGGTGGATGCCGGTGGCCCGCCCGAGCTGCGCCACGCGCGTCAGCAGCGGCTCGACGTCGGCGGGCGCGGTCAGCATCAGGTCGGCGAGCTCGTCGATGACCACCACCAGGGCGGGGACGGGCGCCTCGCCGGCGGGCGAGCGCGCGTTGAAGCCGGCGCGGTCGCGGGCGCCGCGGGCGGCGAACCGCTGGTACCGATGGTCCATCTCGGCCACCACCCAGCGCAGGGCGCCGACGGCCTCGCGCGCCTCGGTGACCACCGGCGCCACGAGGTGCGGCAGCGCGCCATAGCGGCTCAGCTCGACGCGCTTCGGGTCCACCAGGATGAGCCGGAGGGCGTCCGGGGTGTGGCCGAGCAGGAGGCTGGCGAGGATCGCGTTCAGGCCGACGCTCTTGCCGCTGCCGGTGGCGCCGGCGATCAGCAGGTGCGGCATGCCGGTGAGGTCGGCGACGACGGGCGCCCCGGTGACGTCGCGGCCGAGGGCCAGCGCCAGGCCGTGGCGGCGGCGGAGCCGGGTGAAGGCCTGGCTCTCGGCGATGCCCCGCAGGCGGACGGGCCCGCCGCGCGTGCTCGGCACCTCGATGCCGACGAGCGACCGGCCGGGCACCGGGGCCTCGATGCGGATGGCGGGCGCGGCGAGCGCGAGCGCGAGGTCGTGCTTGAGCGCGCTGATGCGGCCGACCTTGACGCGGAGGCGCTGGCCGCCGCGCTCGACGTAGCCGGGGCGCACGCCGAAGCGCGTGAAGGTCGGCCCCTGCTCGACCTCGACGACCTCGCCGGGTGCGCCGAACCCGGCCAGGGTCTGCTCGATGGTCCGGGCCGCGGCCTGGAGATCGGCGGCATCGCCGGGCGCGGCGGTGGTCGTCTCGGGCTCGAGCAGCGTGGCGTCGGGCAGCATCCGGGCGCCGCGCACGGCGCGGGCGGGGGCGGGCGCGGCCGCGGACGCCCCGACGGCGGCGGGGCGGATCCGGCAGGCGGCCGGCCGCGCCGCAGGGGGCTCGTCGGGCA
>QEVT01000298.1 GCA_003576755.1 bacterium | reverse complement strand
GAACTGCGCGACGGGCCGCCACGTGAAGCTGGCCCCGAAGCGCAGCACGAGCTCCGGCGCGTGGGCCGCGCACCAGCGCGGGGCGCGCAGGAACGCGTCATAGCCGGTGACGACGTGCGAGCGATCGTGCGCCCCGAACCGCAGCCCGCTCCCCGGCTCGGCCAGGAGCGGGTAGCCCGCGGCCGCCGCGAGCCGCGACACGGCGTCGGCGTAGCCGGGCGATGGATCGGCGAGCCCGGTGAGGACGAGGCCCCGCGGGTGGGCGCGGACGAGCGCCGCGAGCTCGGCGACCACCCCGTCGTCGTTCGCAAGCGCGGCGCGCGGCGCCTTCACCCACGGCGCCCCGGCCGGGCGACCCGCGACGGCCGCGGCGTCGTCGGCACTCGGACGCCAGGCGCCGGACTGGGGATCGCCTATGGCCGGCTTGGCGTGCGGGCCTTGCGGCTCCGATGGCTTGTGCGACAACCGCCGTGCCAGCGACTCCGCCGGCAGCAGCGGCTCTCGAAACGGTACGTTGAGGTGCACCGGTCCCGCCGGCCGGCCGCCGGCCATGGCCGCGGCGCGCGCGGCGACCGAGCGGGCGTAATGCAGCAGCCCGGCGGTCGGCGGCGGCAGGTCGGCGAACCAGCGCGCGAAGCGGCCGTAGAGGTGCGCCTGGTCGATGGTCTGCCACGCGCCGGTGTCGCGCAGCTCGGGCGGCCGGTCGGCGGTGAGGATCACCAGCGGCACGCGGCTCATGTGGGCCTCGATGACGGCCGGCAGGTAGTGCGCGCCGGCCGAGCCCGACGTGCACACCAGCGCCACCGGCCGGCCGGCGGCGCGCGCGTGGCCGAGCGCGAAGAAGCCGGCCGACCGCTCGTCGACGTGCACGGACGTCGTGATGTCGGCCCGCTCGGCCACGGCGACGGCCAGCGGCGCCGAGCGCGAGCCGGGCGACACGCAGGCGTGCCGCACGCCGCCCCGGACGAGCTCGTCGACGAGCACCCGCGACCACGCGAGGTTGAGCTCGGCGGTCGCGGGGTCTTCGGGCCCCACGGCGGCGGTCGTCAGCCGCCCGGCGCGCCGCCGCGCGGGAGGCGGATGCGCCGCCGCGCCGGGTCGGGGTGCGGCCGGTAGAGGATGGCCTGGTGCCCGATGACGCCCGCGACTTCGCTGCCGGTGCGCGCCGCGATGTCGGCCGCCAGGCTCTTGCGCTGGTCTTTGAAGTCGACGAACTGCACCTTGATCAGCTCGTGCGCCAGGAGGTTCTGGTCGACCGAGGCGATGACGGTGTCGGTGACGCCGGCCTTGCCGACCTGCACGCTCGGCCGCAGGCCGTGGGCCTGGCCGCGCAGGAAGCGCCGGTCGGCGCCGGTGAGGGCGGTCATGCGGGCGGGCTCCCGGGTCGGCGCGCGGCCACCGGCGCCGATCCCTGCGCCGGCCGTCGCGCCGGTCCTCGCGCCGATGCCCGGCGCGCGCCGGCCGTGGGCCCGTTCACGCCGGCCGCGGACCCGTTCGCGCTGGCCGTGGACCCGTTCATGCGTAGATCACGTGGGTGAGCAGGAACGTCTCGACCGCCGGCCAGAACTGCTCGATGGTCTCGCGCCGGCGCCAGCCGTGGCCCTCGTCGGGGTAGACGTGGTAGACGTGCGGGGTGCCGTTGTAGCGCAGGGCGGCCACGATGGCCTCGGCCTGCTCGGGGGGGACCACCTTGTCCTTGCCGCCCTGGAAGATCGCCAGCGGCCGGCGGATCTTCTCGGCGGCGAACACGGGGGAGCGCTCGCGGTAGATCACGCTAGCCTCGGGCAACGGGCCGAGCAGGAAGTCGCTGTAGTGCGACTCGAACTTGTGGGTCTCGCGCGCCAGGTGGAACTGGTCGGCCACGCCGTACAGGCTGATGCCGGCGGCGAAGGCCTCGGGGTAGGCGACCATGGTCTGCAGCACGGTGTAGCCGCCGGCGCTGCCGCCCATGATCACGCAGCGGTCGCGGTCGGCCAGGCCGCGGTCGGCGAGGTGGCGCGCGCCGCTCACGGCGTCCTCGACGTCGCACACGCCCCAGTTGCCGCGCAGGCGCAGCATGTAGTCGCGCCCGTAGCCGGTGCTGCCGCGGTAGTTGATGTCGAGCACGGCGTAGCCGCGGGTGGCGAAGTACTGGATCTTGGCGTCCCAGCCGGCGCGCGCTTGCGAGCTCGGGCCGCCGTGGACGAGCACGATCAGCGGCGGGGGGCCGTGGAAGGCGAACGACGCGCTGGTCGGGGGGTAGTAGAGCCCGTGCGACACCTGGCCGCCGGCGGTCGGCCAGGTCAGGGCCTCGGGGGCGGCCAGCGTTTCGGGGGGGACGGTCTCGCCGCCGGCACGCGCCATGACGTGGGCGGTGTCGGTGGCGCCGTCGTACACCACCACCCGCGGGGGGATGCCCGCGCTGCTGGCGATCATCGCCACGCGGTCGCGGCCGGGGGCGGCGGCGATCTGGTGGACGTCGGTGTAGGCGTCGAGTGCGGCGACGCGCGTGCTGGCCCCGGTCTGGAGGTCGATGCGGTACACGCGCCGGAACCCGCGGTCGGTGCGCAGGGCGTACAGCGAGCGGCCGTCGTCGGTGACGGCGTAGGTGCGCATGCCCTGCACCCAGGCGGGGGCGCCGTGCTCGGCCTCGGCGGTGGTGATGCGCCGCCGCACGCCGGTGGTCAGCTCGAGCAGCGAGAGCTTGCCCCAGCCGGTCTCGTCGGACACGAACACGAGGCCGCGGCCGTCGGGGGTGAACTGGGGCTGGAAGGCCATGGCGTCGTCGCCGCCGGCCAGCCCGCGCGGATCGCCGAGGCGCGGCAGGTCGCGCCCGTCGGGGCCGTGGCCGACCATGGCGACGTACAGGGTCGAGGCGACCCACGGCATGTTGGGATGGTCCCAGGCGACCCACGCGAGCCAGCGGCTGTCGGGGCTCCAGTGGGGCTGCATGTAGAAGTCGCGGCCCTCGGCGAGCACCTGGGGCCACAGCCGGCCGGCGGTGTCGACGACGGCCAGGCGGTCGACGCCGTCGAGGTGGTGGACGTAGGCGATCCACTTGCCGTCGGCGGAAACGGCGGGGGAGGCAGCCTTGCCGAAGGGCGGCGTGACGGGCCGCGCGGGGCCGCCGGCGAGGTCCTGGCGGCAGATCTGCCCGGAGGGGTGGGCGACGAAGTAGGCTGTGCCGGCGTGTACGGTGAAGTCGCCGCCGCCGTAGCCGACTTCGGCGCGGACGCTCTGGCCGCGGGTCAGGTCGCGCGGGGCGTCGCCGCCGACGCGGGCGGCGACGAGCACCTGCTCGTCGGACCGGCCTTCGAGCCACACGAGGGTCTCGCCGTCGGCGTCCCACGCGAGGTCGACGAGGCGTCGGTCGAGGGCCAGGCTGGCGGGGGTGATGGGGCTGCCCCACAGGCCGTAGGGGCGGATCTGCTTCTTGGTCATGGCGCAGCACGATACCACGGCGGGGCGGATTGCTCAAGCTACGGGATTCCACACGCGTTCGAAGCCCAGGTCGAGGAAATCCTTGACGTTGGCGGTGGCGAACGCGGTCACGCCTTGCGCCTGGAGCGTCAGCGCGGGTCGGGCGTCGAAGAGGCGGCGGTACGCGAAAACGGGTTGCGCGGCCACGGCCCACAGCGCATCATGGAGTGGGCGGCTGTCTGCACGCCAGCCGAAGGTTGGTGTCGATCGAGATCAGGGCTGCGGCTCGAGCTCGACCTCGGAGGTGGTGATCTGGGCCTCATCCTTAAGCGCGTCCGCGCTCAGACCGGTCCACCCGAGGTGACGCGGTGCGGGCAAGTTCCAAGCCGTCGGCGTTTCGGGCGGTGCATCAACGCTGAGGATGTGCTCCAGCCCGCGCCGCATCAGATCGGCGAGCGAGATCTCCCGGGCCTCGGCCAACCGCTTCGCCCGGTCGTAAACGTCGTCGGGCAACTGAACCTGTGTCCTGACCATGGTGTCAACTTTACTTCATGTCACGATGACGTCTACATGGCACGCTGCGAGCCTGGCATGACGCAGGCCGCCGCCAGCACGGAGTCCGCTCGTCGCCCTCGTCGCCGGAATCCAGCAGCGGTCTCCGCGCCGATGTGGCGGGGTTCGACCGTGGGGAGACGGCGGGCTTGGCCGGGCAGGCGGCCGAGCGGGTGGTCAGGTGAACGTGGGATCGGGGCGAGGTGTTGTCTCGGATGCTCGTTGTTGTCGGACTCATCGCCATGCTCATTGGAGCCGTCGACCCGCTTGAGGGATCGCTCGTCATCCTCCTGGGGACCAGCATGGTCGCGCTTGGAGCAGTGCTCGGCAAGAGCCAACACCTGACGGCGTGACAGAACGTTCGTTCCGTTTCGGGCGGCGGGTGGCAGATCCTGGGAGCGCCGGCTTCCAGCCGGCAAGATGCCGGCGCTCCCAGGAAGCCCTTCGATCAAACGTTCTGTCACGCCCTCAGGAGCCAACACAGAAGACTCCTGTCGTGGTCTCTTGTCTTGGTAACGGTGGGCGTCGGCGCGATGTGGGGGCTGAGCGCGTTCGGAGGCATCGGAGGCGAGAGCGGGCATTCGATCTGGTGGGGGCTCGTCGTTCTGCCCTACCCGGTTGGCTGGGTCTTGGGTCTCATCGGTGCCGTTCGCAGATTGCGCGAAGCGTCAAAGACATCCGTTCCTGCCGACATGCCATGAGGCAGACAGCCCAATGCTCTTTGAGACCCTGGCCGATGAACTGCCCTCAATGCGCAGATGCGTCTCGTGATGGCTGGGATCCCGAAACAGGCGTGATGATCAACGCCCGACCATCGGTCGAAATGTCCAGGCGGGTCTCGACATCGATTCGCAACAGGTCCAGGATGGCCCGGTCGATGACCAGCGCCAAGCTGTTACCGTGCTTCGTGAGCGTCTTGATCATGACCACACTTCATGCAAAAACACCGTAACACGCATTGCAGTGCTTGGGAGTCGTCAAGAAACAACCCACCCTGGGAGCGCCGCCTTCCAGGCGGCATCGGACGACGCAGGCCGGCAAGATGCCGGCGTTCCCAGCAGTGGCCTT
>QEVT01000297.1 GCA_003576755.1 bacterium | reverse complement strand
CGCGCGGCGGCGGCGGGCCGGGGGTCGGGGGGTGCGTCCTCGGCCGCCCACAGCGCGGGGCGCGCCTCGGCCAGGCCGCCGACCACCACCAGCGCCGCCGCCATCGCGAAGCACAGCGTCCGCGTGGCGGCGATGGCGATGCCGAAGTGGATCTCGATGAAGTGGGCGATCAGCCCGCCGAGGAGGCCGACCATGAGCAGCGTGCCCGGCCGGCCCGGCGCCACCCATCCGCGCAGCACCTGCCACACGACGAACGCGAACAGCCCGGCGATCATGCCGGCCGGCAGCGCCACGCCGAGGAACGTCGCCTTGCCGGCCCAGAGCTGGAAGCCGACGGCCGCCAGCACGCCGCCCCCGATCCACAGCGCCAGGAACCGGTTGCGGTCGGCGCCGCCGCCGACCATCCCCAGCCACTTCAGGCCGAAGTAGAACACGCCCGTGAAGAAGCCGAGGTACGCCACCAGCCCGAGGATGCCGGTGGTCACCAGCGCGTCGAAGGTCTCGTTGTGCGAGCGGTCGGGCGACGCGTTGCGCGACTCGTAGTTGCCGAGCTCCGGCGGGTAGAACGGGTTGTAGGCCCAGTGCATGCTCTCGGGCCCCCAGCCGACGATCATCCGCGCCGGGTCGGACGCGATGAGGCTCACCGCCCCGTCCCAGATCAGCACGCGCACCTTGCCGGTGCCGCGGTCGGTCTCGAGCACCCGGCCCAGGCGACCGATGTACGGCACGTCGCGCAGCGGGGCCAGCGGGCTGCCGGGCAGGTTGAACACCACCAGGAGCGCGGCCAGCACCGCGCCGACCCCCAGCAGCGACAGCAAGAGCCGCCGGCCGCCGTGGATGGCCACGGCCATCAGGACGGTGAAGAAGCCCGCGCCCATGAGCCCCAGCCACGGTCCGCGGCTCTGCGACAGCACGATCGCCAGCACCTGGAAGAACAGGAGCACGAAGTAGCCGGCCAGCCGCAGCACGCCGGCGTAGGCGGGCGCGCCGTCTTCGGCCTCGTGGACGTCGCGGTAGGCGCCGATCAGCTTGTAGATGCTGAGCGGCACCACCATGATGAGGTAGGCGGCGACGAAGATCGAGTTGCCGAGCGTGCTGGCCACGCGCTGCGTGACGTCGCCGAGCCACGGCATGGGGTCGGCGCCGAACTTCTGCACCACGCCGTACAGCGCCACCGGCAAGCTGGGCAGGATCAGCGCCATGACCAGGCGGTCGAGCTGGTCGCGGTCGCGCACCAGCGCCACGATGCCGAGGAAGACCACCGTGTAGGCGGCGAAGGTGTAGAGGCCCTGCAGGCGGTTGTACGACCCCGTCAAGCTGAGCCACGGCGTGATCGACGTGGCGGTCGACAGCGTGTACACCGCGAGCAGCGCCAGCACCGGCGCGACCAGAGGCGTGGCCAGCCACCCCCGCACGGTGGCCCGATCGGGAAGGCCGTGCTCCCAGCGCAAGACGAGCGCGGCGCCGAGCATGACGAGGGCGATGCTGCGCAGGAGCGCGAGCTTGTCGGGCTCGAACACGCGGAACGACCAGACGTCGAAGTAGAGCGGGACGACGATCACCGCCGCCAGCCAGCCGGACTCGATCAGGCGGGCGCTGTACTGGGCGATTCGTGAGGTCATGGTGGCTGTGCCTTTGGCGCGGGGCGGGCGGTCGGGAAGCGTGCGGGCGCGGCGGGTGGATGGCCCGGCGGGATTATAACGCGTGGCGGGGGGGACGCGGAAGGTTGGGGGAAGGGAGGCGCGCTCACCCGGGCGGGTTTACTAAACCCGGGATTCGACTATCCTTGAACGGGGGCGGTCGCGGACGGCGCTCCCGACGACGAGGACACTCCGGGGAGGACGCACGATGGGCATCGACAGGGCAGCTTCACTTCGGCGCGGGGCGGCGTGGCGGCTGGCGGTCGCGGGCGCGACCGCGTGGCTGGCCGCGGCGCCGCCGCCGGCCGCCGCCCAGGGCCGGTCGTGGTGCGGCGAGATCACGTCCAACACGGTGTGGCGCGAGGCCGACCGGCCGCACATCCTCACGTGCGACGTCGTCGTGCGCAACTCCACCCTGGTCATCCAACCCGGCGCCCAGGTGCTGATGAACGCGGGCACGAGCCTCATCGTCAAGGCCGGCGCCGCGCTGCAGGCGCCCGGCAACCCCCAGGCGCGCCAGACCGTCCAGTTCCTCCCCAACGACCGCGAGATCACCCCGGGCTTTTGGGGGCAGATCCTCGTCGAGGCCGGCGCGGGCGAGAGCGTGCTCAACGACGTGTCGGTGCGCGGCGGCGGCCACGGCGACAAGCCGATGGTCGAGCTCCATTCCCCCGTCGCGCTCAACCAGATGAGCTTCCAGTCGGCGCTCGGCGTGCCGCTCGCCCTGCGGGCCGACGTGGTGGGCCCGAGCCTCGAGATCCCCGGCCCGCAGCCGGGCGCGTGCACGGCCATGACCTTCAGCCGCAACGGCGCCGACGGCATCCGCGTGCTCTCCGGCCTGACGGGCGACGGCGACATCGTCACCACCCAGAGCTGGTACAACCTGTGCGTGCCGTACCTCGTGCCCGCCGGGCTGCGCATCGGCGGGCCCGACGCGCCGATCCTCACGCTCAACCAGGGCGTGGTGGTCAAGTTCGGCCCCGGCTCGGCGCTGATCGCCGGCATCGACGACGCCAACCGGGGGCAGCTCGACCTCAGCGGCGGCTCGGAGCCCGGCAAGGAGGTGGTGTTGACCGGCATGACCGACACGCCGGGCGCGTGGCCCGGAATGGACCTGACCGAGTTCGTCGACCCCGACGGGCTGGGACACTCGTTCATCAACGCCCGCGTCCAGCACGGCGGCCAGGGCGGGCGGCCGATGGTCCGCATCCGGACGCCGCTCATCACGGCGGCGGACTCGGTGTTCGCGCACGCGGCGGGCTACCCCGTCGAGATCATCCCCGACGCCGTCGACGGGCTGGTCAGCGGCCTGAACGCCAGCGGCGGCGACGCGTTCGTGCAAAACGGCGTGCAGCGCATCCGGGTCGACGCGAGCGCCGAGGCCGACGTGACGATCTCGGCCAACTGGAAGAACCCGGGCCTGGCGGGCAAGCCCGTGCCGTTCGAGATCGACGGCGACCTGACGGTGGCGGGCCCCACGCGGGCGGCGACGCTGCAGGTCCAGGCCGGCGTCGAGCTGGTGTTCAAGGACGGCGCCGAGCTGGTGGTCGGCGACGCCGCGCTCGGCCGCGGAGGCCTCGAGACCAAGGGCACGGCACGCGAGCCGGTGGTGATGACCAGCCTGTCGGACCGCCCGGGGACGTGGAAGGGCGTGCGGCTGACCGACGCGGCGCTGACGGCGCAGCTCACCGGGCTGCGGCTCGAGAACGGCGGCCAGGGCGGGCGGGCGATGCTGGAATGGGGCCGGGTGGCGGGCCTGATGACCGAGTCGACGCTCACCGGGGCCACGGGCTATCCGGTGTCGATCGCGCTGAGCAACGTGCCGGCGATCATCGGCGAGGAGCAGCAGGATCCGGCGCGACGCAACGCCTACACCGGCAACGGCACCGACCGCATCCTCGTGCGCGCCGACGCGCCCTATACCGACAAGCTGGCCCGGTGGGCCGACCCCGGCGTGCCCGTCGAGTTCACCGACACGGCGGTGGTGGCCAAGGCGACGGGCATCGCGCTGACGCTGTCGCCGGGGCTCGAGCTGTGGTTCCCGGCCGGCAAGGCGTTCCAGGTCGGCGATCGCAACGCGCGCGCGGCGGTGGTGTTCGAGGGCGAGGCGGGCAGGCCGTTGCGGCTGCGGCCGGTCGACCCGGCGGCGGGCTGGGGCGGCGTGCGGGTGATCGCCGGGGCGAGCCTCGACGCGCGCCACGTCGAGATCACCGGCGCCGCGGACGACGCGGCCAACGTGACGGTCGACGGCGGCGTGCTCAGCCTGCACGACGGCTGGCGGATCGACGGCGGCGGCCGGGGGACCGGTGTGGACGCGTTCGGCGCCTCGGCGCGCCTCGATCTGTCGGGCGGCACGGTGACGGGCCACCGCGTCGGCATCCGCACGCGCGACGGGGCGCGGCTCGACATCTCGCGCTCGGTGGTCGGCGGCAACACGGAGTGGGGCATCCGCAACGAGGACCCGGCGCTGTGCCAGCTCGCCAAGCTGGTGTACTGGGGCCGGCCCGGCGGCCCGACGGACCCGTCGGACGCCGAGGAAGGGTGCATGAACACGGCATGGGAGGGCGGCGGGGACAAGGTGAGCGACCACGTCAACTGGTGGCCCTACGCCACCGACGACGCGACGTTCCCGCCCGCGCCGGGCCTGGGGCCGAACGCGGCACGGGTGTTCGTGCCGGTGGCGGCCAACGCGGCGCCCCTGCGGTGACGGCGGGCGGGCCGGGGGCCGCGGCGCCCGGCCCGCCCGTGCTCAGCCCGACCC